>DATJIP010000224.1:0-6682 GCA_035493235.1 Steroidobacteraceae bacterium
GGTTGGCGCCTTTGCCGCCCGGAACGATTGCGAGCTCGCGGCCCAGCACGGTCTCGCCGGGCGCGGGCACGTGGTGCGCGCGCACGACGAAATCCAGGTTGGCCGATCCCGCGACCAGGATCGCATCGCGAGGTTGCGTCATGGGCATCTGTCGTCAGGCTAAAGCCTGACCCACAAACAGGCCAGCCCGTGTGGGTCAGGCTTCAGCCTGACTCTTAAAAATCGATCCTGTAGGTCAGCGACACCGTGCGGCCGCGGCCGGCAAAGTAGTTGCGGAAGAAGTCGATCTGCGAGAACGACATAAAGTAGAACTTGTCGGTGAGGTTCTCCACGCCGAGCACGAGCCCGCCGTACTTCTCCATGTCGTAGTTCACCGTCAGGTCGTACAGCGTGTAGCCGTGCGTGTGCTCTTCGCCCGCTCTCCCCTCGTTGATGTCGCGCCCGACATAGGCGGTCGCACCGAGCACGACCGACGCGCGATCCATAAAGTCCCACTGCACCGAGCCGCTGAACTTGTCTGGGCTGATGTTGACGACACCCATCTCGAGGCTCAACGGACCGTTCGGCTGGCCGGCCTGCGTGGTCTTGCCTTCCGTGTGCGAGTACAGCGCGTTGAACTTCCACGACGGGTTCAGCCGGTACTCGGCGCTCGCCTCGTAGCCCTCGATCTCGACCGGCGCGCGGTTCAGCACGAAGTCCTGCGTCACCGGATCGACGCTCAGCGACGCACCGAGATCGGACGTGGACTTGTAATACGAGGCGGAAAGGCTCGCCTGCTGGCCGCGCCAATTGAAGCCCGCCTCCTTGTTGTCGAAGATGATCGCCTGCAGGTCCAGGATACCTTCGACGGATTGACCCGGGCGATTGATGTTACGCAGCGGAATGCCGATGTTCGGCAGCGTGAAACCTTCGCTGTAGGAAGCGAACACGGACCACTCCGGCGTGATGCGCCAGATCGCGCCTAGGTTGTACAAGTCGTCCGCGTAATCGAGTTTGCCGCCTTCCACGAAGGCGCGGTTGCGGAAGAACGTGGTGGTGTAGTCGTTTACCTCGAGCTCGCCGTCTTCGTGGCGCAGGCCGCCGCTGATCGTGACCGGTCCGATGTCGTAGGACAGCTGCATGTACGGTGCGATGCTGGTGTACTTCATCGGCGGCACCCAGACGCGATCGGTCAGCGCCAGGCGCTGCTCCGTCGTGTCCTTCGCGTAGTCCAGGCCGACGTGCAGCTCGAGTCCGGCAGTGAACAGGTCGCCACGCGTCCATGACGCGCGTGCGCCCTCCTTGTCCGATTTCACCTCCGACTGATCGACCAGCTGGCCGATCGGCGCGATCAGCGGATCCTGGCGGTCGGCGCCGTTGTCCGCCGGGAAGCGCATTGCCTGGTCGGCGGTGTAAGCGTCGGCGCTGAAGCTGCCGCCGAACAGATCGAAGTTCTTGTACGTGAGCACGTACTGATTGAACTCGTTGAACTCCGTGCCCACGAGCGGCACGCCGCCGGTGCCGAGCGGCGGGCCCGGCTCTGCCGTATCGGAAATGCCGAGGGCGCGGCTGCCTTCGACCCAGTGATAACCACCCTTGCTGTCCTGCCTGAAGTGGCTCGCGGAGAACTGCAGCCGCTGATTGCCGTCGGCGCCGAAGTTCCAGCCGGCCTTGAGGAACAGGTTTTCGGTCTCCGAGTCCGCAGCGGAGCTGCTGGCAGACAGGCCGATGCGACGACCGTTCGCGTCGTAAGTGATGCCTCGATCGCCGAGCGCGCCGTTGAGCACCAGGTCGTAGTCATCGGACTTGTACGTAGCCGTGGCGCCGGCCTTCCAGCTGTCGCTGTCGTCCTCGAACTGCGAAGACAGATTGGTGAAGACGTTGACGTTGAAGCCGGGCTCGGTCGCGTCCTTCGAGATGTAGTTGATGATGCCGCCGGCGGCGCCGATGCCTTCGGCTGCCGACGGACCGTTGATCACCTCGATGCGTCCGACGATATCCATATCGGTGAACACGCTGTTGCGGCTGCCGTCGCGTAGCGGCGTGCTTTGCGGGATGCCGTCGAACAAGCGCAGCGGTGTGCGACCGCGCAATGTCTCACCGAGGCTGTTCATGGCCTGCGAGGATTCGGAATAACCGGGCACGGTGCGCGCCAGCACGGCCGTGGGATCCTGCGTGAGGCTCAACGTGCGCGAAACTTCTTCCGCGGAGATGACGTTGATGGCACCGGGAATCTTGTCGACCGCCTTCGGCGCGCGCGTGCCGGTGACGATGACCTCTTCGACGCGCTCGGTCGGAACCGACTGGTCCTGTGCTTGCGCAGCCCCTTGTGCCGCGAATACGCCGATGGAACCTGCGAAACAACGCAGCGCTGCACGCAATGTCTTGCTCATGATGTCGCCTCCCCCTTCAGGCATTTGTGGGAGGCAATCTATGAAGTCGGTCAGGTGAATAGAATCAGGCCGGGGTTTGTTCAGAGGGTAGGATTTGTTGGGTTAGGCCGACTCTGCAATGCTTTCCTGCAAGAGCACGGTCACGAGTCGCAGCCGCACGCTCGCGCGCGACCAGATCACCCCGATCCGCCGCGGCACCGACTCCTCCGGTAGCGCCAGGCGCGCCAGTCGCAGCCCTTCCGGCCATGGCTTCGACCAATCCGGCACCAGCGACACGCCGAGCCCGCGATCGACCATCACCGCGATCGCATTGAGCGCGTTCACCTCGAAGCGCTCACGCGGCACGATGCCGACCTTGCGCAAGTACTCATCTGCCTGACGTCCGCCCCACTGGTTGCGGTCGTAGCGGATCAGCGGCTCGTTCGCCAGCAGATCGTGCGCCGTGCGATGACCCATGTGATGGGGTGCAAGCACGATCAACGGTTCCTCGCGCAGCAGATGCCAATCGCACGTCTTCGGCAACGCATAGGGCGCCTGCAGTACGAAGGCGGCATCTAGATCGCCCGCTTCGACCGACGCGTACAACGGCGCCGAATAACCCGGCTGGATGTAGACATTGATGTGCGGAAACTTGCCGACCATGCGCGCCAGGATCCCGGGCAGCATTCCGGCGAGCACTGTCGGACAGGCACCGAGCCGCAGCTCGCCGGAGATCGGACTCTCGTTTGCGACGCTGCGCAGGTCGCCGAAATCGCGCACCAGCTCGCGCACGCGCAACAGGATGCGTGCGCCCTGCTCCGTCATCCGCACTGTGCGACCGACGCGCACGATCAGCGGCACTCCGATCTCGCGCTCCAGCGTATGGATCTGCTGTGAAACTGCGGCCGAAGTGATGTTCAGCACGCGCGCCGCGGCTGCCATCGAGCCGTGATCGGCCACCGTCAGGAAGGTTTTCAGAAACTGAGTGTCGATCGTCGCGCCCTCACGTTTTGTAGATCGTCAGGCCAGTGAGCGAGCGCGTCGGCGCCGGGAAAAACAGGCTCGCGACGTATCCCACGACGATGCAGACGAAGATCGAGATCCCCAGATAGAAATACGGATGCACCAGGTTGTTCCACCACGCCACCACCGTCACCACGACTGCGGTCGCGACGCCGATGGACACGCCCGCGGAGTTCGCGCGCCGCGTGAACATGCCGAGAGTGTACGCGCCGGCGAAGCCACCGCCCAGCAGGCCGGCGAGCTCGATCGTCAGGTCGAGCAACGAATGAATGTCGTAGCGCGACAGCAGCAGCGCCACGCCGATGCCGACGAGGCCGACCACGACGGTCATCCACTCGGCGAAGCGCAGGCTTTTCTGCTGGGTCGGGTTGCGCGCCAGCTTTTCGTAGAAATCCACCGACAGCAGCGTCGCGACGCTGTTGATCGTGCCGGACAGCGTGCCCATCGCAGCCGCGAAGATGCCGGCGATGATCAAGCCGGTGAGTCCAGCCGGCAGCTCCGCTGCAATGAAGAGCGGGAACGTCGCGTCGATCGGCAACAGCGGATCGAGACGTTCCGGATGAGCTTTGTAGTAAGCGAACAGCACGGTGCCGATGCCGTAGAAGATCAGGCCACCCGGCAGCAGCACAGCGGCGAAGATCCAGATCGAGCGGCCCGCCGCTTGCGGCGAGTCCGTCGCGAGCGTTCGCTGCATCAACACCTGATCTTTCGGAAACGTCAGCACGGTGTCGAACAGGATCAGGAAGAAGAAGCCCCACACAGTCGGCTCGGTGAGATCGAATTTGAAGTTCAGCAGGTGCGTCTTGTCGTACGCCATCGCGGTCTCGTACACGCCCGCGCCGCCGAGCGACTTGAAGACGAAGCCGATCGCGAACAGCGCGCCGCCCATCAGCACGATGACCTGCACGAAGTCGGTCCACACGACGGCCCGCATGCCGCCCATCGCGGTGTAGATGATCGTGCACACGCCCATGATGAGGATGCTGTAGACGACGTCGATACCGGTGATCGTCGCGATCGCCAGCGCGGGCAGGAACATCACGACGCTCATGCGTCCGCCGACGTGCATCGCCATGCACAGCGCGCTTGCGATCATGCGAATCGCCGGGTGAAAGCGCATCTCCAGGTAGTTGAACACCGAGATGAGATCGAGTCGCCGCAGGATGGGCACGATCCAGACGGCGACCACCATCAGGCCGAGCACAGTCATGATCTTGCTCATCATGTACTGCCAGTCCGTCTCGAACGCCTTCGCCGGGATCGCGATGTAGCTGATCGAGCTCGTGTTGGTGGCGTACAAGCTGACGCCCGCGGCCCAGAACGGAATCGCGCGGCTGCCGACGAAGAACTCGGAGGCCGTGCCCTGACGGTCGCGCAGATACCAGTAGATGCCGACGCCGACCATTGCCGCGAGATAGATGACGATGATGGTCCAATCGATGCCCGCGAGCCGGCGCTTGCTGGAAACGACTTGTGCATTTTCGAAGACGATGCCGCCGTCGGCGGCACGTGCAGTGAGGACACCGTTGCCCAGAGGACTGACGCTGTCGATGCGCCCGCTCATGCTGTAAGGCAGCGGCGCCCAGGCGCGCGAGATCGTATGAAAGGTTTCGAGGTGCGCGCCGTCGGCATCGCGCACGAGATAGAGAATGTGCGCCTGGCCGATCGCGTGAGCTGAGCCAGCGACGATGGGTCCAGGTGTTCCGCCTCGGTCCTCCCAACCCGATTCGGCAGACCAGCGCAACAGGCGATCGGCCGCAGCACCGTCGTCGTGGACGGTGAGATACAACGCGCCGATCCGCGCTACGAGTGACGTCGGCGTGCCGCCGCCCGGCCATGGAGTAAGTTGTTGCCACTGCCCTGCTTCACTCACTGGTGCAAGGCGGAGCAAATGCTGCGCTCCGCCAACGTCGGTACCCGCTACATATAAATAGGCGTCGGCGGGCGTGCCTGCTGCGGAGGACAGCGTGACGGGCAAGTTCGGAAGCGCGTACAGCGTTGGCGCATCGCTGTTCAAGGCCAACTGCGTCACTCGATCGCCGCGGACCGCAAAGGTCTGGTGACTGTCACCGACAATGGCGGGCAGGTCTTTGCCGATATCCTTCGGCCAGCGGCTTTCGATCCAGGCCTTGCGATTCGCAGCGAGGACTCGCACGACGCCGGGCTGCACGATCACCGGTCGGTCGTCGATCGCGATAACACGCGTGTGCGCGCTATCGCCGCTGATTGCAGGCAACGACGTTACGTCGATCGATGAAATGCTGTCGGCCGCAGCAGTTGCGCTGACGACGAGCGCCGTCAGGGCGATGAGCGCTCTCACAGGCGATCGCTGCTGTCGTTCGCTGCGGCCAGCACGGCTTCGGCGCGCTTCACAAATGGCAGATCGATCATCCGGCCGTCGAGCAGGAAAGCCCCGCGTCCGGCCTGCGCAGCATCCTGAGCCGCGGCGACGATGCGCCGTGCCGTGTCGACGTCGAGTGTCGCGGCGCCGAAGATCTCGTTGGCGAGCGCGACCTGCTTCGGATGCACGCAACTCTTGCCGACGTAGCCGAGCTGGCGCGCCTGCTCGGCCTCGCGCCGGAATCCTTCTGCATCGGCGACGTCGGGATACGCGCTGTCATACGCGAACCTGCCGCTCTCGGCACAGGCCATCGCCATCTGAAACATGGCGGCATGCACGTTCGCCGGGTTCCGTCGGTCGGCGTGCATCGACTCGAACAGATCGGCGAGACCCAGCTGCAGACCCGCCACGCGAGCATGCGCGGCGGCGATCTCAGGCGCGAGACGTAGCGCGCGCGGCGTCTCTATGTTGATCAGGAGCCCGATCGGTCGCGCGACACCGTTGCAGCGCTCGGCCTTTTCGAGCGCGGCGGCCGCGGCACGGACATCGGCCGCAGACTGCGCCTTCGGCAGATTCAGCAGCGCAACCTGCTGGCAAGCAAACGCCATCAAATCCCCCTCGAACTGCGGCGAGCCGGGCGCGTTGACGCGCACGATGAAGGACTTCGCGGAGTCCTTGACCGCGCGCGAGCGCAGGAAATCGGCCACCTGCTCGCGCGCATAGGCCTTGGAGTTTTCCGGAACGGAATCCTCCACGTCAAACGAGATCGAATCGGCTGCGCCGGCCAGCGCCTTGGCGAACAACTCGGGGCGCGAGCCGGGTACGAATAGTTTGCTGCGCATGGTTCTCCGCCCTTGCCGCACAGTCTGCGGGAAGGCAACGGGCGAACCAGCCGGTCGACGCCTTGTTCAGACGTTAGTTTTGCTTGGGTTTATGCGGAGTGGACGAGTTTGAGCCGCGGGTGCGT
>DATJIP010000225.1:0-16299 GCA_035493235.1 Steroidobacteraceae bacterium
GACGTGAACGCCTACGCGCGCATCGCGCGCGGCTACAAGTCCGGTGGCTGGAACGCCGATTTCCTGTTCCCGGAAGACTCCAACCGAGACGGCGTCTACGACGTGCGCGACATCCGCTTCTCGCCCGAGGAAGTCGTCAACTATGAGCTGGGATTGAAGGCACTGTTGTTCGGCCACCGTCTGCGCTCGAACCTCGCTGTGTTCTACATGGACTACAAGAACCTGCAGGTGAGCACATTCAATTCGGACTGCGGCTGCCGCAAGATCGACGATGCCAAGGCGCGCAGCAGCGGGGCAGAGCTGGAACTGCAGGCGGTGCTCGCGCCCGGGCTGGATTTGTCCATCGGCCTCGGCTACGTCGATGCGACCTTTACCGCCAATCCTCCAGGGGGTGACGTGCCGATCGACGGCAACCGACTCCCGCAGTCATCGAAGTGGTCGGGCAATGCAGCCTTCGACTACACCCATGCGCTCGGATCGAGCGGCGATGCAATCGTCGGTCTGTCCTACAGCTATCGAGGCGATTACTTCACCAGCAAGGAGAACGAGGCGGCATCTCTGGTCGACAGCTATGCCATCGTGAACGCACGCCTTGGCTGGCGCAGCCGGGACGAGCGCTGGGAGGTCTTTGCGTTCGCGCGCAATCTGCTCGACGAGCGGTACTTGGTGGATCGTTTCGAGGAAACGCTGCTGTTCCCGCAGTTGATAGCGACATACGGGCAGCCGCGGACCTATGGTCTCCAAGTGTCGGCGCAGTTCTGAAGCGATAGCGATCCTGCTGACGCTCGCTTGCGGCGGATGCACGGCCGTCCCGACGCAGCAGCTGCGGGAATTGCTCATGTCCGACATCGAGCGATTCCGCGAGCAAACGTCGACTCCCGCGGTCGCAGCGGGAGTCGTCGGGCATGGCAAGATCGTATTGCGAACTGCCACCGGCGTGCAGCGTCTCGGGCAGGGCGCGCCGGCCACTGTGAAAACGCTGTTTCACATGGCATCGGTGAGCAAGCCGGTCGTCGCGACAGCCATCATGCAGCTCGCGCAATCTGGCGCGATCGGAATTGATGACGCCGCCTGGACTCATGTGCCGGCGTTCCAGCTCGCCGATGAGCGTTGGCGCGCAGTCACGATCGCCCAGCTGCTCAATCACACGAGCGGTCTTCCCGATGTCGACGACTACGATTGGCAGCATCCACAGACGGACGCGAATGCCCTCGAGCGTTACCTGCGCGAATGGCACGCTCATCGGCTCGTCGCACAGCCCGGCGCAGAGTTCTCGTACAGCAACCTCGGTTACGAGGTGCTTGCGGGAGTGATTCAGCAGACAACCGGCGAGACGTTCGAGCAATACATGGCTGCGAACGTTCTGCGGCCGCTGGGCATGTCCGAATCGACGTTCTATCTGCCGGAGGCCGACCCTGCGCTCGTTGCTTGGCCGCATGGCGCCGCCACCGATGGACGTGTGGTGCCTCTGGAGTTTTTTCCGTACAACAGGCCGCATGCAGCGAGCTCGACCCTGTATTCGAACGTCGATGACATGCTGCGCTTCATGCAGCTGCACCTGACCGGCCGCGGCGCGGATTCGCTCCAGTTATCGAGCGAGTCGCTCGCGCGTCAGCACACTTCGAATCACTTCACGTTTCAGCACACGATTCCCGTCGACCGCCATCCTGCGTTCGGGTGGTTCGAGATGGATTGCGAGGGCCGGCACCTGCTCGTGCACGAGGGGCAGGACGATGGCTTCACGTCGATGCTGCTGCTGGAGCCCGGCGCGCAGAATGGGGTGGTGCTGATGGCAAACAAGCGGGACAGCGTCAGCTCGCGCGAGCTGTGGACGCTTACCCTGCAGATACTCGGCCAGCTACCGAGGGAGCTCGGCCCTCAAAAGCAGTGATCACACCTTTATGGATGGCTCCCCGGGCCGGATTCGAATTGCATCGCAGGTTCCTGATCCATAAGGGACTGCGCTGACCAGCCACTTCGCGTACCCCCGCCGATACCCCATCGACGTCTGCGAGCACCCTCTTGCAGCGGTCGTAGTAGGGATGGCTGACCAGCGTCGTCCCCCTAAGGAGCCATATATATATATATATATGTGTAGCCCGGCCCCGCATCGCCCTCGTGACCGGCGGTAGCCGTGGACTAGGTCGCAGCACAGTGCTCAGCCTGGCAAAGCGCGGCGTGCATTCGATCCTCACATATCACTCGAATCGGGCCGAGGCCGACAAGGTTGTCGCGCTCGTCGGCGAGGCCAGCGCACGGGCAATCGCGCTGCAGCTCGATACGGGTAACGTTGATGCGTTTGACGACTTCGTCACACGTGTGGGCGAGGCATTGCATCGCCTCGGCGTGCAACGCTTCGACTATCTGGTCAACAACGCCGGCACTTCGCACCACAACCCATTCGACCGAACAACCGCGGCTGAGCTCGACGCTCTCTACAACGTGCACTTCAAGGGCGTGTTCTTCCGGACCCAAAAGCTGCTGCCGCTGCTCACCGACGGCGGACGAATCGTCAATCTCTCCTCGGGATTGACCCGCCTCACGATACCCGGCAGCGCGTCGTATGCCTCCATGAAAGGCGCCGTCGAAGTGCTGACACGCTATCTCGCGAAACAGCCGGGTCCGCGCCGCATCGCCGTGAACACTGTGGCGCCGGGCGCATTCGCAACCGATTTCAGCCGTGGCATGGTCCGGGACAATCCGGAGCTCAATGGGCGCATTGCTGCGGACACTGCGCTCGGCCGCGTCGGCGTGCCGGAAGACATTGGCCCGATGATCGCCGCGCGCTTGTCGGACGACGATCGCTGGATCAATGGTCAGCGCATCGAAGTCTCGGGCGGCATGGCGCTGTGAGCGCAGTGACCGGACGTTACCGGAACCGTTCCGAACGCTTAGTAACTGGTCGCTGCGCAGTTCTAGCTAGCGAGACCCCGAGAGCTCGGGAGGACGCGTGCACCCCTTCGTATTCGACATCGCCCGGCTGAGAGTCGTGTTCGGCCGCGGCACGCGCTCGCGCGTGGTGCAGGAGGTCGAGTCGCTCGGTGCCAAGCAGGTGGTCATCATCGTCAGTCCGAGTCATGCGCGGAGCGCGCAGGAGGCCCGAGATGCTCAGCCGTCGTGAATTCGTAACCGCTGATCAGGATCTGCGCTGGAGCTGATCCGCGCTCAGATCATGCCGTTCTTGTTGCGCGCCTTGTCGGCCGGCGGAATCGGCTCGGTCACGGCCAGTCGCCTTGTCGCGTCCTTCGACGGCAGCAAAGAACTGCTTGACCAGCGCCTTGTTGCGCTCCACGTCTGCGGTGTCCGCGGAGAACGCCGACCCGGCTAGCGTGAGGAGGAGGGTGCCGACAACCAGTAGCGTCTTCATGACGCATCTAACGCAGGGCCGTCTGAATTGTCGACACATTGCCCGCCGCGTACCCCGATTGTCGCCGATGTGCCTCGGCTCACGTTTGAGGAGAGTCCGCCACGGAATCAAGCCTCTTGCCACCTGAGAATCGAAGTGCACCAGCACGCCTCCGCAAAATCGCCGGCTTTCTGGGTTGGGAAATTGGCAATCTTCACGGCTGGCCTGAGCGCCTCGCTGCGTTCGGCAATCGCGACCGACATCAAGGTCGCGTACCTCGATCCTGTGAGCATGGCGGACTCCGGGCGCATGATCGGAATCGCGCTCGGGGCAGCCTTTCTGGGCTTCTCGATCATGCTGATGGTGTCGAGCTTGCTGCTCGACCGGATCGGCATGAAGCGGATGCTGCTGGCAGCCTCCGCCGGCTTCATCGTCGGAACGGCGATCGTGGTCTTCGCTGACGACTTGTCGTCAGGACGTTCCGTCTATCACCTCATCGTCGCGGGCATGTTCATCTGCGGGATCGGCTGGGGCTGCGTGGAGGGGACGGTGAACCCCATGGTCGCATCACTCTATCCGCACGACACCACGCACTGGATGAATGTGCTGCACGCGTGGTGGCCGATGGGGATGATCATCGGTGGCCTCACCGGCGTCGGCGCGAGCCAGCTCGGCATCGACTGGCGCGTCACCTTCGGTTTGGTCGCTGTGTTCGCCCTCATCATGGGCGTCCGGACTTCGCAACTGGAGTTCCCTCCCACGACCAGTGTGCGGATGAACGTAGCGAGCAAGAGCCAGTTCGCGGAGATCTTCCGGCGTCCAAGCTTTTTCATCTGGTTCTTGCTGATGCTCCTGACGGCCGCGACCGAGCTCGCCCCGGGGCAATGGGTCGACGTCGCGCTGACCAGTGTCGTCGGGATGCGCGGCGTTCTGCTGCTCGTCTACGTGTCAGCCATCATGTTCGTCGCCCGGCATTTCGCCGGGCCGCTGGCCCACAAGCTTTCGCCGGAAGGCCTGCTCGCGAGCTCGAGCGCCCTTGCCTTCGTAGGCCTGTTGAGCCTGAGCGTCGCGAATTCGCCCGTCACCGCAATGCTGGCGGCGACGGCCTGGGGCTTTGGCGTCTGCTACCTCTGGCCGACGATGATTGCGGTGGCCGCTGAACGCTATCCGCGTGGCGGCGCGCTCGCCATCGGGCTGATGGGTGTGGCCGGCTCGATTTCGAGCTACGTCGTCCTGCCGCTGCTGGGTAAGGTCTATGACACCGCCAAGATTGAAGCCGCCGGCGGCGCCGCGCAGCTGGCGACGCTCAGCCGCGAGCAGCTCCAATCTGTGCTCGTGTTCGCTGCAGGCGAGTCGTTCCGCGTCGTGAGTGCGATCCCGGCGTTTCTGGTCTTCGCGTTTCTCGCGCTCTGGTTCTTCACACGCAGAAGCCGCGCCGCGCCTGTCGCCGCGTCTACGACAGTGGCGGAATGAACATGTCCTACCAGCAATTCCCCGCGCGTGGCGCGATGCGGACGTCCATCCTAAATTGTCTTGCTCTTGCCGCTATTGCGATGGGTGGATTCACGACTCCGCTTCCGCCAGCACTCGCGGCAGAGATCGCAGGCGAGGTGCCGGCTACCGGCAACTCGGGGTTGCGCCAACAGGGCGATGCCCTCTACCAGCAGATTTGCGCCGCATGCCACGGCGGGGACGGCAGTGGCGGACCGGGCGGCGCGCCCGACCTGAGGCAGTCTGCGATCGCCACAGCTGCTGACGGTGGACGAACGCTGAAGGCTTTCCTCGACGTCGGACGACCTGAGCGCGGCATGGCGCCGTTCCTGTTGAGCGAAGCTCAGAATGCGCAGCTTGCCGCTACCTTGCGCTCGCTTCGTGCTGCCGCAGAAGCCGCGACCGGCGCAGACTCATCCGGCGTGGATCCCGTATTGGTCGGCGATCCGGCGGTGGGCAAGGCGTTTTTCAATGGTCCCATCGGCCGCTGCAACACCTGCCACGCCGTGGAGCCCGACCAGTCCAGTTCGGCGGCCAACTTGGCCCATATCGCGCGCAAATATCCCGACGCTCGCAACCTGCAAAACAACATGCTCCTGAATCGGGTCTTCTTCTGGAGCCCCGCACTCAGCGAGGATGTGACGGCGACCATCAGCTACCGTGATGGGCGGTCCTACTCTGGCTTCCTGAGCAGCGTCTCGGATTTCAAGGTCATCATCCGCGACAAGGCGGGTGTGGAGACGACGTTCTCGCGCGACCAAGGTGAACCGCACGTCGTCCTGCAGGATCGGCTCCAACATCACCTCGATCTGCTCGAGATCTACCGCGACGCCGATATTCACCATCTGACTGCGTATCTGACGACGTTGAAATGAAGCAGCATCTCCTCGCGGGCGCTTGCCTCGTTGCCGTGCTCTGCAGTGCCCGCGCGGCCTGCGCGCAAACCGTTCCAGCGCAAGTGCCGAAAGTCGACATGCCTCCAACGGGAACGTTGCCCAACCTGACCGTAGCGGTTCCGCCGGTCACCCAGAACGACCTGATGAAGCGCGCCGGCGAGCAATGGGTGACCTATCACGGCGACTACAGCGGCCAGCGCTACGCCTATGTCGACCAGATCAGTCGCAAGAATGTGGCGGATCTGCGGCGAGCATGGTCCAGCGAAACCAATCCGCCGCAACATCCAGCGGGCCGTCGCGGCCCACCAGCGTTCCAGAACGTGAAGCTGCCGCCGGTCGGTCCGGGACGCACGAGCTCCAGCTCGAGCCTCGATGGCCTGGGCGGCGTGCGCTCGTCGCCGCTCTACCACGCGGGCTTGCTCTTCTACACGATTGGTCAGAATGCCTTCGCGATCGATGCCCGCACGGGCAAGCAGGTGTGGCACTACATCGGCAACAGCACCGGTGGGATCAGCAATCGCGGGCTGGGGATCAGCGGCGACACGCTGTTCATGATGGCGAATGGCGGACTCACTGCTATCGACGCGAAGACCGGAGTCGAGAAGTGGCGCAAGCACCTCGCTGGCGGAAGCGTAGTGCCGTACGCCCCGATCATCGTCCGCGACCATGTCTACATCAACAGCGGCAGTTCGCGCGGGACCACGCGCGCGTGGCTGGAGTCGCGCAATGTCCGGACCGGCGAGCGCGAGTGGATCTGGTATTCGGTGCCGAATCCCGGCGAGCGCGGCGCCGAAACCTGGCCTAGCGTGACGACGATGGTCAAAGGCGGCGGCTCGCCCTGGCAGCCCCTGACGTATGACCCCGAGTTGAATCTGCTTTTCTTCGGCACCGGCAATCCCGATCCCATCAAGGATGGAGCGGACCGGCCCGGCGACAATCTCTACACCTCTACGATCGTTGCGCTCGATGCGGACTCAGGTCAGTTGAAGTGGCACTTCCAGATGGTGCCGCACGACGACCATGACTACGACGGTACGCAGACCACGGTGCTGATCAGCAAGCGTGTCGCAGGCAAAGAGCGCAAGCTCCTGGCTCAAGTGAGCCGCAGCGGCTTTCTGTTCGTGCTGGACCGCGTGACTGGCGAGAACCTGGTCAGTCAGAAGATTTTTCCCGAGGTGAACTGGACGGACCACAATCGTCCCAATGGCACTCCCGAGCCGACGCTCGCGAAGTCGCCGCAAGCGGGCGGCGTGCTCCTGTTTCCCAGCTCGGAAGGCGTGACCAATTGGCCCTCGCCGAGCTACAGCCCGCAGACCGGTCTCATCTACGTCAATACGGTCAAGTCGCGCGGCGTGTTCTATCCGAAAGGACGGGAGTACATCATCGGCAGCTTCCGCAATTCGCTGCGGGCCTTGGATCCGCTCACGGGCAAGGTCGCGTGGGTTCACGAATATATCGAGCCTTACGGGATCAACGCCCGATATCCCGGCGTGCTCAGTACTGCGGGCGGCTTGATATTCACCGGCGATGTCTCCGGCAACTTCGTCGCGTTCGACGCAAGGTCCGGCGAGATTCTCTGGCACGACGAGCTGCCGTCGTACTCGGTGAGCAACGCGCCGATCTCGTACGTGCTCGATGGCAAGCAGCACATCGTAGTCGGTTCCGGCGACCAGCTGTTCGCATACACGCTGCCGTAGAACATGGAACAGTCAGAGGATCGAGAAGTATTGGTCATGGGCAAACTAACGGCGCTTGCAGCCGCTTTGCTGATGACGACAACTGTTCAGGCACAGGTGCCGGAGGGGATGACTCCGCTCCTGAAACCCGACCTCAGCGGTTGGCATTGGAGCCTCAGCACTCATCACGGCTCCACGGGCAAAGCCGTCTTCGAAAACGGAGCGCTGTATCTGTCGCAGGCGCCCTATGGACAGGGCGGCCTGTTCATGACGGACAAGCGCTACAAGAACTTCGAGCTCTATCTCGAGACCGACATTTCATGGGGGCTCAACAGCGGAGTGTTTCTGCGTTCGACGGAGACGGGCGGCGCCTATCAGATCGAGCTGGTGGCTCTCGCTTCCGACTCGCCGGCGATGACCGCGGTCGGCTCGCTCATCGGCGAGGGCGTCGCCGTACAGACGGCCCGGCCCTCGGATCTGCGGCCGATCTGGAAGGACGGCGGCTGGAATTCATTCCGCATCCGCATGACCGGCGACGCGCCCAAGGTGACCCTGTGGGTGAATGGTCAACAGGTTCTGGAGAGTCAGCAGCCGCGCAACGCAAAGATCTCCGGCGAGACTGCCGGCAGCATTGGCTTGCAGCTGCATTGGAACGCGACTTACGAGCCGCAGATCTCGCGCGCGAGTGAAGGCCGAAGTTGGAAGGCCGGCGCTCGGATCGGCTTCCGCAACGTCGCCATCAAGGAGCTCCCGTGAGGAATCTGCTCGCCGTCCTCGCGACTTCGATCGGCGCGATTGCGCCGGCTGCTGCTCAGGTCGCAGCACCACCGCAAAGCATCACCAATAGCGTGGGCATGACGCTTGTGTTGATCCAGCCCGGCACGATGCAAGTTGGTGTCTTCACACCTGCTTGTCCCACGCCGCCCGCGTCCGGAGCCGCGCCGGCCGGACCCACGCCGCCGCCGGGAGTGGCTACTCCGCCGCCCGTGCCGCGCGACCCGCGTAACGAGTGGAGCGCTGCCGATTACCAAGCCTGCGCAGAAATCGTGGCTCGCGAGTCCAGCCCAGGATTCCGCGTTGAAGTGGCCAAGCCGTTCTACCTCGGCAAGTACGAGGTGACGCAGGAGCAGTGGCGTCAAGTGATGGGTAGGAATCCGTCCACGTTCCAGGGCCCTCTGGTTGATGGCGACACGTCCAAGTTCCCTGTCGAGTCGATCGAGTGGGCCGACGCGCAGGCGTTCGTGGCCGCGCTCAACCGGCGCGAGAAGACCACGGCGTATCGCTTGCCGACCGAATTCGAATGGGAATATGCCTGCCGGGCAGGCGGATCGGGACAGCAGTCGTGGGCTGATATTCGCGCCACGGCGGTCGAAGGCGGCACAGCCTTTGGACGCTATGGCGGCGAGCGGGTTACTCCAGAGACGCCCGCTCCAACGACGCGGCAAGTCGGAACGAAGCCGGCCAACGCATGGGGACTGCACGACATGCTCGGCGGCGTCTGGGAATGGGTCCAGGATCCTTACAACGGCAAGATGTTCGCCGATCCCAGTCCAGCTCGCGATGGGCAGGTTCGCGTGCTGAAAGGCGGCAGCTTCACCTCCGACGTGAAGAATGCGATCTGCGCGACTCATGCCGGAGGACCCGCCAATGGTTGGGACGTAGGTCTGCGGATCCTCAAAGAGGCGCCGTGAGTTGCCTTGAGTGAGACGTCGATGAAGATCGGATTCAATCTGCTGGTGCTCGGCGGGCTGATCACCGACGCGCATGCATCGCAGCTGCAGCGCCTCGCGGCGCTTGGCTACGATGGTGTCGAGATCCCAATTCTCGACGGCGATGCCCGTCACTACCGCAAGCTGGCATCGTGCTGTGCCGACCTGGGTCTCGAGCGGACCGCGTCCTCCGCTTTGCTCGGCACCGACAATCCCTGCAGCGCCGATGCTTCGATCCGCAAGGCTGCCTACGATCGCCTGCGCTGGATGATCGACTGCGCGCACGCTTTGCAAGCTGCGTCGATCTGCGGCCCGCTATACGCGCCGCTCGGTTATTTCAGCGGCAATGGTCCGACCGAGGCCGAGTTGAGCTTCGCGGCAGACACGTTGCGTGCTGCTGCAGAGCACGCCGCGCTAGCAGGGGTGAAGCTGGTGCTTGAGCCACTCAACCGCTTCGAGACCTACGTGATCAACACGACGGAGCAGGGGAGCGCATTCACGCGTCGGATCGGCCACCGCAATGTCGGCTACATGTACGACACCTTCCACGCCAATATCGAAGAGCGGTCGCCGGTCGGTGCGTTCGAGAAGTATGCGAGCGAGTTCGCTCACATCCACATCTCCGAAAACGACCGAGGCATCCCCGGGCGCGGCCATGCCGCCTTGGCATCGGTCATCGCGGCGGCACGGCGGTCGGGCTATCTCGGCTGGCTCACGGTCGAGGCGTTCGGGCGCGCCGTTCCGGAACTGGCAGCTGCGACCCGCGTATGGCGCGACCTCTTCCCCGATCTCGAGACGCTGTTCGCCGAGAGCATCACCTTCATCCGCCGTCACTGGAACGCGGCCGGCGATACTGAGGGAAAACCTTGAGGAAGAAAGACCGCGCCGGGCGCCTGTGAACACGCTCGCGCCAGATGCAGGCGTAACCGGGTTCTGCGGTGGCAGTGCAACCCCTCAAGGACAGGTCTATTTGCTGGCGGGCGGCCCGCGCAATGTCGTGGTGCAGCCTCAGGCTATCTGTCACCGTACTAGGTTACTCATCATGACCGGCACTTCTGATATGGAACGACCCGTCAATTGAGTGATGAAGTTGCTCAAGGTGAAGCAACGTAGACAGCGGCCAAGGAGGGCTGATGCGACGCTTGATCACTCTGACATTCGCGGATCGGGACAAGCCCGCCGTCATGGTCGTGATCCGTCGGGAGCTGCCTCGGACTAAAGCCGTGGGTCTGGTCACATGACCTGTCACGTAGAAGTGCGCGGGGATTCTCCTTTCCGTGTGCCCGCCCGGCAGCTGTCTCAGCCCAATCGATGGTGCGTCCCTGCTTGTCGACTGCGCGATACAGGTAACACCATCGGCCGCGAATCTGGACGTAGGTCTCGTCCATGCGCCACGAGCAACCCACGGGCTTCCGCAGACGGTCCCAGCGTTTCTCGAACTCCGGAACGAACCGCTGAACCCACCGCCAAATCGTCGACGGATACATCGAGTCCGCGTTCGGCAAGCATCTCGGCCAAGTCGCGCAGGCTCAGCCGGTAGGAGATGTACCAGCGGACGGCCAGCACGATGATCTCCTCCTGATGGCGACGGTATCGGAACATCGGATCACGGCGGCGATGACGGGGCATCCGGCGCTTCTCTAAAGGAGCGCAATCCTACCAACCCTCCGTTCCCGCAACAGATCCCGAAGGAGTATCTGCGCACGTGTGTCAGCTTTGCCACGCCGAATCCGATGTTGTATGGATCCTGATCTTGAAGGTCTGGAAGGAAGATCAAGGCTCGTGACGATGGCGCGCGCGCCAGCGTCTTCCTTGAACGCACTGAGAAAGAATACCTGTGAACAACATCCGAATCTGCATCGTTGCATTGAGCAGTCTGCTCCTCCAAGCCTGCGTACAGACGCCGCAAACGGCCGAGGAATTCCGCAAGGTCGTGCCTGGCGCCATGATGACGAAGACCGACACCTATCAGGTAAATCGGCCAATGAGCGATGTGGCGTCGACGTTCGAGCGCTTGGCACCTAAGTGTCTGAACGTCACCGTGCAAACGGTGTCCCATTCCACTACGAGCTTCCAAAACCTCGTTGCCCGCTACAAGGCAACAGTTGTCCGCACCAGTGAGAGAGTCGAGCTGCACGTGCAGCAGCTGTACGAGACTGGGGTTCTTTACCCGAGCAAGCCGCCTGAGGGCGGGGTTTACCTCTTGGTTGCGGATGCGTACGCGCAATCCAACCAGAGCGCACGTATTCAGCTGTACGGTCCGTCAATGGGATACGACGCGCTCTATCGCGCCATCCGCGGTTGGGCCACTGGAGAGAATCTCGGCTGCCCCGACATGACGACGGTCCCGTGAGAGTTCGGCTCGGGGCTGTTGCGTGCGCGATGGTGCTTGCGCAGCTCGCAGGCTGTGCGGGGCGCAAGCCCTACGACGACGAGTCTGTAACAAAGAATGTGACGATTCATGCCGCAACGAGCTCCGCGTCCGTCTTCTCCAGTGTGGATGCGATTCTGGACATCTACAGCATAGACACAGAATGCCGCGCGAAATACGCGGGCACAGTCAGGCTCGATAAGCCGTCAGCTGCAATTGGTATTGCGGCGGACCGCTGGAGCTATCTGGTGTTCGAGTTTGTCAGCTCGAGCTTTCTAGCCGGCAAGCATGGACACATGGGTTATGAATTGTTCTTCAAGCCGCAAGCAGATCATCGCTACGAGATTGAAGTGACTTATCACGACGAGATCTACGATGTGATTCTTCGTGAAAGGCAACCACACGGCACGTTGCGCGAAATGCCGGACCTCGATGTGGAGCCCTGCCGCATCCATGCTGCGTAGTCTGCGGATTTCGCGTCGCGTGCGTCCCGTCCGCACGTCGTCAAGGTCTGACCGAGCGTCCGGTTAGCAGAACTCGAGCCGCACCAGCGCCTGGTCCATGCGCTGGCGCATGGTGTGCGGCCGCATCGGAAAGGCCCGGAAAAAGCCCTCGCGGCCGAGCGAGGCATTGCGCTCGCGTACATTTGCCGACCAGAAGGTTGCGCGCGATCTGTTGCCCGCGAGGTCGTGCGCGGCAGCTGCGATCATCGCAATCAGCACGTGTGCACCGGGCGAGCGGGCGCCGCGCTCGGCCCAGTGCGCGGCTTCCGCATCCTCGCTTGCAACCATATGAGTGAATGAGCGCGTGGCCAGCATGGCGTAGTGCAGCGGATCGAGCGGGCTCAGGCGCAGCGCCAGATCGACGTGCTCGCGGGCTTCGCCCGCCTGTCCCGACAGCGCTTCGGTCCAGGCGCGCGCGTAGATTCCCTGGGCAAAGTGCGGGCTGATGTCGGTCGCACGCTCGAGCCAGCCCAGGCTGGTTTCCAGATTGCCCTCGAGCCAGTACGTGCGACCCATGGTGAAGTTGACGAACGGATCGAGCGGATCGAGCTCCAGCCCGCGCTCGGCGGAGCGCCGGGCCTGGCCGACGACGCCGGCGAGATCGGGCGTGTACTGCATGAATGCAGCCTGGAAATTCACGAATGACAACCCCGCATGCGCGCGGGCGAACGTCGGCTCCAGCACTACTGCGCGCCGGAACAAGTCGGCGGCCACGTCGTTGTCGCAGCGATTGAAGCGATACAGATGTTGCAGCCCCAGGTGGTACGCCGACCAGGCGTCGAGATTCTCGACTGCCGACAGCCGCGCGATGCCTGCTTCGTGCATCGGAATGCGGATCTCGAGCGCCATTAGCACTTGCGAGCGGATCTGCTCGCGCATCGCGTGCACGTCGTCAACGCGTCCTGCAAAGCGCTCCGCCCAGACGACTGAGCCGTTCTCGGTGTCGACGAGATTGACCATGACTGCGAGCCGGTCAGCTGAGGTCTCCAGCGTGCCCCACAGGCAATAGCGCACGTTGAGCAGACGGCCGATGTCGCCGAAGTCCGCTTCCGGCGCCCGCAGGCGGAACGAGGAGCCGCGTGCGGTGACGAGCAGCCAGCGCAATCGCGCCAGGTCCGCAATGAGCTCGTCGGGCAAGGCGCTTGCGAGTGGAGCGTAGCGTTCGTCATTGCCGATGAAGCGGAACGGCAGGACAGCGAGCGATGGCCGCAGCATGCGTTCCGGGCGATTCGTCATCTCGCGCAGCCCTTCGGCTTGCGCCGCGCTCACGACCGCAACGCTCTGCACGGCGCGGGCTTGCCCTACGAAGCGATAACCCTGGCCATGAAGCGTCTTGATCAGTTGCTGCGCCCGGCCGTCATCGCCGAGCGCCTGGCGCGCCGATTTCACCCGGCTCGCAATCGCGGCATCGGAAACGATCCGGCCGTCCCACACCTTTTCGATGATTTCGTCCCGTGAGATCAGGCGCTCGCTGTTCTCGACCAGCAGCGCGAGCAGCGAGAACACCTGCGGCTCGACGTGCACCACAGCGCCGCCTGCGCGCAGCTCGGCCGCAGCCAGATCCAGCTCGAACTGCCCGAAGGTGTAGATCATCCCGCGCTGGGATAACCAGCTTTCTCCATGATTTCTCCAGACGGCCTGCAAGCATCGGCGCCGCGCCGGTGCGATCGTTCGCTATCGAACCGCGAGCATGAACCCATGCATGTACCCATAACCGAGAAGGAAGCGATGAAAGTGAGTCTCAAGAAACCCATGTCGAGGCTGCTGGCCGGCGCGATTGCGTGCGCGTTGCCGCTGGTCGCCGGTGCGACCGACACACAGTACTCGCGCAACTTCCAGCCGATCCTCGAGCGCGTGCGCGGTTGGATTGTGTCCAAGCCGATCGAGGGGAACTGTCAACTGGTTGACAGACGCGGCTCGTCCTTTGTGGGCGGAGCCAATCTGATGGCGCATGCGAGCGATGTCGACGGCAACACCGTGCTGGATCTCCGCGATCACCAGCTCACGCTGACCGGCGTGAGCACGGCGATGCTGCACCAGGACGATTTCCTGCTGTCGTGATTTCCCTCCGATTCTCCTCGATGCTCTTACAAACATCGCCGTGTAAACGGCAAGGTTAGGCAATGATGAATCCGTCTCTTTCGAATTCGATCCGAGGTCTCTTTGCGCGCGCGACACTTCTGGCGTGCACGCTCGGAATTCCGGTTCTCGCCACGGCAACAGAACCGCCTTCGCTCACATCGCCGAACGCCGCACAGCATTCCTCATCCGGTGGCAGGGAGCGATCCCCGTTGATCGACAAGGTGCGCAATGCCACGGCCCGATTCAGGGACATCAATGCGCTATCCAGTGACTGGGTGCGGGCGACGCCGTGCGTCAGCGGACCGGATTTCGGGGCCATGGGCGTACATTTCGTGCTGCCGGCGCGCCTGGGTGACGCGGCACTGAACGCCGAGGAGCCGGAAGCTCTCATCTATGAGCCGCTCTCGGGTGGCGCGTTTCGACTCGTCGGCGTCGAGTTCATCGTCTTCGCCAGCACTTGGGAAAGTCAGGATCCCAAGCCGGCTGGCCCGCCGTCCCTGGAAGGACATCTGCTCAACTTCGTCGACGCACCGAACCGCTTTGGTCTCGAGCCCTTCTACGAATTGCACGTATGGGCGTGGGAGAACAATCCGACCGGCAGCTTCGCCGATTGGAACGCGCGCGTTTCCTGCGAGAAGCAGCCGAGCGAGTGAACGATAAACGATTAGGCAAACGCGTGCCTTGGCTCGATCTTGCGATCACGCAATTCAGCCGAGGCAGGCTCTGAACGTGGAGGTCGCGCGACCTCCACGGCTATTCCAGGAGATCCACGTCAATGTCGCAGACTCATTCACTCCGGCGCGCGGTGCGCTTCGCGCTGCTGGCCGGCGCGGCAGTCATCGCCGCCCCGAGCAGTTACGCGCAGGACCCCAGCATCCAGGAGATCGTGGTAACCGGGTCGCGCATCCGCATTCGCGACTTCGAGGCGATCAGCCCGGTTGCGACCGTGTCCGCGGATACCATCAAGTCCACGGGCGAGCTCAGCGTCGAGGAAGTTCTCAACCGGTTGCCGCAGGTCGTGCCCGGCCTGACGGCAAACTCCAACAACCCGGCCAACGGCACGGCCACAGTCGATCTGCGCGGCATCGGACCGCAGCGTACGCTCGTGCTGGTCAACGGCCGGCGCCTCACCCCGTCCACCAGCTCCGGCATCGTCGATCTGAATAACGTCCCGGCGCGGTTGATCGAGCGCGTCGAGGTCGTGACGGGCGGCGCATCGGCCGTGTACGGGTCGGATGCGCTCTCAGGTGTCGTCAACTTTATCCTCAAGGACAACTTCGAGGGCTTCGACGTCGGTTATCAATTCGGCCAGTCCGCCGAGAGCGATGGCAAGGACAAGCAGCTCGATGTGCTGATGGGCGGCAATTTCGCCGATGGGCGCGGCAACATCACAGCCTTCGCGAGCTGGTACGAGCGCGATTCGGTTCTGCAGGCGGCGCGCGAGTTCACCCGAGTCGACCGCAGCGGCGGTTCGGCGACCGGCAATGCGCGCCTCGCCAATGTCCCTTTGAATCCCTATCCGACTGCCGGCACCTTCCTTGGAGGCGCCAGCAATTCGCGTGACTATGCATTCAATCTGAACGGCGACGGCGGTGTGCGCACTCGCAACGACACGTTGCCCGAGACGAGCGCTGACGGGCAGGGCGATCGCTACAACTTCGCACCAGTAAACTTTCTGCTCACTCCTGGCGAGCGCATCAACCTCGGCGCGATGGGTCACCTGAACATTGCCGACCACTTGACCGCTTACATGGACGTCATGTACGTGGACAGCCGCAGCGCCCAACAGCTGGCGCCCACACCGGCGGTCAGCATCGCGTTCGATCCGAACAGCCCGCTGCTTTCCAGCCAGGCGCGCGCGCTCTTGGCCGCACGTCCCGACCCGAATGCGCCCGCATTCCTCACGCGGCGCATGCTCGAGTCGGGTTCGCGCCTGCAGGAAACCAGGTCGAAGCTGCAGCAGGCAACCGTCGGTTTCCGCGGCGACCTGCCGTTCAAGGACTGGGAGTTCGACGCCTACTACCAGTTCGGCCGCACCGAATTTATCAACGCCACCCACAACGATGTGTCGAGGTCCAGATACGCCGCGGGCCTGTCCGGCTGTCCGGAAGCCTTCAAGCGGTTCGTGCCGAACTGCGTGCCGGTCAACGGCTTCGGGGTCGGCACGATCAGCCCGGAGGCGGCGAACTTCATCAGGCTGGACTTCACGGATACCACGATATTCG
>DATJIP010000226.1:0-30361 GCA_035493235.1 Steroidobacteraceae bacterium
ATCCGCACGCTGCTGTAACGGCTCCTGAACGAACGAGGCGAGAGTCAGGCCCCCGCCTGGCTCTCGCCTCTTTGATTTCTTTTCTTGTAGTGGCGCGACTTAGAAGCGGAACAATCCGCTGACCGAGATCATGCTGGCATCGCCGTCCACGTTCAGCGCTTCGTACTCGAGCCGCGCTTCGAAGTTGCCGCCGAAGCTCAGCGCGCCGCCGACGCCATAGATCATGTCGGAGTCGCTGTCGCTCATGTGGCCGCTGCCGAAGCCGGGCACGTTGTTGAAGTGCAGGTCCACGTCATACGACGCGAAGCCCAGCTTGGCGTACACCGCGAACATGTCGCTGACCGGCAGGCGGCCCACGGCCGACGCGCTCAAACCAGTCAAGCCGAGGCTGGCGTTGGCGCCGCCGCCCGACACGCTCGCTTCGCCGAGATCGAAGTAGCTGAGTTCAACTGCCCAGTTCTGGGTGAAGTTGTAGCCGCCGAAGACTTTGAAGCCGGTGTCGCTCTCATCGACGCCGCTGATGTCATCGCCGAGCTTCGTCGTACCGAGGCCCGCGCCGGCATAGAAACCGGGTTGGAAGTCGGCGGCCTGCGTGGCCATCGAAGCCGCGAGGGCGAGGGTTGCAAACACAGTCAGTCCAAGACGCTTATGCATTGGGTGGCTCTCCTTTCACTTAACGCCAGGTGCGTTACGGGGCGGATTATGCTCGCGCTGTTCCAACGGCTCCTGAACGACCCAGCAAAACCCATTGCCAAATCAGTAGAATTGAGAGGCCCATCACACTCAGCGTTGAATGCACAACATCGGAGTCGACATGCTGCGCCTTACTGCCTTTGCCGCTGGTCTCGTGCTCGCCTGCAGCGCCTTCGCGCAGAGCCCGGCGCCGACACGCTACGCGGTGCTGATTATGGAAAAACCCGCGGGCTCGCAGACGACCACGGTCGCCGCGGACGGCACGCGAAGTCTGAGTTACGAGTTCAACGATCGCGGTCGCGGTCCGAAACTCACTGCGCGCGTGCGGCTCGACGATGCCGGCGTGCCCGCGTCGTTCGAGATGGATGGCGTCGACTACCTCAAGGCGCCCGTATCCGAGCATTTCAATTTCGCCAATGGCGTGGCGAGCTGGAAGAACAGCGCCGAAGCGGGTGAGCAGAAGCTCACCGATCGCGCGTTCTATCTCAGCACGCAGGGTCTGCCGGAAGAGCTGGGCTGGCTGGCGCACGCACTGCTGAAAGCGCCGGGGCAACGCATGGCGTTGCTACCTGCAGGTGAAGCGAGCATCAAACGCGCGGACGAGCTGAACGTCGGCGACGGCGCGAACAAGCGGCACGTTACCGCGTATCTGATCGAAGGGCTGGGCTTCTCGCCGACCACTGTGTGGCTGAACGACGATGAGAGCTTCTTCGCCTCGGTCGACCGCTTTTACTCCGTCGTGCGCGCGGGCTTCGAGTCGAGTGTGCCGAAGCTGCTGGAGAAGCAGGAAGCAGCGGAGAGTGCGCGCACTGTGGAGCTCGCGCGCACGCTGACACGCAAGCCATTGCAGCCGGTCGCGATCACGAACGCCAACGTCTTCGATGCCGCGACGGGTCAATCGATGCCGGGCAGCACCGTGCTGATCGAGGGCAATCGTATTCGTGCCGTCGGCAAAGACGGCAGCGTGACGATCCCGGCACACGCGTCGCGTGTCGACGCGGGCGGCAAGGCCCTGCTGCCAGGTCTATGGGACATGCATGTTCACATGGGGCCGAACGACGGCCTGTTGCACATGGCTGCCGGCGTCACTTCGGTGCGCGACCTTGCCAACGACAACGACGCCTTGATGCAGATGAAGCGTGACATCGACAACGGCAAGGCGATCGGGCCGCGCATCACCATGCGCGGCTTCATGGACGGCCGCGGTCCGTACACCGGGCCGACCAAGGTGTTCGTCGACACTGAAGCCGAGGCGCGCAGTGCGATCGACAACTACGCCAAGCTCGGCTACGACGGCATCAAGGTTTACAGCTCGATCAAGCCGGAGCTGGTGCCGACGATCGTGAAGCTCGCCCACGCGAAGGGGCTGCGGGTCAGCGGCCACGTGCCGGCGTTCATGACCGCGCAGCAGTTCGTGGAGGCGGGCGTCGATGAGATCCAGCACATCAACATGCTGTTCCTGAATTTCTGGTTCGACCAGGTGAAGGACACGCGCACGCCGGCGCGCTTCACCGCCGTCGCCGAGCGCGCCGCGAAGCTGGATCTGAATTCGCCGCCCGTGCTGTCGTTCATCCGGCTGCTGAAGGATCGCAATATCGTCATCGATCCGACGTTGACGGCATTCGAAGGCATGTTCGTCGATCGGCCGGGCAAGGTGTCGGTGAGCTTTGCGGCAATCGCCGATCGACTGCCGCCGCAGGTCCGTCGCGGGTTGCTGGGCGGTGGCCTGCCGGTGCCGGAAGGCAAGGACGCGCTCTATCGCGAATCGCAGCTTGCGACGCTGAAGATGACGAAGCTGCTGTACGACTCGGGAATCACCATCGTCGCCGGCACGGATGACCTGGCGGGATTCACGCTGCATCGGGAGCTGGAGTTGTACGTGAAGGCGGGCATCCCTGCACCGGAAGTCCTGCGCATCGCGACGATCGGCGCAGCGCGCGTCGCGCGCAAGGACCAGGAGCTCGGTTCGATCACGCTCGGCAAACTTGCCGACATGGTGTTGGTGAACGGCGACCCTGCGAAGAACATCAGCGACGTGCGCAATACAGCTCTCGTGATCAAGGACGGCGCCTTCTACGAGCCGGCGGCGCTCTACAAGGCCCTTGGTGTGAAACCCTAGCAATCGTAGGACTACGCGCACTCGGAACTGTGCTCCTCGGCGACTCGTTTCTTCTGTAGCGAGTCGTTAGAGGAGCTTGTAAATGTTCTCGAAGAGATTCGGATTGATGATCGCGTCATGTGCCGCGGCGCTGAGCTTCGCGGGCTGCGTGACGACACACGGAAACCTGACGAGCTCGGCCGACAGGCTGGAGCGCAGCGCGGTCGAACTGCAACGGGATGCGCGCGATGACGGTAGCAGTGGCTACTATCGCGACGCCCAAGCATTCGTAAACGAAACGCACGACTTCCGTCGCACGCTCGACGATCGGCGCGCGGATCGCAACGACCTTCAGGACGCGTGGCGTGATCTGTCAGGTCGCTATCACACGTTACGCGATGAGGTGGAGCGCTCGCACGATCGCAACGCCGAGCTCGACTTCAAACCTGTGACCGAAGCGTATCTCGACGTCGAGCGCGAAATGCGCCGCGTCGGCGACCATGATCGCTACGCTCGGGACTAAGTCAGACTTACAAACGCAGTAGGTGCCGGAGAGAACTCATCACGTTCTCTCCGGCATTTTTATATTCGTCTTCCCTGCGCTTCTTACACGCCGTTTTTTGCCGTTATTCCGCAGTCAAAGTGCGCGGATGTTTTCGTCACACGGCTGGGAGTATAAGCACTGCTCCTCATCACGCGGGAGAAGGCCATGAAATACGGAGAAGAGTGGAAGGGGCGTAGCGAGGAACAGAAGTCGGATCAGGATCCGTCGGCACCGAATCTCGATCGCCGTTCCTTTCTGCAAGCTGGCGCATTGGCTGCCGGGGGTGCGGCTCTCGCACCGCTCGCTGCCAATGCACAGTCCGACGATGCAAGCGCGCAGGATTTCGGCGCGCTCAGCGGCGATCACGACGACATCGCACACTCGAGCATCGCGCGGTTGCAAGCACTGATGTCGTCGCATCGACTGAGCGCGCAGGAGCTGCTCGATATTTATCTGCGCAGAGTTCAGCTGATCGACAAAGGACTCGATCTGCGTGCATTCATTCAATTGAATCCCGATGCGCGCCGCATCGCTGCGCAGCTCGATCAGGAGCGACGGCGTCAGGGACCGCGCGGGCCGCTGCATGGCATTCCGATTCTGCTGAAGGACAACATCGACACCGGCGATCGACAGCAGACGACTGCTGGTTCGCTTGCGCTCGCGGGCGCGCCTGCGCTTCAGGATGCAACTGTCACGAAGCGGCTGAGAGATGCGGGCGCGGTGATCATCGGTAAAGCGAATCTCAGCGAGTGGGCGAACTTCCGCGGCAACCAGAGCTCGAGCGGCTGGAGCGGCGTCGGACGTCAGTGTCGCAATCCGCACATTCTCGATCGCAATCCCTGCGGTTCGAGCTCCGGGTCAGGCGCGGCGACTGCAGCAGCACTCACTGCCGCTGCGCTCGCTACGGAAACCGACGGCTCGATCGTGTGCCCGGCAGGACAGAACGGCGTCGCCGGCATCAAGCCGACGGTTGGCTTGACGAGCCGCGCGGGCGTCGTGCCGATCTCGCATACGCAGGACACCGTCGGCGCGCACGGCCGCTCGCTTGCTGATGCGGCCGCTGTGCTCGGCGCGCTCACGGGTCCCGACTCGCGCGATCCGCAAACGGCAGCGAGCGCGGGGCACTTCTTCCGCAACTACACGCAGTTCATCAATCCAAACGGCCTGCGCGGTACACGCATCGGCGTGGGCCGGCAGTTCCTGGGCGTGACGCCGGAGACCGATGCGATCTTCGAGGACGCGCTGAAAGTCATGAGCAGTGCGGGTGCGACGCTGGTCGACGTCGAGATTCCGTCGTTCGACGAGTTCAACGCCGATCAGTCCGAGATCATCGTGCTGATCTTCGAGTTCAAGCGCGACCTGAACGCCTATCTCGCGACGCGCTCCGGCGTGCCGGCGAACACGCTCGCGGAAGTCATCCAGTTCAATCTCGATCACGCCGAGGAGGAGCTGAAGTTCTTCGGGCAGGAGCTGATGGAGCTGGCCGAAGCGGAGATCTTCAGCGAGGCCGAGTATCAGCAAGCACTGGTCCGCGGACCGCAGCTCGCCGGACCGCAAGGCATCGATGCGACGCTCGCGGCGAACAACGTGCAGGCGATCATCGCGCCGACCAACACGCCGGCGTGGCCGACCGACCTGATCAACGGCGATGCGTTCCTGTTCGGCAGCTCGGGCTTCGCTGCGGTTGCAGGCTATCCGCTCGTCACGGTGACCGGCGGGTTCGCGTTCGATCTGCCGGTGGGCATCACCTTCATGGCGTCAGCGTGGAGCGAGCCGACGCTCATCAAGCTTGCTTCGGGATTCGAAGCGGCGGCGCGAGTGAGCCGGCGGCCGAAGTTCCTGCGCACGTTCAACCCGGATGGCAAGAGCCATGGGCACAACAAGGGAAGTCGTTCGATGGATGCGCTCTCAGCGCGTAGCGCGAGCAGCGCGAGCAGCGCGAGCAGCGTGATGCAACGTCACGCCGCGCGCCTGGATCCGTTCCTGGTGCCGCGTCTGAAGAAGCCGACCTACCTGTGAGGCGGTCGGGAGGAGGCGCGGCTATTGCTGCCGCGCCTGCCTCTCGGTGAATAGCTCTTCCTGCGACGGACCCTTCTGTTGCGGCTGGGTCTTTGCGTCTTCGGTCACGTTGCGATAGCGGATCACGCCGAAGATCATCTCGTCCCAGGTCTGCTCGCCCCAGGTCACTTCGCGGTTCGCGTCGGGGTTTGCCTTGTTCTGGGTCGAGTTGTCGTACCACTGCGAGTACACGATGCGCGTGCCTGCCGGCACCTGCATCGGCTTGGTCAGCTCGTACGTGCCCTGCCAGTTGAAGTCGTAGGCGGGGATGTTCAGCAGCGTCTCCTGCTTGCCGTCCGGGTAGTAAGCGACGAAGCGCGACGCCTTGCCGCGATAGTGCGCGTGCGGATGCAGCGTGTAGAGGATCGCGTCTTCCTTGAGCGTGTTCTCGGCGACCTCTTCGTGCCACTTCGTATTGGCCGGGATGCGCAGCTTCGGATTCGCGAACACCAGGCTGCGGAAGTTGTACTTCGGCGCGTCCTTGCGGAAGTACAGGCCCATCCGCGTCGTGTCGGTAAGCGACTTGCCGTTCGAGGTGTAATGCGTCTGGAAGTGGAACGTCGCGTGCGCGGGCAGCAGGATGCCTGCTTCCGGCGGCAACTCGAGCGGCTCGACGCCAGGCACGTAGTTGTTGAGGCTCACCGCGCCGCGCCGTTCGGCACCGCCTGCGGAAGCGATGATGTGATGGACGACGGTGCGCTCGCCCGGCACCCAGTCGATCGCACGCACCCACACGTCGTGATCGAGCGGGTTCTCGACCTTCGTCATCTGATACGGAATCGTGCCGGTCGCCGGTACCGTGAACGACGGCAGCTCGACGATCAGGTCGGGCTTGCCGAGCGGCCACTCCGGCCAGTCCTTCTTCTGCGCGAGCAGCGGATCGGCGCCAGTGCCGCGCGGTGCACCGGCTTCGATCCAGTGCACTAGCGTGCGCGCCTGCTCGCTCGACAGACCGCGATCGTTGCTGAACGCGTTGTAGTGCCGGTCGATCTGCATCGGCGGCATGCGCTGCGTGCGCACGACTTCGCGGATCATCGGCGCGAAGCCCTTGATCATGTCGTAGTTGGTCATCTGCCACGGACCGATGCCGCCGGTGCGATGGCAGGCCACGCACTTGTCGATCAGCATCGGTGCGATCGTCTTCTCGTACGAGATCGACGCGTGCGCTTGCTGCTTGTCCATCTTGATCGCGCAGCCGGCGACTTCGCTCGCCGCCGATTTCACTGGGCCGCCTGCGATCAGCGAATCGAGCGCCGCGGGAACGGCGCCGACGCCGCCGCGATAAGCAACCTTCCAGCCTTGCGGGTTCGCGATCAGCACTTCGCCGTTGCGCGTGATGCCGAGCGCTTCGCCAACCAACTGTGCTTCGTCCATCAGGATCGGCAGACCGATGCCGGCCTGCTTTGCCTTGCCTGCGAGCGCTTCGCGCGAGGCTGCGTCCTGCAGGTTCGAGTCGAGCAGCAGGAACGTGACGCCTTGCCGCTCGTACTTCGCACGCAGGCCTTCGATCGTTGCCGCAGCCTTCTGCGAGGCATCGCAACCGGTGCCTTGCGCGAGCAGCACGACTGCCTTCATGTCCGACAAGTAGTAGAGCTCGTGCGACGTGCCCTGCTGATCGGTCAACCGGAAGTTGTCGACGATCTCCGCCGAGCCGAACGCAAGCGGAGCACTCGCGAACAGGGCCGCGGCGGTGACAATGTGACGCATGCTGTGCATGGAGCGAACCACCTTACAAAACGATGCCCAAAACAAATGAAGTGAGCAGCAGGCGCAAAGTGTGCGATCCGTGCGCACGCATGTCCATGCGGCTGCGCCCCTTCTGCGCACCGCTTGATAATTCTTGTGCGTGCACGCGCTTACAGCAGGTGCTACATCGCTACAATCCAACGGTTTTCGCAGGGGTTTGCGGCCCGTTTCTGCATAGCGGCCCTGGGCGGAAGGAGGCTTTGTGAAGACGAAGGGGAACGTACTTCTGACCGTGGCCCTGGCATCGCTGCTCGCGGCGTCTGCTTTCGCTGCTGACTATCGCGCGCCGCGTATGCCGGACGGCACGCCGGACTTGCAGGGCGTGTGGACCAACGCGACCGCCACGCCGATGGAGCGTTCGCCGGAGTTGGGCGAGCGGCGCGCGTTCACCGAGCAGGAAGCCGCTGCGATCAGCAAGGCTGCAATCGCGGCCGTCGAAGCCGACGCCGCACCGAGCGACCCGAACAAGAAGATCGAAGCGATCTCTTCGCTGCCGCCGGTCGGCAACTACAACCTGTTCTGGACCGACCGCGGCATGACGGTCGCGAACATCAACGGCGAGTGGCGGACCTCGATGATCATCGAGCCGTCCAACGGGCGCGTTCCGGCGCTGACTGCAGAGGGCCAGCAACGCATGACTGCGCGCGGCGCGCGCAATCCGAACGACGGTCCGGAAGGACGCGCGCTCGGCGAGCGTTGCCTCTTGTCGTTCGGCTCGTCGTCGGGACCGCCGATGCTGCCGACCATGTACAACAGCTACTACCAGATCGTGCAGTCGCCGGGTTACGTGATGATCCTGGTCGAGATGGTGCACGATGCACGCATCATCCGGATTCAGGATCGTCATCACATGCCGAACGGCATCCAGAAGTGGATGGGCGATTCCATCGGTCACTGGGAAGGCGACACGCTGGTGGTCGAGACGCGCAACTTCCGTCCCGAGCAAAGCTTCCGCGGCTCGTCGGAGCATGCGGTGGTGACGGAGCGTTTCACGCGCGTCGCCAACGACAAGATCGTCTATCGATTCACCGTCGACGATCCGACGACGTTCACGTCGTCGTTCACGGGTGAATTGCCGTTCGTCCCGGTGGACGCCAACATCTACGAGTACGCTTGTCACGAAGGCAATTACGCGCTGCCCGGCATCCTCTCCGGTGCGCGCGAGGCCGAGAAGAAGGAGTGAGCGGATTGCTGCGTAGACTGCTGTTCGTCGCTCTGGTGCTCGCGTTGTCGCTGCCGGCGGCGGCGAGCATCGTCATCACGCGCGAATTCGATTCGACTGCGCTTCAGCGCAAGTGGTCGTACGCCGTCTATCTGCCGGACGGCTACGAGACGTCGAACCTGAAATATCCCGTGCTGTATCTGCTGCACGGTCACGGCCAGGATCTGTACGCCTGGGTGAACTTCGGGCACATCCAGCCGACGACCGATGAGCTCATTGCGCACGGCGAGATCCCGCCGGCGATCATCGTCATGCCGGATGCCGGCACGACCTGGTTCGTCGATCGCAAGGAGAAGATGGAAACCGCTGTGATCCAGGACCTGATCGGCGACGTGCAACACACCTTCCGCGTCATCGAAGCACGCAACGGCCGCGTGGTCGCCGGGCTGTCGATGGGTGGCTACGGCGCGTTGCGCTTCGTGCTCAAGTATCCCGAGATGTTCGCGGCCGCGGGCCTGTTGTCGCCGGCCATCTACGATCCCGAGGTGCCGCAGGGATCCGGCGCCCGGCGCGCAGGTGTGTTCGGCGCTGCCGAATTCGATCCCCAGGTCTGGAAAGAGCTGAATTATCCGACGCTCTGGGAAGCGTTCCTGGCGAAGAAGATCGCTGTGCCGATGTACATCAACTCCGGCGATGACGACGACTTCTTCATCGAAGCGGAGGCGACCCGGCTGTATTCCCTGCTTCGCAAAAATGGCCAGCCGGCCGAACTGCGCATCGTCGACGGGGCCCACAAGTGGCCGGTCTGGGAAAGCACGATCGGCGACGCGATGCGCTATGTATTCCGTTACGCCGCCCGTCCCGCCCTCGTAACTGATGCGAAAGCCCGCAAATCGCGCTAGCCTCACGCCGGTAAACGTCTGACAGGTCGGATGTTCCAACGGGAACATGCGCGTGTCGGCGCGGTTTCATGGAAGTAATCCCGGTGCGGGGAATCCGCCTCCGCCGATCAACTACACGAAGAGCGTTGCAATGACCAAGCTGGAAAAAGAGCTCAAGCGCGAGATCGTCATCGACGACAAGCCGTACGTGGTGACCATTTCGCCGCAGGGTTTGAAGCTGACCGAGAAGGGCCGGCGCAAAGGCCAGGAGTTGGCCTGGAAGGACCTCGTCACGGGCGACGCCGCTCTCGCCACGGCGCTGAACGCTTCCGCGGAGTCCGCCAACTCCTGATCCGGACGGTGCCGGGGTAAAAATCCGGCTCATAACTCAGCAGCGCAGCATGAGTTCATGCTGCGGCGCTGATTTATGGATCGTTATTTTGCCCCGGCACCAACTTCCAGCAGGCTCTTGCGGCGTGCCCACAGCAGGTAGATCGCGAGGCCGACCACGTTCCAGATGAGGACGTAGTACTTCGTTCTGGTCTGAAGGCTGTCGAACAGATACAGGCAGCCGAGCACGGCGACGATGGCGGTGATCCACGTCGTGGTCGCACCGAACATCCGCGGATGCTGCGGGTGAGTGCGTCGGGTCACGACCATGCACACCGCGACGGCGATGAACGCGATCAGCGTCCCCGCGTTGGCGACTGCCGCGATGTTCTGCAGCGGCACGAACGCTGCGATCAGCGCCACGATCACACTCGTGATGAACGTCATCAGCACCGGCGTGCCGAAGCGCGGATGAACCTTGCTGAGCCGCTGCGGCAGCAGCCCGTCGCGCGCCATCACGAAGAAGATGCGCGACTGACCGTACATGAACGCCATGATGACAGTCGGCAGCGCGATCACGGCCGCTGACGCAATCACCGTCGCCGCAACGCCGTGGTTCAGGTTACGCAGGACCATCGCGAGCGGCTCAGCGCTCTTGGCCAGCCCTTCGTAGTTCGTGCTGCCGAGCGCGGCAGCAGCGACGACCATGTACAACAGCGTGCACACGACCATCGAGCCGATGATGCCGATCTTCAGATCGCGCTTTGGATTCTTGGTCTCCTCGGCCGCCGTCGACACTGCATCGAAGCCATAAAACGCGAAAAAGATGATCGCCGCCGCGGCCATCATGCCTTGCTTCGTCACCCCATCCGGCCCGACGACCGAGCCGTAGCCGAACGGCGCGAACGGTTCGAAGTTGCTGGAGCTGAAGGCCGGCAGCGCGATTGCGACGAAGATCGCGAGCGCAACCAGCTTGATGCCGACGAGTATCAGGTTGACCGTGGCGCTCTCGCGCGAACCGATCGCGAGCAGCGCGGCGACAGCGAGCGAAATCACGATCGCGGGCAGGTTGACCAGTCCACCGCCGAACGGCCCCGCGAGCAACGCTTCGGGCACAGGCCAGCCGGCCGCGCGGATCACACCGGCCGCATAGCCCGACCAGCCCACCGCGACGGCACTGCAGACCACCGTGTATTCCAGGATCAACGTCCACCCGACGATCCACGCGAGCAGCTCGCCGAGCGCGACGTACGTGTACGTGTAGGCGCTGCCGGCCATCGGCATCATCGTGGCCATCTCTGCGTAGGCGAGCGCCGCGGCCGCGCAGACGACACCGGCGACGACGAACGACAGAATCACTGCCGGTCCCGCCATGCCCGCGCCGACGCCAGTCAGCGTGTAGATACCGGTGCCGACGATGCCGCCGACGCCGAGTCCGACCAGGTGCACCCAGCTGAGTGTCGGCTTCAGTGCGCTATGCGTCGCGCGCGTCGTCGCCGCTTCGAAGCTCTTGGTGCGATTCCAGAAGGCCATGCACACGCTCCCCTTATTCTTTAAGGGGCGAGAACATATCATGCCGCCTCCATGACCGAGGCATTTCCGCGCCGGCTGATCGTGATGGCACTCGAGCTCGAAGGGCAGGGCATCTTCGAGCAGCGCGGTATACCAGTCCTCTATTGCGGCGTCGGCAAAGTGAACGCCGCGTACGCACTCACGCGACGCCTCGCCGACTATCGACACGGCGGTCATGCCTCGCCGCACGTGATCAACTTCGGCACTGCCGGCAGCCGTCGTCATCCCACCGGCACCGTCGTCGAGTGTCACGCATTCGTTCAGCGCGACATGGATGTGAGCGGGCTCGGCGTGCCGCTCGGCACGACGCCATTCGATGCGGGCGTACCCGCGCGCCTGGAATTTCCACCGGTCTTTGCGCAACTGATGCCCGCTGTGTGCGGCACCGGCGATTCGTTCGCGACCACCGCATGCGCAGTCGAGTGCGACGTGCTCGATATGGAAGGCTACGCGCTCGCCAAGGTATGCTGGCTCGAACGAACGCGCTTCACCGCAGTCAAATGGGTCTCCGACGGCGCCGACCACACGGCTGGCGCGGACTGGCAAGCCAACCTGCACCATGCGGCCGAACGCTTCCTGAAGTTGTACGAACACCTCGAGGAGAAGGACTCATGAATGCCCGCAACGTCCTGCGTGCGCTCCTGGTATGCGTCGCTGCTTGCAGCGCCCCACTATCCGTAATTGTGGCCGCCGCTGAGGCGCCCATGAAGATCGGCATCGTCGGCACCGGCAAGATCGGCAGCGCGCTGGCGACGCATTGGGCGAAGGCCGGTCACGAGCTGCTGATCTCCTCGCGCCATCCCGAGGAATTGCAGGATCTCGCGAAGTCGCTCGGGCCGAAGGTTCGCGTCGGCACGCCGAGCGAAGCCGCGAAGTTCGGCGACGTAATTCTGTTGTCCGTGCCGTACAAGGCGACGCCCGACGTCGGCCGCGATCTCGCGAATGACTGGAAAGGCAAGATCGTGCTCGATACCGGCAACCCTTATCCGTTCCGCGACGGCGCGATGGCCGAAGACGCGCGTAAGCGCAGCACCGGCGTGACCTCGAAAGAGTACTTGCCGGGCGTGCGGCTGGTGCGTGCGTTCAACGCGATCAACGCCGGCAATCTGGCGGACGATGCCAATCGCGCCAAGGGCCGCTGGGCGATTCCGCTGGCGAGCGACGACGCGGAAGCACTCAAGGTCGCCGAGCGTCTGGTGCGCGACGCGGGCTTCGATCCTGTCGTCGTCGGCGGGCTCGATCGCGCGCGCGAGTTCGACGTCGGTTCGAAGGTGTATACAGAACTGCTCACCGCGCCGCAGCTGCGCGAGAAACTGGGACTGAAATGACCAAACGATTTACCGCGGCCGTTGCCGCTTGCGCTATCGCATCGACGGCTGCGGCCGCGGAGCACCAGGATCCGCATCAGCTCGCGCGCGACCTGTTCAAGCAACTCGTCGAGATCAAGACCACCGAGTCCGGCCTGGGCTCGACGCCAGCCGCCGAAGCCATGGCGCAGCGGCTGCTCGACGCTGGTTTCCCCGCCGAGGACGTGCACGTCGTCGGGCCGGGCGGGCGCAAGCAGAATCTCGTCGCGCGCTTGAAGGGCACCGGTCGCAAACGCCCGGTGCTGTTGATCGGTCATCTCGACGTCGTCGAAGCGCTGCGCGAGGACTGGAGTGTCGATCCGTTCGTGTTCCTGGAGAAGGACGGCTACTTCTACGGTCGCGGCACGCAGGACATGAAGGACGGCGACGCGATCATGATGACGACGCTGCTGCGCTATCGCGCCGAGGGCTACAAGCCCGACCGGGACATCATCCTGGCGTTGACGGCGGACGAGGAGGGCAGCAACGCCAACGGTGTCGATTGGCTGCTCAAGAACCGGCGCGAGCTGGTCGACGCCGAGTTCGTGCTGAATCACGACGGCGGCGGCGTGATGCTGGAGGACGGCCGCGCGGTGCAGGTCGATCTCACCGCGAGCGAGAAGGTCTACGCCGATTTCGATTTGACCGTCACCAATCCTGGCGGGCACAGCTCGGTCCCGCCGCGCGAGAACGCAATCTATAGCCTCGCGCGCGCACTCGATCGTGTATCGAGTTACGACTTCGCGTTCGAGCTGAACAACGTCACGCGTGCCTATTTCGAGCACACGGCGAAGCATTCAGCTGCGGAGCAGGCTGCAGTCCTGCGCGGCGTTCTGCAGACGCCGCCGGATCCGGAAGCGCTGGAGCAGCTCTCTGGGGATCCGGTCTACAACGCGATCGTTCGCACGACGTGCGTTGCGACGCGCTTGTCTGGCGGGCACGCGAACAATGCTTTGCCGCAGACGGCGCGCGCGAACGTGAACTGTCGCATCCTGCCCGGCCATTCGCCCGAAGAGGTGCGACAGGAGTTGGTGAAGGTCGTCGCCGATCCGACGGTCAAAGTGCGCTACTACAATTTTCTAACGGAGCAGCTCGATGACGTCGCGCCCAACGTGCGCGGCTACGCGCCGCCGCCGCTGCGGCCGGATGTGCTGAAGCCGCTGGAAAAAGTCGCGGCGAAGATGTGGCCGGGCGCGCCAGTGGTGCCGGCAATGGCGGTCGGTGCATCGGACAGCATCTACACGAACGCGGCCGGGTTGCCGACGTACATGGTGAGCGGCTCGGCGCTGGCGCGCGATGACATTCGCGCGCATGGACAGGATGAGCGGCTGGGGGTGCAGGCGTTTTACAACGCGGTGGATTTTTTCTACGACTATTTGAAGGCGGTTGTTGCGTACCGGTGATTGTCGGGCTAAAGCCCGACCTACAGCGCTCGAACAGACGTCGGTTTTTGGGCTGTAGGTCGGGCTTCAGCCCGACTCCTAGTGACCTTTCACCTTGAACGCCAGCAGCACATTCCCCGCCAACTGCCCGAACATCCCATAGCCCGAATTCACCAGCAGCAAGCCATTCGCTGCCGTGATCGACGCCGCGTCGATCGACCCACCCTTCGCCTCGACTCCATTCACTGCCTCGAACGTCCGCGCCGTATCGAACTGGAACAGCACCTCTCCGGTCTTCGCGTCGAACGCACGCAGGAATCCATCGAGGCTGCCTTCGATCACCGCGCCATCGATGACCGCCGGCGCCGCTGACAATCCAATGTTCGTTCCGCAGCTCTTCACGCGCGTCGCGCGATCGCCCTCGCAATCCGGCAGCGCCGTGTACGTCCACAGCACTTCACCCGTATCGATCTTCACTGCGTGCATGCCGGGCTTCTGCGTCGCGCCACCATCCTTCGGCGGCGTGAACCCATACGGCCGATTGATCGGCGCAAACACACGCTCGCCGTCCGACGCGATGCCCCAGTGGATGCCGCCGAGCGGCGAGCCTTCGCCGAAGTCCTGGCGCCACACGACCTTGCCGGTGTCCGGATCCAGCGCCCACAGCGTGCCCGCTTTCTGGCCCGCGAGCAGCACGTCTTTGCCGTCGGCGCGCTGCGCGAGGATCATGGACGCGCCGAAGTCGACGTCGCGGAACACGGTTTCCTTCGGGCAATTGAGGCCTTTGCGATTGCGCCCGCAGCCGCTGAGGAAGATGTCGTTGGCCGTGGCCTGGAACGACCAGCGGATCGAGCCGTCTTTCAGATCGATCGCGAGGACCGCATCCGTCGTCGGCTCGGCCGGCTCCGAAGTCGATTCGCCCGTGCCCACATAGAGCAGACCGCGCTTCGCGTCGATCGCCGGCGAGTTCCAGATCGGCGCGCCCGACGGACCCCACAACACCTTGCCGTCGCCGCGATCGCGCACGGGTTTCGCATCTGCCATCGTGTGCGCAGTCCAGATCGTCTTGCCGGTGCGCGCATCGAGCGCCGTCACGGCGCCGTGACTCTTGCAGCACTCGTGATCGTCGTTACCACCGAGCGAGATCTCGTACTGCGAGATCGGCACGTACACGCGATCTTCGTGCAGCACCGGCGTGCCGGTCGTCAGCGACAGCGGATGCAGACCGACTGCCTGGACCCAGATCTGTTTGCCGGTCAGCGCATCGACCATGTGCACGTTCGCCCCGAGATCGCCGAACACCAGCACCTTGCGCTTCGAGCCCGACAGCTCGCCGTAGCCTGCGCTCGTGCGCAGCGGTATCTGGTTCTCGTACACCCAGCGCACGCAGGGCGGTCCGCCGATGTCGATCGCGAACAGGCGCGCCGAATCCGCCACCGGCAGGAACAGCATCTTGCCGACGATCGCTGGCTGCGCGCGCATCGCAGTCGCCTTTGGGAACGCGAAGGCCCACGCGAGCTCGAGGTTGCTCATGTCCTGCGTGCGCAGGCCAGCCTGCTCGGCGGTGAGATGCCGATGGTTCTTCTGGTTGTAGCCGAAGCCGGTGACGGTCGGCGTCGCGCTCAGGTCCATCTTGCCCCGGCTCGCCGGGCACATCGCTTTCGCGACCCAGTCGTCGCGCGTCGCTTCGCGGCCGACCAGGAAGTCGATCACGTCCGAGCGCTCCTGTGCGCTCAGTGCCGCGCCCTGCGCCTGCATTTTGCCCTGCGTCAGCGCGTAGCTGATCGTCTGGTAGCGCATGGCCTTGAGCGTGTCGAGCGAAGGCGAGCGCGTGGCTTCGGGACTGTTATGGCACGCGGCGCAGATGCGATCGTAGACAGCCTTGCCGGGATGATCGGCCTTCTGCACACCCATCGCGGCCTCCGCCGCGGCCATGGCCTGCGGGTTGCCGATCGAGGGCGACTTCGACGGCGCCGGGGCGGTCTGCGGCTGCGCGCAGGCGCCGAGCAGCAGGGCAGCGAAAGTTACGAGCGAAGCTCTGGCGATCATTCTTCTGGTCTCCCCGCGATGGAGTTGCGCTATTAGAAGTAAAGCGCCGGGTTCGTGACAGACAAGAATTGTAGGCGATGGATGCGCTAGAGTCGCCGCATGGGCGCGGCCGCGATTTTCCGCTATCTCGCTGTCCCGCTGCGGACGGCGCCGCTGTTGCTGATCGGCACGTTCAGCATTTTGCTGATGGTGGCGTTCAAGGCACGCTTCCTCGGCATCCCGCTCGCCCTGATCCTGCTGTCCTGGTTCAGCAAGTACTGCTTCGTCGTGATGGACCACGTCGCCGAAGGCGCGGTCGAGCCGCCGGTGATGTCGGTCGAAATGGTCAATCCGCTCAGCGAGCAACGTCCGCTGATCCTGCTGCTGATGGTGATCGGCCTGTTCTTCGCGGCCAACTGGGCGAGCCACTGGATCGGCGATGGCGGCTCGCTCGTGCTGCTGCTGACGGCGGGCGCAATCCTGCCGGCCGTCGTTGCCGTACAGGGCGCGACCAACACGGTCGTGCAATCGCTCAATCCGCGGCGCGTGCTCGGTCTCATCGTGCGCTTGCGCGGCGACTACCTCGTGATCCTCGGGTTCATCGCGCTGGTCTGGCTGGCCGCACGCTTCGTGCTCGACTCGGCGATCGGCGCCGGGCTACCGCTTGTGCTGCAAGTCGCGCTGATCATGTACGCGTGGCTGGCAGTGTTCGCGCTCATCGGCGGCGTGTTGTACGAGCGTCGCCTCGACATCGGGCTCGACGACGTCCACACACCCGAGAGTGTCGGAGCAGGCGATGCCGAGGACGATGACACGCCGGACGAGCGTACCCGCGACAAGGAGATCGATCGCATCTACGCGGAGTGGCGCGGCGGTGCGCATGCGAACGCCTGGAACACAGTGCTCGGAATCGTCGGCAAAAGCAGCGACCCGATGGGCGAGCTGCGCTGGCTCTATCAGCGCGCGGCGCAATGGCCTGACGGTCGCCTGGCCGATCGCCTCGCGCGCGAAATGCTGCCGCGGCTGCTGGCCCAGCGCAGTACCGGCGACGCGCTGAATCTCGTGCGCGAACGGCTGAAGAAAGACGCGCAATTCCGGCCCGCCGGCAGCGCTGATCTCTTGACGCTGGTCCAACTCGCGCGGGCAGCGGGAGATCGCGCGACGGCGCGGTTGCTGCTGCGGGATTTCAGCAAGCTCTACCCGGGAGATCCAGCACAAGCGATGGTCGACCGGCTCAACACGCAGCTGCAGTAGAAAAGGTTCCGTGGGAATCGCTCGCGACGCGAAATGCGACTTGCGTCGAAGAATCGCGCAGCCACGGCATTAAACATATGCGCCTTCGTGCGCAAGACGCACACGTACCGGGAGTCCGTATGCGTATTCGCCTGCATTTCGCTGCTGCGCGCATTGTCACTGTCGTTGCAACGCTGGTTTGTTTGCCGGCGCTCGCAGATCCGCCGGATCACGCGCCGGCGCATGGCTGGCGCAAGAAGCACGATCCCGCGTACGTCGGCTACACCGGCCGGGAGTGGGAGCGCGACTACGGCATCGTCGAAGGTCACTGCAACCGCGACGACATCGGCACCGTGATCGGTGCGGTCGTCGGCGGTGCAATCGGCTCGAAGGTGGTCGAGGGTTCGAACCGCGCCGTCGCCATCATCGTGGGCTCGGTGCTCGGCGCCGCCGTCGGTCGCGAGATCGGTCGCGATCTCGACGAGCGCGATCGCGCCTGCGTCGGCCATTCGCTGGAGCTGGTCAAGCTCGGCCAGAAAGTGCGCTGGACCAACGAGCAGACGCGTGTCTCCTACCTGCTGACGCCGCTCGCTGCCGTCAAGGGCGACCCGGGCGGTTGCCGCCGCTACACGTTGCAGGTAACCCTCGACGGTCGCTCGCGCAACTCCGACGGACGCGCCTGCCGCACCGGCGACGGGACGTGGGCGATCAAGTAGCCCGCGGATAGGGTAAGCTCGCGCACTTCCCCGCGAACGTGCTGGAGCGTGTCGTGTCCTTTTACGGCCTGCTGATCTTTGCTTCGGTTTACCTGTTGGCAGTTGCAACGCCGGGTCCCGGCGTTGCGGCGATCATTGCGCGCTCGCTGGCGCGCGGTACGCAGGGAGCCGTGGCCTTCATCGCCGGCTTCTGGATCGGCGACCTCATCTGGTTCTCGGTGGCTGCGACCGGCCTCGCTGCGCTCGCGCAGACGGCACAGATGGTGTTCGTCGTCATCAAGTACGCGGGTGCGGTGTACCTGCTGTACATGGCGTATCGCCTGTGGACGGCAAAGCCCGCCGTGACAACGGACGAGCAGCCGACGATCGATGCCGGGCAGAAGCCGATGCAGCTTTTCCTCGGCAGCCTTGCGCTCACGATGGCGAATCCGAAGACCGCAATCTTCTTCCTGGCGCTGCTGCCGACCGTCGTGCGGCTGGAAGAGCTGACGGTGGCCGGCTTCCTGGAGATCGTCGCCGTGATCTCGGTCGTGCTGCCGCTCGTCCTCGGCGGCTACGTGTTTCTCGCCGCGCGTGCGCGACGGATGTTCAAGAGCGCGCGTGCGGTCCGCACGATCAATCGCAGTACCGGTGCGGCGATGGCGTGCGCAGCTGTTGCAGTAGCGACCAGGTAGTAAAAGGAATTTCTCTCGCCAAGTCGCGAAGGCGCCAAGACCGACAAGGAAGAATTCTGAATTGTTGAATTCCGGACCTTGGCGATGCTTTGCGTCTTGGCGCCTTGGCGAGAGTTCTCCGCTCTGAGCGTTGCTCAGAATTTGTAACTGAGCCTTCCGTACACGAATCTTCCCGAGCGTCCGAACGGCGAGTAGTTCGAGAACGACGTCGTCCCCGTCGGATTCGCGAGCGCGGTGTTCGGGTCCGGATACTCGTCGAGCAGATTCTCCGCGCCGAGCGCGACGCGGATGCTCTCCGTGATGTCGAAGCGACCCTCGAGGTCCACCAGAGTCTTGGCGCCGAGCTCGATGTCGTTCGGCACCGTGCCGGCGGCGACGGTTGCGAACGTCGCGGCGCTGTCGGGTGACAACACCTTGCCGTAACGCGTGCCGCGCAGCGTCGCGCCGAAGCGATCGAGGTTCCAGTTCACCTGCGCGGTGAACTTGTTGTCGGGCGTGCCTTCCTCGAACGTCAGGATGTTGAAGCGATCGAACAGCACCGGCGGCGGGCTCAACGCCTCGAGCTGCGGCGTGCTCGGCACGCTCGTCACATCCGTATTGTTCCAGTTGGCGGTGAGCGTGAAGTCGAAGCGGCCGGCACCGGTTTCGAACGGCCAGTTCACGACCACGTCGATGCCCTGCGTCTCGGTGTCGACGCCATTGATGAAGAAACGCCCGCCGCCCGCACCGATGAAGCCTTGCGTGGCGAGGTAGTTGCGCACGGCCGCCGAGGTCAGGTTCTCAGACAGCACGATGCGGTCGTCGATGTTGATCTGATACGCGTCGATCGTGATGTCAACCCGGTCGAAGCGGAATACCGCGCCGATGGAGTAGTTGAGTGACTCCTCCGCGTCGAGCTTCTTCGCGCCGAGCGCCACCGCGATGGGATCGGTCGCCGGGAACGTCGTCACGTCGAACGGCAAGCCGCCGATGAAGTTGGTCGAAGTCGTCTGGAAGAACTGCTGCTGCAGCGAGGGCGCACGGAAGCCGTTCTGCACCGACGCACGCAGAGCGAAGCTGCGCGTGAAGTCGTAGCGCGCCGCGAGCTTGCCCGACAGGTTCTCGCCGAAATCCGAGTAGTGCTCGCCGCGCACTGCGACCGATCCAAGGAGCTTCTCGGTAATGTTCGCTTCCAGGTCGACATACGCACCGATGGCAGTGCGGTCTTCGCTGCCGGCGTTCTCTGGCCGGAACCCTGCGAATACCTGCGCGCCGGACGCCGTCGGCTGACCGTTGAGCAGCACGCCGCCGTTGCGATATGAGTCCGGCTCGCCCGCGAAGATCGAATACTCTTCGCGCCGCGCCTCGACGCCCACGGCAACGTTGAGCGGCGAAGCGAATGCCTTCATCTCGATCGGCCGTACGCCCGAGACGTTCATCACGAGCTGGTCGTAGTCGAAGCCGCCGGCATTGAACACCGTCGGGCTCGCGACGCCGAGCGAGCGATTGAGCGTGTTCTCGATCGTGAACTCCATCTTGTTCTTGCCGTACACCAGCGACGAGTCCATGTCCCAGTCGCCGAGCTTCCAGCGAATGCCGTACGCGGCCGAGTAGTCGGTGACCTCGGGCGCGATGAACGGCAGGAAGCCGTTCGGATAGATCTCGATCACGTTGCGGTTCGACGGATCGTCGGCGAGGCGATAGAAGCCGGGCGACTTGGCGTCGCGATCCTGCCAGCTCGCCCAGCCGTACATGTGCGCGCCGCTCGCGAAATCGTAGCCGGCGTTCACGAACACGGTTTTCTGATCGAGGTCCGGCTCGCCGTACCAGGAGTTGAAGCGATCGAAGGTCGCTTCGCGCGGATCCAGCACGTTGCCTGGCAGCAGCGGATACTGCCGACGCATGTCGTAGCCGCCGCGCTCGGTGTGCTCCTGATCCTTGTATTCCGCGGCAACAGTGACGAAGCCGGAATCGCCGAGCGACAGTCCTTTCCACAACGAGGCGACCAGGGTGTCGCCGTCGGAAACGCTGCGCTTCAGCTTCGGCGGCGCGGACCATGTCGGCGCCAGCACCGCGCCGGCGAAACGATCGTCCGCCGGGCCGGTGATCGTTTCGTAGGTCGAATCGCGCCAGCCGTAGCTGACGGTGGCGTCTCCACCATCGGCCGCCTCGCGCAGACGCAGATTGATCACGCCGGCGATTGCATCGGAGCCGTACTGCGCCGAGGCGCCGTCGCGCAGCACCTCGACCGATTGCACCATCGCAGCCGGGATCGTGTTGAGGTCGACGGCGGCAGAGCCGCGGCCGATCGTGCCGTTGACGTTGACGAGTGAAGCCGAGTGCCGTCGCTTGCCGTTGACGAGTACGAGTGTCTGATCCGGCGCAAGACCGCGCAGCGCAGCGGGGCGGATCGTGTCCGTGCCGTCGGCGAGGCCGGGGCGCGGAAAGTTGAACGAGGGCAGCGCAACGGCGAGCGACTGGTTGATCTCGGCAACGCCGACGTTCTGCAGTTGCTCGCTGCTGACGACGTCGACCGGTGCCGCAGTGTCCAGCGCGGAACGATTGGCGACGCGTGTACCAGTGACGACGACTTGTTCGAGCGGCTCATTGGTGTCCGCGGCCTGCGCTTGAGCAAGGAACGCGAGCGCGGACGAAGCTGCCGCAATCGCGAAGCGACGTTGATGAATCATGGAGTCTCCGTGGGCCATGAAAGAAGGGCGGCCCGACTCTAGCAGAGGCGTGCGCCTGCGCGTCAAACGCCGACGGGATAGCAGCTTTTGCGATTCAAGTCGTGCCAGGATCTTGTCGGGCTGAAGCCCGACCTACAGCGCTTTCATCCGCTCGTGTCTCACGTTGATTGGCTGCGCCCTCTTCGTCGTCGCCATGCAGGCCGAGTACGTCCAGCAACGTGTCGCGTCGCTCGGCAAGTGCTACACCGAGCGCCAGCAGATCGATCCCCGTTGCAGTGACTTTCGCAAACAGTTCCTGCTCCTCTTCGACGACGTGCTGCGCGATGCGCCGGTCGAGCAAGTCGATCTCATTGCGAAACGCCGGATTGTCCGAGGTCATGGACTCGATGCGTGCGATGGCCTGTTTCGCCTGATCGTGCTCGACCTGTGCCTGCGCCACCAGCTGCTTGTCCGGTGCCGTCAGGGCTCTGCTGACGGCCGGGTAGAACAATTCCTCTTCGATCTGCGTATGGACGCGCAGCATCTTGCAGATGCGGCGGGCGAGGGGATCGAGCTGTTGAGGAGCGGAACGAGCGAACTCGGCGAACAGCTCTTCGGCGAGCCGGTGGTCGCGTCGAAGCAGGCTCAGTGCATCGGGCGCGACGTCGTCGGGCTCCTCGTCGATCACAGGGGGGCGAGCACGGGCCATGGGTAGATCCTCGATGTGTTTCGGAATGGCGTGCGTGCGGCTTAAGCATCCGGCGGCCATCGCGGTTCCATCGAACCGCTGCGCTATCATTCGCGCATGAGTACACCCCGACTGTCGAAGTACCTGCGCGGCGTCCACTGCTTCGCCTGCGAGACCAGCCACGATCCGCGCACGCTGCTCGGCGTGTGTCAGCGCTGCGGCATGCCGTTGCGTGTCGATTACGATCTCGGCGCGATCCGGCTGAAGCTCTCCGACGTCGCCTCACGCACGCCGACGCTGTGGCGCTATCGCGAGCTGCTGCCGTTGGAGGAGGGCGACGAGGTTGCGCTCGGCGAAGGCTTCACGCCGCTGCTCGCGGTCGAAGACAACGTCTGGGTGAAAGACGAGGCGCGCAATCCGACCGGTTCTTTCAAAGCGCGGGGCATGGCCATGGCCGTGTCGATGGCGAAACATCTCGGTGCCAGGAAGTTCTCGGCGCCGTCGGCGGGCAATGCGGCCGGGGCGCTGGCTGCGTACGGTGCGCGTGCCCGACTGCCCGTGATCGTGGCGATGCCGGACGACACGCCGAAGCCGTTCTTCGACGAGTGCGCGCTGTACGGCGCCACGATTCATCGCGTGCAGGGCACGATTGCCGACGCGGGAAAATATTTGCGCGAGCACGGTCCGAAAGACGCCTACGACGTTTCGACGTTGCGCGAGCCGTATCGCATCGAAGGCAAGAAGACCATGGCGTACGAGCTGGTCGAACAGCTCGACGGCGAAGTGCCGGATGTCGTGCTCTATCCCACTGGCGGCGGCACGGGCCTGGTCGGCATGTGGAAGGCGTTCGATGAGATGGAGGCGCTGGGCTGGATTCCGCGCGGCAAGCGGCCGCGTTTCGTATCAGTGCAGGCTGCCGGGTGCGCGCCGGTCGCGAAAGCGTTCCACGAAGGTGCGCAGCGCACCGAGGCGTGGGCGAATGCGCAGACTCGCGCCTACGGTTTGCGCGTGCCTGCGCCGCTGGGCGGGTTCATTTGTCTGCGTGCGTTGCGTGAGACGCATGGCACGGCGATCGCGATCGATGAAGCGCAGATGCAGCGTGCGACACTCGATCTCGCCGCACGATCCGGCATCGATGTGTGCCCGGAAGGCGGCGCTGCCTGGGCCGCGCTCGCTCAGCTACGAAATAGTGGGTTCGTTCGCCCGAGCGATCGCGTGATCGTGTTCAACACGGGCACCGGGCTTAAATACCGGTAGCCGGAAAAAGTCACGCCTTTTGCCGGCGGTCGTCGCAAGGGCCTTGGCCACTTTCGACCAGAGAACCAGTCCAGCGCAGCAGGCCGTTGAGATCCATGCCGCCGACTTGGCGCGCGATCTCGCGGCCGTGCTTGAACGCGATCAACGTCGGGATGCCGCGGATGTTGAAGCGTCCCGCGACGTTCGGTTCCTCGTCGGAGTTCACCTTCGCGAAGCGCGCTTTGTGCTTCAGGCGCCGCGCGGCTTCCTCGTAGTGCGGCGCCATCGCGCGGCATGGGCCGCACCACGGCGCCCAGAAGTCGACGATCACCGGCAGATCGCTGCGCGTGATGTGCTTGTCGAAGCTCGCCGTCTTCAGCTCCAGCGGATGATCCTCGAACAGCGCGTTGTGACACTTCGCGCAGCGGGGCCCGTCGGCGAAGCGTTCGGGCGGCACGCGCACGACAGCATCGCAGTGGCCACACACCAGATGGACGGGTTCGGCCGCGGCAGCTTGATTTGCGCTCATTGATCCGAGCTTAACGCCTGCTGCGCCGGTGTCACGCGCCAGATGCGATTGCCGACGTCATCCGCCACCAGCAGCGCGCCGTCGCGATCGACGGCGACGCCGACCGGGCGGCCGAGCGCGTTCTTGTCGCCATCGATGAATCCGGTGAGGAAGTCTTCGGGCTTGGCGCCGGTCGGATGGCCGTTGGCGAACGGCACGAAGACCACGCGATAGCCCGAGTAGGGCTCGCGATTCCAGGAGCCGTGCTGACCGACGAACGCGCCGCCGCGATAGCGCTGCGGCAGCAAGTCGCCGCGGTAGAAGACGAGGCCCAACGAGGCCGTGTGCGCGCCGACGGCGTAGTCGGGAGCGATGGCTTTCTGCACGAGATCGGGTCGCGGCGGCTGCGGGCGGTCGTCGACGTGCTGACCGAAGTAGCTGTAAGGCCAGCCATAAAAGCCGCCATCCTTCACTGAAGTGATGTAGTCGGGCACCAGGTCGTTGCCGAATTCGTCGCGCTCGTTGACCGCGGCCCACAGCGCGCCGCTTTGCGGCTGCCAGTCGAGCCCGTTCGGATTGCGCAGGCCGGAGGCGAACACGCGCGACGAGCCCGTCGCGGTATCGACCTCGAGGATCGATGCGCGCCGGTCTTCGTTCTCCATGCCGTTCTCGGCGATGTTGCTGTTCGAGCCGACGGTGACGTACACGTGCTTGCCGTCGGGACTCGCGAGCAGGTTCTTGGTCCAGTGATGGTTGATCGAGCCCGCGGGCAAGTCGGCGACTTTCGTGCCGGGTCCATCGATGCTCTGCGCGCCATCGCGATACTCGTAGCGCATGACGGCGTCGGTGTTCGCAACGTAGAAGTTGTTGCCGACGAGCGCCATGCCGAACGGCGAATTCAGGTCCTTGAGGAATACGCTGCGGACTTCGGCTTTGCCGTCGCCGTCCGCGTCGCGCAGCAGGGTGATGCGATTCGGGCTCGCCACTCCCGCGCCCGCTTTCTCTTGTGCGCGCTTGGAGAAAAATCCCTTGATGCCTTTTCTGTCGTCGGGCCGGTCGGCCGGCGCGTTCGTCTCCGCCACGAGCACGTCACCGTCAGGGAGTACGTAAAGCCAGCGCGGATGATCGAGATCGGCTGCATAGCGCGCGACTGCGAAGCCAGCCGCCGCCGCCGGCTTCTGCTCGCCGCTCCAGCCTTTCGCGGGCGCGACGTTGATCGTCGGGATCGTCTTTTCTTCCGGCTTCGGCAGCGTGGGATTCGGGCCGCTGCTGGCGCTGATGGGCAGATCGCTGCGCGATCCGGCGCACGCAGCGAGGCAAAGGAACGTCGGGAAGACTACGGTGGCTGCACGGTTCCATCTGCTCATGCTGGCTCCTCAGTGAGCCCGGCCGCTCACCTCGACATCGCGGTGGATTTCGAACTGGCTGCGCAGGTTCTGGTACTGCCGCTCGCCCATTTGCTTCGCGCGCTCAACTGCGCGATCGCGTACCTGGCCCACGACTTTGTCTTCGTACTGCGTCGACGGGATCACGACCCCGAGCAGTGCGCCGATCGCAACTGCGAGGCCACCGAACAGGAACGGCTGTTCTTCGATCGCCGTGACCACCCGATACTGGGCGCGACGCGTTCCCGCGCGCGCGGCGGCCACGCGATCGCGGAATTTTCTGCGCATCGTCTGCGACTCGGCGTACAGGGAATCCTGGTCGTCGTACAGGGAATCCTCGCCCGCTGCGGAGTCGTCGTCCGCAGCCGCATAGTCATCGCCGGGATACTGGTCGCCGACCGTGACATCGATCGGCTCGCGCCCGCGGACCGTCGACACGATGAGCCACCCGAGACCGGCGAGCGTCAGCAGGATCGGCACCGGATTGCGCCGCACTGACTCGCCCACGGCGCTTGCCATCTCGCCGCCGTGATCTCGCAGGTAAGAGAGCGAGCGATCGAGCAGCTGGCCGGGCCCAAGTCTGCGCTCCAGCGCATCGAGCGTGCGGTCCAGGTCCTCGCGGATGCGGTCGGCGGTGCGCTCGAGATGCTCGGCATTGCGGTTCTCTTCCGGTCGTTGCGATGACGCAGTCATCAGGTTCTCCTCGCCAGAACGTCCACGTCACTGCGGACAGATGCGCGCGTTCGATCGATCTCGACGTGCGGTGGCAACAGCTTCTTCTTCGCAGCGAAGAACAGCACGATGCCGATGACAGTGATCACGACACCGACGATCAGTGCCGCGAGCCACGGCGCCACTACCTCGGCCAGACCGAGGACGAGCGCGGCCACTAGCACGAGCGAGCCGGCGAGCAGTGTCGCGACCGCGCCGATCAGCGATGCGAAGCCGGCCTTGGCGCGATCGGTCGAGTCGGACAGCTCCGCTTTTGCGAGCGCGACCTCGTTGCGCAGCAGGGACGTGAAATCACCGACCAGACGGCTCAGCAATCCCGGGGTGGATTGCAGATCGAGCAGGTCGTGGTCGCGTTGCGCGGCGGCTCGGGTTGCCATGTCGAACTCCACTCAGATTCCGCCGGGATTCGTGCCTTGCTCGACGACGATCGACTCGACCTCGTCGGCTTCGGTCAGCGTAGGGGCGTCATCGGACGCGTCGTCGGCGAGGGAGGCAGCCCGCTCGGCGCGGCTCGCGGACGCTTTCGCGAAACGCGCGAGCGCGAAGCCAGCCAGCACGCCGCCCGCAATGAAGAGGGCGGGGTTGCGGCGCGCCAGCGCACGCGTGTCATCGACGAGATCCTCGATGCTGCCCTCGCGCAGGCGTGTCGCAAGATTGCTGACGGTGCTCGCCAGCCGGTTGGCCATGTCGGCGAGCGTTGGCTCGTTGTCGCTGAAATGCGCACCGGTCCGCTCGATTGCTTGCGCAATGCCGTCGACGCGTTCCGCGGCCGAGCGCTTGCGCTGCTCGATCGTGCGGCGGCCGTCTTCTTTCAAGCGTTCTGCAAACCCGCGGGACGGGCGCGTGCTGGATCGGGGGTTGGGTTGCATCGCGGCGCTCCCTTGAACTGTAAGGGTTCAAGGGCCGAGCCGCGCTGAGAGTTCCTCAGCTCGCGTTCGCCAGCGGCACTTCCGCTTGCAGGATCTTTGCCAGCGGCCGCGGCTTGCCGATCGCATAGCCCTGGCCGAACTGCACGCCGAGCTCGATGAGGCGCATGCAGATCTCCGGCGACTCGACGTACTCGGCCACTGTCTCCATGCCCATGCCATGCGCCAACTGCGTCACGGCGCGCACCAGCGACTCCGAGCGCTCATTGTGCAGGATGTCGCGGATGAATGAGCCGTCGATCTTCAGCACCGTGAAGTGCAGCGCTTTCAGATGCGCGAGCGACGAGAGGCCGGTGCCGAAGTCATCGAGCGCGAAGCGGCAGCCCAGTTCGGTGAGTCGCGCCATCAGCCGTTGCGCGTGCTCGAGATTGCTGACTGCCGCCGTCTCGGTCAGCTCGAATTCCAGCCAGTCGCCCGGCACGCCGCTGCTGTCGATCTGCACCACCAGCCAGTCGAGGAACGTCGGGTCGCTGAGCGTCGGGCCCGACAGATTGATCGAGAGATGCATCGGCTCGAAACCCGGCTGCTCGCGCTTCGCCGTGGCGAGACGCGTCAGCACGTCGCTGATGACGCAACGATCGATCTGCGGCAGCAGCTGGTAACGCGTCGCGGATGACATGAATTGCCCGGGCAGCACCAGGCGGCCTTTCTCGTCGACGAGACGCAACAGCATCTCGTAGCGGCGCACTTCTTCGGGTTGCTGAAGCGGCGCAATGGGCTGGCCGAAAATCTGGAAGTTGCCTTTCTCCAGCGCGACGCGCAGCCGGCCGATGATCGCGATGTCGTCGATGCGGCGGTTGATGCTCGAATCGTGGACTTCGTACGACTCGACGCGATTGCGGCCGCGATCCTTGGCGGCCTTGCACGCGACCTCCGCGGCGGCGAGCGCGTGGTCGAAGCTGCGTTCGCCGCCTCGCACGTTCGCAGCGCCGAACGAGATCGACAGCGGGATCGCATCGGTGCCGACGTTCAGGGGTACAGCGCTCACAGCATCGCGGAGCTCGTCGCCGATGGCGCGGGCGCGATCGAGCGGACAATCGGAGAAGAAGATCGTGAAGCGGTCGCCGGACAGACGGCTGAGCACTGCATCGCGGCCCGCGAGCTGCGCCTGGAGCGCGTGCGCCACTGCGGCGATCACCTGGTCGCCTGCTTCGAAGCCGAGCAAGTCGTTGACGACGTGCAGCTGGTCGATGTCACCGTACAGCACGGTGGAAACCGTCCGCGCACCGCGCGAGCCCAGGCGCCATTCGATGAGCTTCTCGACGCCGCTGCGAGTCAGCAGTCCCGTCACGGGATCGTTCGGCAGCGAGATGATCTTCGACAGCTGGTGCGAGAGCACTCCGAGCGCACGCGCGTCCTCTTTGCTGAACGCCTGCTGCTCCATCGTGCGAAAGAGCAGCGCTACGCCTGCGAGCTGCGTCTTGTCGTCCTGGATTCCGATCGCCAGGAAGCGCCCGAGCAGCGGTCCGTTCGCTTCGTAGCGCACGCGATTGCTGACGACCGGCTCGGGCCGGTTGCGGCATTCGAGCAGGAAGGAATCCGCCACGGTTTCCAGCACGTGGCGCACGTCGTCCGCGTCGGCGGCGGTGCAGTGGAAATCGAAATGGTCGCGCGACGGCGGCGTGAACGCGATCGCGTGACAGGCCACGCGTTGCTGCGCTTCGAAGAGGAATTGTCGGATCGCCGCGGACGCTGACATGGTTCGAATATCGGCAGCGTCAGGACTGCAACGGTGCATGAGTGCGCTGCCTGAAAAACAGCGTAAGCCGAATGCCGGCAGATTGATGAGAGACCAGTCGCAAAGGAATAGGCATTTGTTGCGACGGCCTATCGCGCGACTGGGACTCAGGTCCCAAAGATGTGACTTGCATCACAAGACGCACTGCAGCGATGACAGGTCAACGCTGCAGCGCGCCTAAGGGAGAAGCTCAATCTTCGATGAAGATCGTCGCCGGCTGCTCCAGCATTTCCTTCAGCGCCTGGACGATTTCCGCCGCGTCGTAGCCGTCGATGAAGCGGTGATCGAACGACGACGACAGGTTCATCATCAGGCGCACGGCGATCTGGCCGTGCTGCACGACCGGCCGCTCGACGGCCTTGTTGACGCCGATGATCGAGACTTCCGGCGCGTTGATGATCGGCGTCGAGACGATGCCCCCCAGCTTGCCGAGACTGGTGATCGTGATCGTCGAGCCGCTCAGCTCGTTGCGGCTCGCTGTGCCGTCGCGCGCCGCTTGCGCCACGCGACGAATCTGCGTCGCCAGCTCGCCCAGCGACAGCGCCTCGGCGTGATGCACCACCGGCACCTTGAGTCCGTCGCTCGTCTGCGTCGCGACACCCAGGTTCACGCCGCGATGCTGAACCAGCACGTTGCGCTCGGAGTCGTAACGCGAATTGCACTTCGGGAAGCGCTCGATGACGCGGATCAGGGCCATGCCGAGGAACGGCAGGTACGTGTAGCTCGGCGTGCCTTTCGGCAGTTTCGCGTTGAGATGCTTGCGCAGCCTTTCCAGCTCGGTGATGTCGACTTCCTCGACGTACGAGAAGTGCGGGATGTTGCGCTTCGATTCGGCCACGCGCTGCGCGCTGACCCGACGCACGCCGAGGATGCGGATCTCCTCTGTCTCGGTGCGCGGCTGCCGCCGCTGCGAGCCGTTGCCGCGCGCGGCGATTCCAGAACCGCCGTGCTGCGCTTGACTGATGGCGGCGTCGAGATCCTGCCGCTGAATGCGGCCGTCGCGACCGCTGCCGACGACGGTGGCGAGATCGATGCCGGACTCGCGAGCACGCCGGCGGGTTGCAGGTGATGCGAGCACGCGGCCACTGCGCGGCGCAGCTTGAGCCGGCGGTGCCTGGGTCGGTGGCGGCACGAGCGAAAGATGCGAGCCCGAGGCTTTCTCTTTGGGAGCGGCCGGTGCTTCGCTCTTCGCCTCGGTCTTCTCGGTCGCCGCGCCTTCTCCCGTCTCCAGCACGATGAGCTCGGCGCCGACGGCGATGTGATCGCCCGGCTGACCGCCGAGCGACACGACGCGGCCGGCGACCGGCGAGGGCATCTCGACCACGGCCTTGTCGGTCGACATCTCGACCATCGGCTGATCCTCGGCGACGCGGTCGCCGACTTTGACGTGCCACGCGACGATCTCGGAGGAGACCGTGCCTTCGCCGAGATCCGGAAGCTTCACCACATGGCGGCTCATTTCGCCTCCATCGTTGCCTTCAATGCGGCGGCGACGCGCGCCTGGCCGGGAAAGTATTCCCACTCGAACGCATGCGGATACGGCGTGTCCCAACCGGCGACGCGTGCGATCGGCGCTTCCAGATGCCAGAAGCACTCTTCCTGAATCGTCGCGAGGATTTCCGCGCCGAAGCCGGCGAAGCGCGTGGCTTCGTGCGCGACCACGCAGCGACCGGTCTTCTTCACCGAGCGCACCAGCGTTTCTTCATCGAGCGGCACGATCGTGCGGATGTCGATCACTTCCGCATCGATGCCGAGCGACTGTGCGGCCGCGATACAAACGTGCACCATCGTGCCGTACGTGATGATCGTGACTTGCTTGCCGGCTCGCACGATTTCCGCGGTGCCGATCGGTACGCGATAGTGGCCGTCCGGCACGTCGCCTTTCGGATGCGAGCTCCACGCAACCGCAGGCTTGTTCGGGTCGCCGTCGAACGGCCCGTTGTACAAGCGCTTCGGTTCGAAGAACACCACCGGATCGTCGTCCTCGATCGACGAGATCAACAGGCCTTTGGCGTCATACGGATTCGACGGCATCAC
>DATJIP010000227.1:0-4686 GCA_035493235.1 Steroidobacteraceae bacterium
TCGGCAACCCGGTCAATCAGCCGTACCTCTTGGGCAGCGGAAGCTTCACGCTCAACATTCCGGGCGTGAGCCCCCAGTCGACGTTCTCGCACGTCGCGCTGTCATTCGGCACGGCGCCCGACGTGGTGGTCCCGATTCCCGTCGCCGCGTGGCTGTTCGCGTCCGGTTTACTCGGCTTGATCGGTATCGCGCGTCGCCGGATCACCGGCGCGCCGGCCGTTCTGCCTGCGCTCGCTTAGGCAGGCGCCCTCGTATTCGCTGTTCGCCCATTCGGCGACGCGACGCCCCGTCGAGGGTCGAGTATCTCGCTCGACGATATTTCCGCATTGACCGATGTGATCGCACGGTCGGAACCGATCATTGCTTTGCACCCTGCGTGACGGTGAACGAGATGGTCCTCGCGCCCGCCGGGCGAGCTGACATCCTGGTCGACTTCAGCCGCTTTGCCGGGCAGACGCTGGTCATGAAAAACCACCGGCCGCAGGAACCGGCTTCGAACCCGGCGCCTCGGCTCGAGCAAGTCATGCAGATACGGGTCGGCACGACGGTAAGCCAGCGCGGCCCGCCGGCCATTCACCGTCACGACCTGAACGCCAGGTGATTCACCTGTCGAGGACGACTGCGATAGCGATACAACGAGCGTGAGATGGCCACCAACCGCAGGCACGCGTGACACTGCGTGCACGCCGACGATGTGCTCTTCGGTGAATGGCGTTCCTTTGATAGTCGGCTCGCTTGGCAAGCGAGCTCTACGCCGATCTCATTCTGGACTCGGGTGGCAGGTCGTCCATCTACAGCTTCGCGAGCACTTCACGCGCCTCGTCCAGACCGCCGAAGCTCACGTTCGCAGCCACGGCACGCTGCAGGTGTGCCTTCGCCGATGTCGCATCGCCCTGCTTGTAGTACGCCATCCCGAGATGGTATTGAATCGGGGCTGATTGCGGCGCGCCGTCGGCAGCCCTCTGCAGCAGTTCCAGTGCCCGGTCGTTCCGTCCGGCCTTGAAATAGACCCAGCCCAGCGTATCGAGCGCCGAAGGGTCCGTGGAGTCCTCGAATCGCTCGGCGAGCTGCAAGGCCCGCGCGATGCTCGCGGCATCGGCCTTCGAATCGGTCAGAATGGCCGCCACGTTGTTGGCCGCGACATCGTCGCGTGGATTGCGGGCGAGGAGCTTGTCGTATTCCGCGATCGCGCGATCGATCTCGCCGGTTCTCTGATACGACTCGGCCAATGCCAGGGTCAGCGAGCGATCCTCCGGATTGGCTGCGAGGCCTTGCCGAAGCGCGGCGACGGCCTTGACGTTGTCGCCTCGCGCCGCATGCACGTTGGACAAGCCCCAATACGCTGCCGTCGACCGGGGCCCGATCTCCACCGCCTTCTGGAACATCCTCTCCGCATCGGTCAGTTTGTTGTTCTTGCGGTATACCTCGGCGAGCAATGTATACGGTGCCGCATCGTTGGGCCGGGCCTCGATCGCCTTGCTCAGCCGCGCGACGACTTCATCCGGCTTGTTCTGCGCCAGGCGCACGTTCACGATCGCCGTCAGTGCGTCGAGTGCGCCCGGCGACTTTGCGTACGCCGTCTCGAACTCCGACAGCGCCTGGTCGTACTTCTTTTGGGCCTGGTACAGCAGGCCCAGCCGATAGTACGCGAGGGGCTGCTCCGGAACGGCGAGCTTGAGCTTCGCCAACGTTTGCTCGGCTCCGGCGAGATCCCTGCCGGCTGTCTGCATGTCCGCCTTGAGCTGCAGCGCCTGCACGTTCTTCGGATCGAGCTGAAGCGCCGCATCGAGTTCCTTCCCCGCGCCGCCATGATCGTTTCCGCGCACGAGGAACAACGCCAGTGCGACACGAAGCGCAGCATTGTTGGGGTATCGCACGATGGCATTGTCGAGCACGTCCCTCGCCAGCTGCGGCTCGTGATTCAAGGTGTGGGCCGCGGCCAGCTGGCTCACGATCTCGGGTGAATCCGGATGGTCCTTCAGGATTGCCCGCAGATCGGCGATGGCCCGCTTGGCATCGCCGCGTGCAAGCGCCATCTGTGCGCGAAGCTGCAGCGCGTCGCTGTCTTTCGGATTGTCCTTCACGACCTCCGCGATCAGCCTATCGGCCTCGACGGTGTTGCCCGTTGCCGCCTTGAGCCGCGCGAGGCTGTTGCGCGCACGCAGGCCATAGGGTCCCGTCTTGTCCGATGCAATGATTTCCCGGTACACGCGCTCGGCCGGATCGAGCCTGGCCGTGAGCTCGTACAGGCGGGCGAGGCTGAAACGCAGGGGGTACACCTTCGGCTTCGCGGCAATGGCCGAGGTCAATTCGGTTTCAGCCGCGGCCGGACCCTTGTTCGCGGCCAGGAAGTCGACGAGCACGAGATAGCGCTGCGTATCCTCGGGATCGGCATCCACGGCGTCCCTTAGCGCCTTTTCCGCCTTCTCCGGCTGGTTGGTGTTGTTGTAGAAGGCCGCGAGGTTCGTACGGTAGACGTACTTGCCAGGATCGATCTGCACGATGTCCCGGAATACCTGCTCGGCCTGCGGATACGCCTTGCGTTTCAGCAGGACGGAAGCGAAGTCCCCTCGCAGCTCGACGCTGTTCGGATTCGCGCGCACGCCGTCCTCGAGCACCCGCTGCGCCTTTTCGTCATCACCGGCGCGGCTGTACAGGCCAGCGAGCAGGCTCACCGCGTCGGCTAGCGTGCGATCGGCCTCGATGGCGCGTTGCGCCTCCGCTACGGCTTCGGAGAACTCGCCCCGGCGCGCGAGCACGGCAGCCTTCAGGTATAGCCCGCCCGGGTGACCCGGATGGCTCGACAACACGTCATCGGCGATCTTCTGCGCCTCGTCCGCCGCGCCCGACAGCACGTAGAGCCGGCCCATCAGCACCTTGGCGTCGACCTGCTGGGGGTCGAGCTCGACCGCCTTTCGATAGTCGGCAAACGCGTTCGACCAGTTCTGCTGCTCTTGCTCGACGCGTCCCATCATGTAATACCCGTCGGCGCTCCTCGGGTCGATCTGAAGCACGTTCTTGAACTCGATGCGCGCCTTGTCGAAGTTCGCCTGCGCGTAGTAAGAGCGGCCCTTCTCCATGTGCATGGCCTTTCGCTCTTCCTTGCCGCCACAAGCCGCCATGGCCAGCGAAAGAGCGATCACCGATACGGCACAGACGGGCACTCGTGGGTTCAGCTTCATTGCTTCACTCCTCCCGACGCGCAGTCGTTTTGCATCGCGTCATCTTCGTGCTCAGGCGCCAGCCAGGCCTCTGACGCCCAGCACGGCGAGCGTCACGTAGGTCGTGAACCGCATGACGTCCCAGCGTCGCCAGACGTTGTTCAGAACGAGCTCGATGCTGTACAACAGGACGATGATCATTGCGGTCGCGACGCCCAGGTGCTGCACCTTCATGTGGAGCTCGGGCACGTTTGGAACGACGAGGGCGATCAATATCACCAGGAAATCCATCGGGGTCACCCTGAAGCGTTCTGCTCCCACGCGAAAGCCGACCGCGACGGCCACGCTCATGGCCACGAACAGCACGCTGCAGTACACGCCGAAGCGCTCGAAGGCGTCCGGGCTGAGCTGCATCAGATAGACGAGGCAAATGCCTGCGACATAGACGCTGCCCTTCTCGAACAGGCTGAACGGGCGGTGCCGATGCCGCACGTAGACCGCGAGAAGCGCGACCAGCAGCACCAGCGCCAGCGCTCCTATGTCCTTCGGTACGCTCGCGACAAAGAATGCACCGACGAAGAAGAAGGCTGGAATCGCGACGACCGCTGCGTAGAATGCCCCCTTGAGCATGCGCTGGTCGCGTCGCAACCAGCCGATCCAGATGGGTGCGTGCGGTGTACCGGCGCGCTCGACCTGCTCGTGCACCCGCCAGCCAAACACGGGAGCAACCGTCAGGAATGCGACGACGCACGCACTGAACGCCACGTACAGCGCGATGATGAGCCAGTCCGCCTCGAATCGCAGAAAGTAAGCGGGCAAGATCATCGCCGCTTGCAAGGCGTAGATCACGAACACGGCTTCATAATGGTCGAAGCCGAGGGCGAGCAGCCGGTGATGGATGTGCTTCCTGTCGGGCGTGAACGGCGAACGTCCTTCGTGCATCCTTTCGGCCATCACGAGCAGCGTATCGACGATGGGCAGTCCCAGGAGCAGTAGCGGCAGCGCCGGGCTCAATGCCGTATTGGCCTGCTGCGTGAGCGTGATGACCAGCACGCCCGTGCTAAAGCCGAGAAACTGGCTTCCGCCGTCGCCCATGAAGATGCGCGCCGGGTACGTGTTGAAGCGCAGGAAGCCGAGGATGCTGCCGATGACGCTCGCTGCGGCCAACAGCACGAACCCGCCCCCGGACGTGTAAGACAGAACCGCGATCGCTGCCAGGCTGAGCATCGTCGTGCCGCCGGCCAATCCGTCCAGACCGTCGGTCAGGTTGATGGCGTTGGTCACACCGACCAGCGCGAATACCGTCACCGGTATCGCAACGTACGAGGGCAGCGTGCTCATGCCTGCGAACGGCAAGGACCGGATGACGACGTCCCCGTACACGATGACGACCAGCGCCGCGAGGATCTGGCCCACGAACTTCATGCGGTAATCCAGCCGGCTGACGTCGTCCCAGACGCCGAACGCGAGAATGATGGCGACGCCTGCGAGAAAAGCGACGAGCTGCGGTTCGCGATCGCCCCAG
>DATJIP010000228.1:0-73661 GCA_035493235.1 Steroidobacteraceae bacterium
TTTCGACGCGCGCTGGACTGCGGCGGATCCCTTGGTCGAGCTGCGACGCGCTGCGCTGGAGCGCTTCGTCGCGGCCGGATTCCCGACGCAGCGACAGGAAGACTGGAAGTACACCAACCTGCGTCGGCTCGAAGCTCGGACTTTTACGCCGGCGACGAGCGCGGCGATTGCAGTCGGTGCGCACGAGCAGCAGTGGATTGCCAAGGCGGGCATACGCATCGTGCTGGTCAACGGGCATTGGCTGCCAGCGCTTTCGTCGAGCGACGTGCAGCAGCCCGGGATGACGCTGCTCACACTGAAGCAATGGTTCGAGCACGATCCTGCCGCAGCGGCCGCGTTCATTGCGCAAACGTCGCGCACAAAGCCAAGCGCACTGGAAGACTTGAACCAGGCGTTCTTCGAAGACGGCGTAGTACTCGACGTGTCGCCAGGCGCAACGCCGGATCAACCGATCTACATCGTGCATCAGTGGACCGACGGCTCCGCGCAGCTGATGAGCAATCCACGTGTCGTCGTGCGCGCGGGAGCCAACAGTCGCTGCGTCGTGATCGAGCACTTCGTCGGCGCAAACGCCGGTGAGTGCTTCACCAACGCGGTCTGCGACATCGACGTCGCCGCGGGCGCAAGCGTCGAGCACTATCGAATTCAGCAGGAGTCGCTGCGCAGCTTCCACATCGGTCACGTCAACGTTCGCTTGCAGCAGAACAGCCGTTACGCGTCACATGACATCGCATTGGGCGCGAGTCTCGCACGCGTGAATCTGTCGACGACCCTGCAAGGTGCTGGCGCGCACGTCGCACTCAACGGGCTGATCGCGCCGCTGGGCACGCAGCATCTCGACGCGCACACGACGATCGATCACGCCGTCCCGCACACGACCAGCGACGAGAACTATCGCGGGATCGCGGGCGGGCGCGGTCGCGGCGTGTTCAACGGCAAAGTCATCGTGCGGCCGGACGCGCAGCAGACCGATGCACGCCAGTCGAGCCGCAACCTGCTGCTCAACGCCGGCGCCGAGATCGATACCAAGCCCGAGCTGGAAATCTACGCGAACGACGTGAAGTGCAGCCACGGCGCGACGACCGGGCAGCTCGATGCCGCCGCCCTCTTCTACCTGCGCTCGCGCGGTCTCGACGAGGCCACGGCGCGCGCGTTGCTGATCCGCGCATTCGCCGAGTCCATCGTGACGTCGCTCGGTCCGCCGGCACTTCGCAATCATCTCGAGCAGCTGCTCGACGAACGCTACAAGGTGATCTCATGAGCGCTGCCAGCGTTCCTCGCCCACGCGCTGCGAACTTCGATGTCGCCCGCATCCGGCGCGACTTTCCGATCCTGGATCAACAGGTCAACGGCAAGCCGCTCGTGTATCTCGATAACGCAGCGTCGAGCCAGCGCCCGCAGTCGGTGATCGATGCCATCGACTACTACTACGCGCACGATCATGCGAACGTCCACCGCGGCGTCCACACACTGAGCCAGCGCGCCACCGACGCGTATGAAGGCGCGCGCGAAACTATCCGCGGCTTCATCAATGCGCGTTCCACGAAAGAGATCATCTACGTTCGCGGCACAACCGAGGCAATCAACCTGGTCGCGCAGAGTTACGCGCGGCCGCGGTTCCAGCCCGGCGACGAGATCCTGATCTCGGCGCTGGAGCACCACGCCAACATCGTGCCCTGGCAGCTCGTGTGCCAGCAGACCGGCGCGCAGCTCAAGGTGATTCCGATCTCGCAAACGGGCGAAGTGGATTTCGCCGCGTTCGAGCGCCTGATCGGTCCGCGCACGCGTTTGCTCGCGCTCGCGCACATTTCCAACGCGCTCGGCACGATCGTGCCGGTGGCGCGCTTCATCGCGCGCGCGAAGGAACTCAAGATCCCGGTGCTGCTCGACGGCGCGCAGGCCGTGCCACATAGCGTCGTGGACGTGCAGGCGCTCGATTGCGACTTCTACTGCTTCTCTGCACACAAGATGATCGGCCCGACCGGTTTCGGCGTGCTGTACGGTCGCGAGTCGCTGCTCGACGCCATGCCGCCATGGCAAGGCGGCGGCGACATGATCCTATCGGTTACGTTCGAGAAGACGACGTACAACCAGTTGCCGTGGAAGTTCGAAGCCGGCACGCCGCACATCGCTGGCGCGATCGGCACCGCTGCTGCGATCAACTACCTGCAATGCATCGGCATGGAGCGCATCGCGGCCTACGAGCACGAGCTGCTCGACTACGCGACGGCGCGCGTGTCCAGCATTCCAGGCGTGCGCATCATCGGCACTTCGCCGCAGAAGGCCTCGGTCCTGTCCTTCACGATGGCGGGCATCCACCCGCACGACATCGGCACGATTCTCGACACCGAGGGCGTCGCGGTGCGTACAGGACATCATTGCGCGATGCCGGTGATGGACTTCTTCGAAGTGCCCGCAACCGCGCGCGCTTCCATGTCGTTCTACAACACGTTCGAGGAAATCGATCGGCTGGTCGCGGCACTCGAGCACGCGCGCAAGCTCCTCGGTTGATGGCATGGACCTGAAAGACCTTTATCGCGACGTCATCGTCGACCACAACCGCCACCCGCGGAACTTCGGCAAGCTCGAGCCGGCCGATGCGCACGCGGACGGCTTCAATCCGCTGTGCGGCGACAAGCTGTCGATCTACGTGAACCTCGACGGCGACCGCATCCGCGACGCGAAGTTCGAGGGCAGCGGCTGCGCGATCTCAGTCGCCTCGGCCTCGTTACTCACCGAAGCAGTGAAAGGCAAGTCGCGCGCCGAGGTGCAGAAGCTGTTCGACGAGGTGCACACCGTACTGACGCAGCACGATGCGAACGTCGACGCGGCGCGTCTCGGCAAACTCGCCGCTCTCTCGGGCGTGCGTGAGTTTCCGGCGCGCGTCAAATGCGCCAGCCTCTGCTGGCACACGCTGAACGCCGCGCTCCAGCGCGCCTCGGCGCCCGTCACCACCGAATAAGACGAAGACCCACCGTGTACAGACACGAGCACGAACCCGTCACTCTGACGCGCGACGTCGAAGCCATCATGGTTCCGGCCGGCATCCCGGTCACGCTGCGCGAAGGCAAGACCGGCTTCATCACCCAGGCGCTCGGCGGCAGCTTCACCGTCTACGTCGAAGGCAACCTGTTTCGCATCGCCGGCAAGGATGCCGAGGCGCTCGGCAAGGAAGCGCTGGTCGGACCGGAGTTGCCGCCCGACGCGACCGACGAGGACGTCAAGCAATTGGTGTGGGACCAGATGCGCGCCTGCTACGACCCGGAGATCCCGATCAACATCGTCGATCTCGGCCTGGTGTATTCGTGCGAGGTCAAGCGCGACGACGCCGGCGAGCGCATCGTCGAGATCAAGATGACGCTGACTGCGCCCGGCTGCGGCATGGGCGAGGTGCTGGTGCAGGACGTGAAGGACAAGGTCGAAGTCATCCCGACGATCAAGCGCGCCGACGTCGAGCTGGTGTTCGACCCGCCGTGGAACCAGAGCATGATGTCGGACGCTGCACGTTTGCAGACCGGGATGATGTAGGTCGCGATGTCCTGGCAACGCGTTGCGGCCGTGGCCGCCATCCCGGTTGGCGACTACGCGCAGATCGACGTCGATGGCGTGCTGGTCGCAGTGTTCAACGTCGGCGGCGAGTTCTACGCGATCGACGACGTGTGTACGCACGACGGCGGTGAACTGGCGGGCGGCGCGGTCGAAGGCGACGTCGTCATCTGTCCGCGCCACGGCGCGCGCTTCTGCTTGCGCACCGGCACGGCGATGACGCCACCGGCGTACGAGCCTGTGCGCACGTATCCCACCCGCGTCGTCGACGGCACTGTGGAAATCGAAGTTCCGGACTGAGCACGAAATCATGCCCGCACGCCCGCTCTTGCGACTCACGCTGGTCCGTCACGCCAAGACCGAGCCTGGCCGGCCCGGGCAGGAGGATTGGGATCGCGTACTGGAGCCGCGCGGTCAGCGCGACGCGCCGGAGATGGCGCGACGTGTGAAGCAGCTGAGCCCGAAGATCGACCGCATCCTGTCGAGCCCGGCGGTCCGCGCGATCACGACCGCGACGATCATGACGCGCGAGCTCGGCGTGTCGGCGCAGAAGGTGCAGCAGGACGAACGCCTGTACCTGGCTTCGCCGAAAGACATGCTGGCCGTGATTCGCGAGCTCGGCGAGAAAGCGCGACACCTGATGGTGGTGGGCCACAACCCGGGCATCACGGAGTTCGCCGACCGTATCTCCCGCGAGCGCGGCATCGACAACATGCCGACGTGCGCCATCTACACGCTGCAGTTCGAGATTGCAGCGTGGAGCGAGCTGCAGTGGGACAGCGGCGTCGACGCGGAGCTGGATTACCCGAAGCGCAGCGCCTGATCTTCTGGTGGGCTAGCTCTCCATCGTCAGCAAGCTGGCGTTGCCGCCGACGGCCGCCGTGTTGATCGTCACCGTCTGCTCGGTGGCGAAGCGGTGCAGGTAGTACGGTCCGCCCGCCTTCGGGCCAGTGCCCGACAGACCGCGGCCGCCGAAGGGCTGCACCCCGACCACCGCGCCGATCATGTTGCGATTGACGTAGACGTTGCCCGCACGCACGCGCGATGCGATGTAGCGCGCGGTCGCGTCGACGCGAGTGTGCACGCCGAGCGTCAGGCCATAGCCCGTCGCGTTCACCGCATCGATCACTTCATCCAGCTTGTGAGCCGGATAACGCACGATGTGCACTGCCGGACCGAAAACTTCGCGCGTCAGCTGCGAGAGCGATTCGATCTCCACCGCGACCGGCGCGAAGAACAAGCCGCGCTCGTGCTCCGGCCCAAGCTTGCAGGCGTGATGCCAGCGTGACGACTTCACGATCTTGGCAGCATGCGCGCGCAGCATGTCGCGCGATGCTTCATCGATGACCGGACCGACGTCCGTCGCGAGCTGCAGCGGATCGCCGATGACCAGCTCATCCATGTAGCCAGCGAGCAAGTTGCAAATGCGCGGCGCAATGTCTTCCTGCACGAAGAGCACACGCAGCGCGGAACAGCGCTGACCGGCGCTGTTGAACCCCGACTGCACGGCATCGAGCACGACCTGCTCGGGCAATGCCGAGCTGTCGACGATCATTGCGTTCTGCCCGCCCGTCTCGGCGATCAAGACCGGAATCGGCCCCTCGCGATTCGCCAGCGAGCGATTGATGGCCTTGGCAGTTTCCGTCGAGCCCGTGAACGCCACGCCGGCAACGCGCGGATCCGCGACGATGCGAGCGCCGACGCTGGCGCCGTCACCCGGCAACAGATGCAGCACGTCCGGCGGCACACCTGCTTCGAGCAGATACTGAATCGCGCGCGTCGCGATGAGCGGCGTCTGCTCTGCCGGCTTGGCAAGCACGGCGTTGCCGGCGGCGAGCGCGGCGGCGATCTGCCCGGTAAAGATCGCGAGCGGGAAATTCCACGGGCTGATGCACACGAACACGCCGCGGCCACGCAGCTTCAGCTCATTGCTCTCGCCGGTCGGACCCGGCAAACGCAGACCCGGGCCGAACTCGGCACGCGCGCGATCCGCGTAGTAGCGCAGGAAGTCGATGGCCTCGCGTACTTCCGAGATGCTGTCGGGAATCGTGCGGCCGCCTTCGCGCCCGCAGAACGCCACCAGCTCCGGCATCCGCGTTTCGAACAGATCGGCGGCGCGCTCCAGTACTTCAGCGCGCTCGGTCGCCGGCGTCGTATCCCAGTCCGGTTGCGCACGCACGGCTGCGGCGAACGCGGCCTCGATCGCAGCTTCGTCAGCATCGATCACCGTTCCGATGATCTCGCTGCGATTCGCCGGATTGCGCACTTCGGTCGCGCGGCCTTGCCGCAGCTTGCCGGAAACGAGCGCTCCGCCGGTCCAGCGCTCGCGCGTCGCGCGCGCAACGCCCGCCAGGAACGGATCGCACTCGAACGGATCGGGCAGATTCACGCCACGCGAGTTCAGTCGCGACGAGCCGTACAGCATCCGCGGCAGCGGAATGCGCGGATGCGCTTTCTGCGGGAGGGCGTCCACCTCGGCGACCGGATCGCGGACGATGTCGGCAATCGCGGTCTGCTCATCGACGATGCGATTGACGAACGACGTGTTGGCGCCGTTCTCCAGCAGACGACGCACCAGATACGGCAGCAAATCCTCGTGCGAGCCGACCGGCGCATAAACACGACACGGCAGATTGAGCTTGTCCGCGCCGACGATCTGCGCATACAGCTCCTCGCCCATGCCATGCAGACGCTGGAACTCGAACGCGCGCTTCGCTTGCGCGGCCAGCTCCGTGATGGTGGCAACAGTCTGCGCGTTGTGAGTCGCGAACTGCGGATAGATATTCGGGCCGGCGCCGATCAGCTCGCGCGCACAGGCGATGTATGAGACGTCCGTGTTGACCTTGCGCGTGAACACCGGATAACCCGTGAGCCCGCGCTCCTGGCCGCGCTTGATCTCGCTGTCCCAGTACGCGCCTTTGACGAGTCTCACGTTCAATCGCGAATTGGTCGAGCCCGCGAGGTCGCGCAGCCAGCGAATGACCTCGCGCGTGCGCTTCTGATACGCCTGTACCGCCAGGCCGAAACCGTTCCATCCCTTGAGTTGCGGCGAGCGCATGACGTGCTCGATCAGCTCCAGCGACAACTCCAGGCGCTCGGCTTCCTCGGCATCGACCGTGAGCGCGATGCCGCCGTCGCGGGCAGCGATCGCCAGCTCGTGCAGACGCGGCGCGAGCTCGGTCAGCACGCGGCGTCGCTGCGTGAACTCATAGCGCGCGAACAGCGCGGACAGCTTCACCGAAATGCTCGGCGCCGCCTCGATGGCAGTACCCGGCTTGATCGAGCGCGCCACTGCGCCGATTGCCTGGTGATAGGCGGCGAGATAGCGCTTGGCGTCCGCGTCGGTCAGCGCGGCCTCGCCGAGCATGTCGAACGAATAGCGATAGGCGCGGTTGTCGCCCGAGACCGAGCGCTCCAGCGCTTCCTCGATGGTGCGGCCCATCACGAACTGGTGACCCATGATGCGCATGGCTTGCCGGAACGCGGCACGCAGTACCGGCTCGCCGAGGCGTCCCGCGATGCGCGCGATGACGCCGCGCGGATCGTGCAGGTCCGCGTCGCTCGGCCGCACGATCTGTCCGGTCAGCATCAGGCCCCAGGTCCCGGCGTTCACGAACAGGGATTCGGCTTCGCCGAAGTGCGCAGCCCAGTCGCCGGCGGAAATCTTGTCGGCAATCAGCTTGTCCGCTGTCGCATCGTCCGGAATGCGCAGCAGCGCTTCGGCGAGACACATCAGGATCACGCCTTCCTGCGAGGACAGATCGTACTGACGCAGGAACGCGTCGAGACCGGTGCGCTTCACCCGGGTGTTGCGCACACCTTCGACCAGCTGCGCGGCACGCGCCGCGATGCGTTCGCGCAGTGCCTCGGGCAACCGCGCCGCGTCGGCCAGCTCCCGCACGATCTGCTCTTCATCGCCGAGATAGTTCTTGTTGATTGCGGTGGCGACGGGTCGCTCGGGCACGGCAACGGCGGCGGCAGGCTGATTCATGGTGGTCTGCGTCGGTATACAGCGTTGAGGGGCGAATCGATGGACGGGGTGGGCGCGGAAGCCTACACAGGTCGGGGCGCCGATTCTACGCCGCAGACCGCAGGCTTGATTTCCCCGCTGAAGTCGCCATCGTTGGGCAGCCGACCACCCCCTCAGATAGACCGGAGGACCTCGTGACCGAAGCCGCCGCGGCGATGACCGTGACTGCCGCCAACTTCATGACCGATGTCGTCGAAGCGTCGGGCACCACGCCCGTGCTCGTGGATTTCTGGGCGCCGTGGTGCGGCCCTTGCCGTCAGCTCATGCCGATCCTCGACCGGCTGGTCGAGCAGTACGCCGGGCGCTTGAAGCTCGCCAAGGTGAACACCGACGAGCAACAGGAACTCTCGCAGCAGATTGGCGTGCGCAGCCTGCCGACGGTCGTGCTGTTCAAGGACCGCACGGTCGTGGATCACTTCATCGGCGTGGTCCCGGAGTCGCAGATTCGCGAGATGCTCGAGAAGCATCTGCCGAAAACCGTCGACAGCCCGCTGCAACGTGCGCAGCAGCTGAAGGCTGCCGGCGATTTCGCGGGCGCCCGCAAGATCATCGAGAACGAGCTCGCTCGCGATCGCGAGAACATCGACCTGCAGACCAGCCTCGCCGAGCTGCAGGCGCTCGATGGAGACGTGGATGGCGCGCGCAAGGAGCTCGAACGTCTGCAGGGATCGAATCCGACGCATCCGTCGGTGAAGCGGCTCGCGGCGCTGCTCGCGTTCAGCGATGTGGTCGCTGCATATCCGGATGTGCGTTCGCTGCGCGAGCGCGCAGCCGCGAATCCCACTGACCTGGAGCTCAAGCACGCGCTCGCCGTGCATCAGCTGCTCGGTGGCGACGTCGAACCCGCCCTGCTCTCCTGGCTGGAGATGCTGCGCGATCACCGCACCTACAAAGACGACCTCGCGCGTCGCAGCCTCGTGATGGCCTTCGAACTGATCGGCGAAGCCGATCCCATCGTCAATCAAACCCGCCGCGCCATGGCGCGCATGCTGTTCTAGTCGGTGCCGGGGGAAAAAAACGCGTCATAACTCAGCGGTGCAGCAATGCTGCGCTGCTGAGTTATGCATCGTTTTTTTCCCCCGGCACCTAGACCTGGCGCGCAGCATCTTCCATAGCGGCGGCGGTTTTCTCGCCGAGGTAGGCGTAGATCAGGCGGCGCACCAGGTAGATCAGCGGGATCAGCAGGAACGCCATCAGCAGCTTGTAGCAGTAGTTGACGGTGCCGACGGCGAGGAACAGTCCCATGGGCCAGTGCTGCGGCCCGATCACGAACGCGATGTAGAGCACGACGAAGCTGTCGATGAGCTGCGAAACGGCAGTCGAGCCGGTGGCGCGCAGCCATACCCAGCGCTCGCCGGTCACCATGCGAATGCGATGGAACACCGCGACGTCGATGAGCTGTCCGATCAGGAACGCCGTGATCGAGCCGCCGATCGTCCACATCCCCTGCCCGAAGATGCTCGCGAACGCAGCCTGCATGTTGGGCACGCCACTGCGCTGATTGACCGTCACCCACCACCCCGCCGGCGTCAGCGCGATCGCGAGATATGCGGTGAGAAAGCCGTAGCTGATCAGCACCACCGTCAGCCACGAGATGAACTGCACGCCGCGCCGACCGAAGTACTCGTTGATGACGTCGGTCATCAGGAAGACGAACGGCCAAAGCAGCACGCCGCTGGTGAACGACAGCGAGCCGTTCTGCCCGAACAGATTCCAGTTGAACGGCGCGACCCCGAGCGACGGCTCGAGCGCGAATATCTTCACCCCGACGAATTCGGCGATCATCGCGTTGACGGCCAGGAACGAGGCGAGCGCGACGAACAGGCGCGCGGGACGCGAATCGAGCGGGCCGACGTGGACGCCGGCAGCGTGCAAGCCCATTTCTTCTACTTTCTTATCCATTGGAATAGCCGCGCTGGCAGACTAGCACCTCTCATGATCCGCATCACCGGCCTGAACGTTTATCCCGTCAAGGGTTGCCGCGGCATCGCCGTCGACAGCGCGCGCGTGGCGGCTGCTGGATTCGAGCACGATCGCGAGTGGTTGATCACTCGGCCGGACGGCCGATTCATCACCCAGCGCGAAGAGCCGCGGCTCGCGCTGATCGAAACGGCTCTGATCGAAACGACGCCAACCGACACGGCGCTACGACTGCGCATTCCCGGCGGCTCAGAGTTGCGTGTGGCGCCCGCGAAGTCCGGGCGCGAAGTCGAGGTTACGATCTGGAAAGACAGCTGCGCGGCTTTCGACGCAGGTGACGAGCCCGCGGAGTTCCTGAGCAGCTATCTCGGCTCGCCGGTGCGGCTGGTACGTTTCGATGCGCGTCGCAAGCGCGCCAGCGATCAGCAGTGGACCTCCGGTGTGGAAGCGCTGAATCAGTTCTCCGACGCCTTCCCGTGGCTGCTGGCTTCCGAGGCGTCGCTCGACGACCTCAACAGCCGGCTGCAGAACAAGCTCCCGATGAATCGCTTCCGCCCGAACATCGTCGTCAGCGGCTTGCCGCCGTTCGGCGAAGATCAGCTGCACGATCTGACGGCGGGCAAGGTCCGGCTACGCCGCGTGAAAGGCTGCACGCGTTGCATCGTCACGACGACCGACCAGGCCACCGGCCTGCGCGACGGTAAAGAACCGCTGCAGGCGCTGGCGAAATTTCGTTTCGATCGTGAATTGAAGGGAGTGATCTTCGGTCAGAACCTGATTCTGATCGAAGGCGCCGGCGCGCAGCTGCGCGTCGGGCAAGAACTGACTCCTGCCCCGGGTCGACTCGATCCGGCCATCTAGATCTGATTGTTCTGGACCACGCGCGACAGCCTGCGCACGGCCTCGCTTTCCCAGCCGAACGGCTCCTGGTCGTCCGCAGCGACTTCGTCCTGCACGGCCGCGACATGCGGCGCTACGCGACGAATCGCGGTGCTTTCCCAGTCATCGCGCACCAGCGTTTTTTCCGGGTCGAAGTTCTGATCGACGTCTTCGATTTCCGCCGCAGGCGCCGGCAGAGTCGGCCGCTCGATCTCGACCGTCGGTTCGGTGTCCGGATCGCGCTCTGTTGTCATAAGTCCTGTCGCCTCTTCCCAGTGCGCCCAACGTACTCGCGGCCGGCCGCGACCGGTGAGGACGTGGATCACGCTTCGAGGCTCAACGTTCTGTCGTGTGACGAAGTTCCGCGCCGTAGCGGCGTTACAACTCGTCGTCGTTTGCACAACTGGGAATCTGCAATTGACTTTTCGGCAGCTGTGCCGCGCGCGCGGCGAGCAGTCTTGGAATCAACGCGCGAATAGCGTCGGTGGCTTCTCGGCAATGACGCGCGTCGCGTGCCGCCGCGTCGCGCTCCTCGGCATACGCGCGTGCGTCCGCGCGCAGAATCTCCTCGAGCATCTCGAGTTGCTTGAGCGTCATGTCGATCAGATCGGCGCCGGTGAGATACATGTGCGGTTCCTGGCCCAGGTCCAGGGTTGTAGTTATATACAGTTGGCGGTGCGCGCGAAAGCGCAGAAGCGCAAACTGCAGGAAATTCAGGCGTCAGTACCCCGCGAGCTGCGCGTAGCGATCGGCGTGATAGTAGTAGTCGCCGAAAGTCTCGCCGGCGGCGCGGGCGCGCTTCATGAAGAAGCCGATGTCGAATTCGTCGGTCATGCCTATGCCGCCGTGCATCTGCACCGCTTCGTTGGTCGCGATCCGCGCCACGTCGCTTGCCTTGCCCTTGGCGAGGCACACGAGATTCGAAGCCGTCGGCTCCTGCGCATCCAACGCCTGCAATGTGCGCAGCACAACCGACCGCACCAGCTCGATCTCGCAGAACAAATGCGCCGCACGGTGCTGCAGTGCCTGGAACGTGCCGATCTTCGCGCCGAACTGTTCGCGCTCGCGCAGATAGGTCAGCGTGCGCTCGAAGGATTCCTCCGCCACGCCGAGCAACTCGGCCGCAAGCACTGCGCGACCCGCGTCGAGAACCGCATCGAGTACGACTGCACCCTTGTCGAACGTGCCGACGACGTCGGTGTCACTCACGGCCACATCGCGCAACTCGACCGCCGACGCATTGTGACTGTCGACAGTCGGTGTGCGCGTGATGTTGACGCCGCTTGCCTTGGCGTCGATCAGGAACAGCGTGATGCCATCGCGGCTCTCGACGTCGCCCGAAGTGCGCGCGGTGACGATCAGTCGATCGGCGACGTGGCCATCGAGCACGTGAATCTTGCGACCGTTCAGCTTGAACTTGCCGGTCCCGCCGGCAGCGCGCGTCGCGATGCTGTGCGGCGCATGGCGATTCTTCTCATCCGAAGCGAGCGCGACGACGAGATCGCCGCCGGCAATCGCGGGCAGCAGCGCTTCCTTCTGGGCCGCCGATCCGCCGCGCACCAATGCCGTTACCGCGAGCACAGCCGTTGACAACAACGGCGTGGCACTGAGATTGCGGCCGACTTCCTCCGCGATCAGTCCTGCACCGACGTAGCCGAACCCTGCCCCGCCGTGCTCTTCGGGCACCAGCACGCCGGCCCAGCCCATGTGCGCCATCTCGCGCCACACTTCGCGATCGAAACCGGCTGCGTCCTGGTCGTCACGGAGCTTGCGCAGCTGTGCAACCGGAGCGCGCTCGGCGGCGAAGCGCTTCGCCGCGTCGCGAAACATTTGTTGGTCTTCGGTCAATACCAGCGACATGGTCAGGCTCCCGGCAGGCGCAGCACGTTCTTGGCGATGATGTTCAGCTGCACTTCCGACGTGCCGCCCTCGATCGAATTCGCCTTGGTCCGCAACCACACCGGCGCGATATCGGCCTGCACCTGGCCGTCGAACTTCAGGCCCTCGCTGCCCGCGATCGACATCGCGAGCTCGGCGCGACGCTTGTTCAGCTCGGTGCCGTAGTACTTCAGCATCGAGGAGACGGCGCCGGTCTCGTTGCCGGCCTTCGCCTCATCCATGACGCGGCCCATCGTCAGCGCGAACGCCTGCGCATCCATCTCAAAGCGCGCAATGTCGGCGCGCAAGGTGCCTTCGGCGAGCTTGCCCGACGCCAGGCCGATGCTCTTGATCGCGAGCTGGCTGAGCGGAGTCTGCCGCTGCGTGCCCATGCCGCCGATCATGTTGCGCTCGTGCGTGAGCAGGTACTTCGCAATCGTCCAGCCCTTGTTGAGCTCGCCGACCAGGTTCTCTTTCGGCACCTGCACGTTGTCGAAGAACGTCTGCGTGAACGGCGAGTAGCCGGAGATCAGGCGGATCGGCTGCGTCGAGATGCCGGGCGATTGCATGTCGAACAGCAGGAAGCTGATGCCTTCCTGTTTCTTCGCGCTGAAGTCGGTGCGCACCAGGCAGAAGATCCAGTCGGCCTTGTCGCCGTAGCTGGTCCAGATCTTCGAGCCGTTGATCAGGTAGTGCGAGCCTTGGTCGTCGGCGCGCGTCTTCAGCGACGCGAGGTCGGAGCCCGCGCCCGGCTCGGAGTAGCCCTGACACCAGCGGATCTCGCCGCGCACGATCTTCGGCAGATGCTCGCGCTTCTGCGCCTCGTTGCCGTACTTCAACAGCGCGGGGCCGAGCATCGAGATGCCGAACGACGTCAGTGGCAACCGGCACGCGAGGCGAGCCATCTCCTCGCGCAGCACGCGCGCTTCTTCCTTCGCCAGTCCGCCGCCGCCGTATTCCTTCGGCCATTCCGGCACCGTCCAGCCGCGCTCCGCCATGCGCTCCAGCCAGGCGCGCTGCGCGTCGTTCTTGAACTTCCAGCGTCGTCCGCCCCAGCACACGTCGCCTTCTTCCGCGATCGGCTGACGCATCTCGGCGGGACAGTTGGCTTCGAGCCAGGCGCGCGTTTCGCGACGGAAGGCCTCGAGCTGATCGACGGATTTGAGTTGCGCGGACATGGTTGCCTCTACTTAGTCTTTGCGGCCGGCGAGCTTCAGGCCGGTCGCTGCAAACTGTTTCGCGATCCCGCCGTACGTGAGCGCGCGCACGTCAGCTGCGTTGCCCTGGAGCCCGCGCGCGTACACACCTTGCGTAATCGCCGCCATGCGGAAGCACGAGAACGCGAGGAAGAACGGCCAATTGTCGATGCGAGCGCGGCCGGCATGGCGGCAGTACGTCGCGATGAATTCGCTCTCGTCCGGAATGCCGAGCTCGCGCAGATTCACGTCCGCGAGCCCGCCACGACCCTCGCCGGCCGGCAAGTGGTAGTACATGCACGCGTACGCAAGATCGCTCAGCGGATGGCCGAGCGTGCCCAGCTCCCAATCGAGCACGGCGATGATGCGCGGCTCGGTCGGATGAATGATCGTGTTGCCGATGCGATAGTCGCCGTGAACGATCGCGGTCTCATCAGTGCCCGGCAGATTCGCCGCGAGCCACGCGATCAGCCGCTCCATGTCGACGTTCTCTTCGGTCTTTGAAGCCAGGTATTGCTTCGACCAGCGATCCAGCTGGCGCGCGATGTAGCCTTCCGGCTTGCCGAAGTCGCTCAAGCCCACCGCACGAAAATCGACCGCGTGGAGCGCTGCGCCGATGCGTGCGTAATCGTCGTAGACGCTGGCGCGCTCGGCGGGCGTCAACTGCGGCAGCGTGACGCCGGTGATGACGCGGCCTTCGACGTGATCCATCACGTAGAACGAAGTGCCGATGACGCTGGGGTCTTCGCACAGCAGTCGCGCCGCGGGCACCGGCACGTCGGTACCTGGCAGCGCGCGCAAGATGCGGTACTCGCGCTCGACCAGGTGCGCCGACGGCAGTAACTTGCCCGGCGGCTTCTTCCGCAGTACGAACTTCTTGGTCGGCGTCTGGATCAGGAACGTGGGATTGGACTGACCGCCCTGAAACTGCCGCAGCTCGGCGGGACCAGCGAAGTCGTCGAGCTGCGCCTGCAGGTAGCGCCACAGCGCCTGCTCGTCGAAACGATGCTGCGGCAGGACGTCGACGATGGCGACGTCCGAGCGTTGCGCCTGGGCTGCTGACATTTCCTCTCCCCCCGAGATACCGGAAATTCTAATGCGTCAGCCGCACCTCGTCAGTTAGATATCGTCAGCTTGCCGAAGGCGATGCCGAGGTCCCAGCCGCGGCCGGTGCCGCTGAGCGCGAGCGAGACTTCGCCCTTGGTCATAACCTGCGCCTGGGCCGACTTCACCGCTCCGGCATGCGCTTCGCCCGAGGCGTACGAGCCGAGCAGCTCGCTCATGCTGGCGACTTCCGAGAACTTGCCGTGCCCGTCCTCGATCGTCGATTTGCCTACGGTCAGGCCACCGCCCTTGGCGCTGAGCTTGACGTTCATTGACTGACCGTTATTGCACGTGATGACACCGGTGCCGCTTGCGGTCTTGTAGAAGGCCGACCAGCCGCTCATCGTGAACTTCATCTCGCAATCGACTTTGGCGCCGGCTGCAAACGCCGCGGTCGTGCCCAGGATCGAGACCGACAGAACTGCCAGGGAACGTGCAAGGAATCGTTGCATGATGTGATCTCCGTCAGGCCCGATCGCCGGAAAACTGAAAATTGCCGAACTGCGTGCGGCACGTGCCGCCGATCTTGTCGCCGGTGACGGCGCCTTCGAACGTCACGTCGACCTGTCCGAGCGGTGTGCTGACGCGCGCATTACAGCCGACATTGCTGCCGGACACCTGCACGTTGCTCAGGTCCGAGCTGCCGGTCGGCGCGTTCATCGTGCCCTTCCACGCAGTCCCTGCCTGCTGCAGGTCCCAGGTAAACTTCTGCGTGCCGATCGGGGTATCCATCGAAATCTGCCACTTGCCTGCTACGCTCATATCTCACTCCCGCGTCTTGAGGACGGAAGGATACCGTAGCGCATGAATCACAGTGGCGTTTCGCTGGGCGATTTCTTTCGCGCCGGCCGCGACCGCGGCGAGCCGCTCGTGCTCGCGACTGTGGCGCGCACGCTCGGCTCGACGTACCGCAAAGCGGGCGCACAAATGCTGATCGCGGGCGACGGCCGCGCCGCGGGCCTGCTGAGCGGCGGTTGCCTGGAATCCGATCTGATGGAGCGCGCGCGCACCGTGCTCGCCGGCACGCCAGTGGTCGCCGACTACGACACGCGCAGCTCGGACGATGTGATCTGGGGCATCGGCCTCGGCTGCGAAGGCGCGATGACGATTCTGATGACGCGGCTCGACCGCGCCAACGACTATCAGCCGTTCGCTTTTGTCGACGACTGCCGACGCCGTGGCGTCGCGGGTAATTTCGCCCTGGTCACGCAATCGACCAACGTCGTGTATCCGCTCGGCGCCGCGTTTCGCTCGAGTGCCGCCGTCGAACTTCCTGCAGGCGTCGCCGAAGTGCTGCACGAGTCGCTGCGCGCCGCGACGACGGTGGAAACCGAGGGCGCGACATTTCTGATCGTGCCAGTCGAACTGCCGCCGCGCCTGCTCGTGCTAGGTGCGGGTCCGGACGCGATGCCGCTGGTGGAGATCGCGGGGTTGATGAATTGGCACGTCACGGTGCTCGATCATCGGCCCGCGTACGCCGTAGCCGAGCACTTTCCGCGCGCGCGACGGGTTGCGCTGAATCCGGCAGGCGAGCTGACGCGGGAGCTCAACGCAGCCCATTACGATGCGGCAGTCGTGATGAGTCATCACCTGTTGTCGGACCAGGCGTATCTCGCGGCGCTCGCCGAGCATGCCGCGATTCCGTACCTGGGACTGCTGGGTCCGGCGCCGCGACGCTCACGACTGATGCAGGAGCTTGGCGACAAAGCACGTGGACTGGAGGGTCGCCTGCACGGTCCGATTGGGCTCGACATCGGCGCGAGAACGCCGGAGACGATCGCGCTGGCAATCGTCTCCGAGATTCAGGCCGCCCTCGCCGGTCGCTCCGGCGGTTTCTTCGGCAAATAACCGCTACACGCGCACCGGCAACGAACGCACTCGCTTCCCCGTCAGCGCAAACACTGCGTTGGCAATCGCCGGCGCGACCGGCGGCACGCCGGGCTCACCCAATCCGCCGAGCGCCGCGCCCGAGCGAATGAACTCGACCTTGATGCTTGGCGCATCCGCGAGCTTCGGCATCGGCAGATCATGGAAGTTGCTCTGCGCGACGCGACCGCCGGCAATCGTGACTTCGTTGAACACAGCGGCGGAAAGACCGAAGACGATGCCACCTTCGACCTGCGCGGTGGCCGTGTCCGGATTGATCACGTCGCCGCAATCGACAGCCGCGCACACGCTGTGCACTTTGACGCGTCCGTCGACGATCTCGACTTCCGCAACTTCGGCCACGATCGAGCCGAAGCTTTCCACGACGGCGATGCCGCGAGCGCGGCCTGTCGGCGCTGGCGTGCTCCAACCAGCCATCTCCGCAGCTTTGTCGAGCGCTGCGAGGTGCCGAGGCGCGTGAGCCAGCAGATCGCGCCGATATTGCAGCGGATCCTTGCCCGCAGCGTGTGCGAGCTCGTCGACGAACGATTCGGTGAAGAAGCCGTGCTGAGTGTGCGCGACGGAGCGCCACGCGCCGATGCGTACGTGTGTCGGCGACTGGTACGCACGAATGTCCTGATGCTCGATCGCGTACGGCAACAACGCGGCCGCGTCGCTGATGTTGAACTTGGAGACCCACGCTGACGGCGCGCCGCTGTCCGCGAGCGCCGCCTTGTAACGACCGACGACGGCGGGCCGATAGAAGTCGTGCTGAACGTCTTCCTCGCGGCTCCAGATCAGTTTGACCGGCGCCGGCGCAGTCTCCTTCGCGATGCGCACGGCCTGGTCCACGAAATCCATCACGCCCGGTAAGCGGCGCCCGAAGCCGCCGCCGAGCTGCTGGTTGTGGATCGTCACCTGCTCCGGTTTCAATCCGGACGCTTTGGCGGCAACCGCGCGCGCCGCGAGCGGATCCTGCACGCCGGTCCACACTTCGCACCGTCCATCGGCGATGCGCGCGGTGGCATTCATCGGCTCCATGGTCGCGTGCGCAAGGAAGGGAACGCGATACTCGGCTTCGACCACCTTCGCCGCGCCCTGCAGCGCATCGGCGCCTTTGCCGGACGAGAACACCTTGTCGTTCTGATCGCCGTCGAGCGCTTTGCCAATGGCGGCGTAGATCGTGTCGCTCGTCTCGTCATTCTTGCCGGTGTCTTCGAACTTCGGTGCGAGTGCGCGCACGCCTTTCAGCGCGCGCCAGTAGCCATCGGCCACGACGGCGACAGCATTCTCGAGCTTCACTACTTTCTTTACGCCTGGCAGCGCCTCGGCCGGCGCAGTGTCGACCGACACGAGCTTCGCGCCGTGCACCGGCGACGCGGCGATCGTCGCGTACACCATCTGCGGCAGCGTCACGTCGACACCATAGGTCGCCGAGCCGTTGACCTTCGAAGGAATGTCGATGCGCGGCGTCGCCTTGCCGACGATCGTGTAGTCCTCGCGCGATTTGAGTTGCGGATGCACCGGCGGTGAGAGCAAAGCAGCGGCTGGCGCGAGCTCGCCGTACGTGAGTGTGCGACCCGAACCGCTATGCGTGACTTTCGAGAGCTTCGCGCTGCATTCGGCGACCGGAACCTTCCACTGCGCCGCCGCCGCATCGAGCAACATGGCCTTCGCGCCAGCGCCGGCGAGCCGCATGCCGAGATGACCAGTGCCGCGCACGGCGCTGCTGCCGCCGGTCACCTGCAGATCCATCATTTCGGTGAGCTTGAACGTCCAGAAATCGATGCCGCGCTCCATGTACTTCGGCACCGAAACGACTGCAGGCACGAACACGCGCACCAGGTAGCCGTTCGCGTAGTCGTCGACGCCTGGCGCTTCTTCGATGCGCACCTGGTTCCAATCCGCCTCGAGTTCTTCGGCGCACATCATCGCCAACGCAGTGTGCACGCCGGTGCCCATCTCGCAGTGAGGGATGACGACGGACACGGTGTTGTCCGGAGCGATCTTGACCCAGGTCGTGAGCTGCGGCATCCCGTCGCGATTGTCGGGAGTGACGCGCAGCCGGTTCGGCGCGAATGCGATGCCGGCAACACCGAGGGCGAGACCGCCGCCGACCAGGCCGCCGGTCGCGATGACGGCGCGACGAGTCCACTTGTTCATGGCGCACCTCCTTCGCGCGGAGCCTGCCCGACGGAATGGATCGCGCGACGCACGCGCTCATAGGTGCCGCAGCGGCAGATGTTGGTGACCTCGGCGGAAATCTCGGCATCGCTCGGCTGCGGGTTGCGGGCGAGCAGCGCCGCCGCCGCCATGATCATTCCGGACTGGCAGTATCCGCATTGCGGGACCTGGTGCGCGATCCACGCTGCTTGCAGCGGATGCGGCTGCTCTTTCGGCGCTAGACCTTCGATGGTCGTGATCTTCTGGCCCTGCATGCTCGATGCAGGCACGGAGCACGAGCGCATGGCTGCGCCGTTGATGTGAACGGTGCAGGCACCGCAGGCAGCGATGCCGCAGCCGAATTTCGTGCCGGTAAGGCCGAGCGTCTCGCGCAGCACCCAGAGCAGGGGTGTGTCTTCATCTACTTCGGCGGTGCGCGACTCGCCGTTGACGTCCAGAGTGATTTGCATGTCGGATCCCCCGCTCGTTTTCGTGGCCGGATTGTGCGCCTAGCCGCGACGCAAGTCTCGCAGCAGGCGCCGGGCGTGCTTGTCGGGACGACCGTCCGGGGCCGGCGGCGCAAGCCGGCTGCGCTCGCGCTGCTGCTCCCTCGCCACGACGCTCGCGTCGGTTTCGACGTAATGCGTCCGCGCCTCGGGCGCGGGCCCGCGACGCACCGGCAGGCCGCTAATCACAACTTCGAACCGCAACTCATCGCGCGTGATCTCGATGCGATCGTCGACGTGCACCGCGCGCGACGGTTTGACGCGCTCGCCGTTGACGTGCACGAGACCGCCGGCCACGGCCGCGGTCGCCTGCGATCGACTCTTGTAGAAACGCGTGCACCACAGCCACTTGTCGATGCGCAGACCCTCGGTTTCAGTCGCCTGCTGTTCCATGCGGCGAGTCTACGCCTGTATCATTTGTGCGCCCGGTTCATCGCACTATTTCAAGGGGTTGGCGTGGCGGCCAGCGACTGCGTCGATCTTCTCATCGTGGGTGGCGGCATCAACGGCGCAGGCATCGCGCGGGATGCTGCCGGGCGCGGCCTGCAAGTCGCGCTGGTCGAGCAAGCGGATCTCGCCTCCGCCACTTCGTCCGCGAGCACCAAGCTGATCCACGGCGGCTTGCGCTATCTCGAATTCTTCGAGTTCCGCCTGGTGCGCGAATCGCTGATCGAGCGCGAGCGCCTGCTGCGCATCGCTCCGCACCTGGTGCGGCCGATGCAGTTCATCCTGCCGCACGTGCCGGGACTGCGGCCGCGCTGGCAGATCCGCTTCGGTCTGTTCTTCTACGACTACTTCAGCGGACGCCGGACGCTGCAGCCTTCGCGCAGCGTGCGAGTCGGCACCGGCGCGTACGGCGCGCTGCGGCCCGGCCTGGATCACGCCTTCGCGTACTCGGATTGTTGGGTCGATGACAGCCGTCTCGTCGTGCTCAACGCGTTGGATGCCGCGCAACGTGGCGCGTCGATTCACACGCGCACGCGTTTCGTTTCGGCAGCGGTCGACAACGGCGTCTGGCGCGCGCGGTGCGTGCGACAGGGCAACGGCGAATCGCTGGAAATCCGCGCCCGCGCGATCGTCAATGCGGCCGGTCCTTGGGTCGAGCAGGTGCTGAAGTCGTTCCCGAACGTGGAAGTTTCGGGCGGCGTGCGCCTGGTGAAAGGCAGCCACATCGTCGTGCCGCGACTGTTCCCCGGCAAGCACGCGTTCATGCTGCAGAACCCGGACGGCCGGATCGTCTTTGCAATTCCTTACGAGCAGAAGTGGACGCTGGTGGGTACGACCGACGTGCCGTACTCCGGCGATCCGGCGCACGTGCGCATCTCCGACGAGGAGATCCGTTATCTGTGCGACACGATCAACAGCTACTTCCAGCGCTCGATCTCACCGAGCGACGTGCGTTGGACCTATGCCGGCGTGCGGCCGCTGTTCGACGATGCTTCGAAGAGCGCGTCGCGCGTCACTCGCGACTATCGCATCGAGCTCGCGCAGTCACCGGAACACCCCCCTGTTCTGTCGATCTTCGGCGGCAAGCTCACGACCTACCGGCGTCTTGCCGAAACGGTGCTGGAGAAACTGCAGGAGCCTCTTGGCATCAGCCCGCGGCTGTGGACGCACCGCTCGCCGCTGCCCGGCGGCGATCTGCCCGCGAAGACGTTCCGCCGCTTCGTCATCGACGTGCGGCGACGCTGGCGTTTTCTGCCGATCACGGTCGCGCGACGTCTTGCACGCTCTTACGGCACTCGTGTCGAGCAGATCATCGGCAACGCGCAATCGTTCGCGGACCTCGGCGAGCACTACGGCGCCGGCCTCACTGACGCGGAAGTCGACTACCTGATGCGCACCGAATGGGCGCTGACCGACGAAGACATTCTCTGGCGCCGAAGCAAGCTCGGCTTGCACATGTCGGAGGCCGAACGGCAACGGTTCGCGGCAGCGCTGGGCACGGGGTCGAGCGCTTGCGCCTGAGCGGCATCAGCTACCGCGCGGGATCCGAGCTGTGGCTGCGGGATATCGATCTTTCGCTGGCGACGGGCGGCATCAACGTGCTGCTCGGCGCGACGCTTGCGGGCAAGACCACGCTGCTGCGGATCATGGCCGGCCTGGATCGACCGACCACAGGCCAGTTGCTCGACGGCAATCGCGATCTCACCGGCGTGCCGGTGCGACAGCGCAACGTCGCGATGGTCTATCAGCAATTCATCAACTATCCGTCGTTGACGGTCTACGAAAACATCGCATCGCCGCTGCGCGTCGCTCGCAAGAGCGAAGCAGAGATCAAGACGCGCGTGACGCAGCTGGCGGAGACTTTGCGACTCACGCAATTCCTGTCGCGCTATCCAGCCGAATTGTCCGGCGGCCAACAGCAGCGCACCGCGCTGGCTCGTGCACTTGCGAAAGATGCCGAGCTGCTGCTGCTCGATGAGCCGCTGATCAATCTGGATTACAAGCTGCGCGAAGAGCTGCGCGCCGAGCTCACGCAGCTGTTTGCAGCGGGACGAACCACAGTCGTGTACGCGACGACTGAGCCACTGGAAGCGTTGCAACTGGGTGGTCACACGACGCTGCTCGCTGAAGGTCGCGTGCTGCAGTCGGGAACGACGCTGGAGGTATTCCGACGTCCGGCGACTCTCGAAGCGGCGCGTGCGTTCAGCGATCCGCCGCTGAACGTGATTCCTGCGGCAGCCGTGGAAGGCATCCGACTGCCGGCCTCAGCCACGTCGGCAACCGAAGTCCTGCTGGGTATTCGCGCGCACGAGCTCTCACTCGCCGGCGGGAGCGGACAGATCGCGCTGCGCGGTCGGGTGGAGCTCGCGGAAATCAGTGGCTCCGAGACTTTCCTGCATCTGGCGCGCGACGACGTGCGTCTCGTCGCGCAGCTGCCGGGGGTGCACAACCTGCCGCTCAACGAGCCCTGCACCTTATATATACGGCCGACGAGGCTGTATGGCTTCGATCGCAGCGGCCGCTTGCTGTTCGCGCCGGAGAGCTGAGCGTGGCGCGCATCGACCTGGAGGACGTTGGTCATCGCTACGCAGGTGCGGATGACGCCTGGGCGCTGCGCCCGATGACGATGACCTGGAACGATGGCGGCGCCTATGCACTGCTCGGACCTTCAGGCTGCGGCAAGACGACACTGCTCAACATCATCTCCGGCCTGATCACGCCGACGCACGGCAAAGTGCTGTTCGATGGCCGCGACGTCACCGCGCTCCCGCCCGAGTCGCGCAACATCGCACAGGTGTTTCAGTTCCCCGTCGTCTACGACACGATGACGGTGTTCGACAACCTCGCCTTTCCACTGCGCAATCGCGGCTGGAACACCGCAAAGCTGCGGCAGCGTGTCGAAGAGGTCGCCGACATACTCGAGCTGCAGACCGAGCTCGGCCGGCGGGCGCGAGCGCTGTCCGCGGACCAGAAGCAGAAGATCTCGCTCGGCCGCGGCCTGGTGCGACCCGACGTCGCGGCAGTGCTGTTCGACGAGCCGCTGACCGTCATCGATCCGCATCTGAAATGGCTGCTACGGCGCAAGCTCAAGCAGATTCATCAGCAGCTCAAGCTCTCGCTGCTGTACGTCACGCACGATCAGACCGAGGCGCTGACGTTCGCCGACCAGGTCGTGGTGATGAGTCAGGGCGAGATCGTGCAGGTCGGCACGCCGGAACAGTTGTTCGAAACGCCGGCGCATCGCTTCGTCGGCCACTTCATCGGCTCGCCGGGCATGAACTTCCTGCCGTGCGAGTGGAGTACCGGCGCAGCGACGATCGCAGGAGTGCGCGTCGCGACGAGCAGCGCGCAGGCGCCGCCGGCCGGCGCAGCGTTGTCGATCGGCGTGCGGCCCGAGTATCTGGAGATTGCGCCGACGCCAGGCCCGAATGCGGTGCCGGCGCGCATTGCCGCGATTCGAGACCAGGGAATCCAGACGATGGTGCAGCTGGAAGTCGGCACGTCGCTCGTGTGGGCGAAGTTGCGCGACGGTTTCGATGCACGGCCAGCAGCTACGGCGTTCGCCCACTTGCCGCCTGCGCGTTGCGCACTTTACGCCGATGAGCGGAGGGTGCCGTGAGCCCGACGCGACCGGTCAACCAGCGTGCGTGGTGGTTCGTGCTGCCGGTGCTGATCAGCGTGGCGTTCTCGGCGCTCGTGCCGCTGATGACCATCGTCAACTACTCGGTGCAGGACATCCTTGGCCCGGATCAGGCCGTGTTCGTCGGGATGGAGTGGTATCAGGAGATCCTGCGCGATCCGGAGCTGCACGGCGCGCTCTATCGCCAGCTGATCTTCACTGCCGCCGTGCTCGCGATCGAAATCCCGCTGGGCATCGCGCTCGCACTGACAATTCCGGAGCGCGGCTGGCGCTCTTCGCTCACACTGGTGTTGCTGGCGATGCCGTTGCTGATTCCGTGGAACGTCGTCGGCACGATCTGGCAGATCTTCGCGCGCGGCGACATCGGCCTGCTCGGCTACGCGCTCACGCAACTCGGCATCGACTACAACTATAGCCAGCATCCGACGGATGCCTGGGTCACGGTACTGGTGATGGACGTGTGGCACTGGACGCCGCTGGTTGCTCTGCTCTCGTACGCAGCGCTGCGCGCGATTCCCGAACCGTTTTATCAAGCCGCGCGGATCGATGGCGCGTCGCGTTGGGCAGTGTTTCGTCACATCGAGCTGCCGAAGATGCGCGGCGTGCTGACGATCGCGCTGCTGCTACGGTTGATGGACAGCTTCATGATCTACACCGAGCCGTTCGTGCTGACCGGCGGCGGCCCGGGCACCGCGACGACGTTCCTGTCGCAATACCTCACGCAGAAGGCCGTCGGCCAGTTCGATCTCGGCCCGGCAGCGGCGTTCTCGCTCGTGTACTTCCTGATCATCCTGCTGCTGTGCTTCGTGCTGTACAACTTCATGAAGGAACAGCGATGAAGCGCAAACACAGCCGGCTCCTGCTCGCGCTGTATCTCGCGTTCACGCTCGCACCGATCTACTGGATGGTGCACATGAGCCTGCGCAGCAACCTCGCGATCACCAGCACGTTCGCGTGGCTGCCGGAGTCGCTGTCGTTCGCGAACTACGCAACGATCTTCACCGATGCGGCGTGGTACGGCGGCTACGTGAACTCGATCATCTACGTCGTGCTCAACACGGTTCTGTCGGTCTCGGTCGCACTACCCGCCGCATACGCCTTCTCGCGCTACTCGTTCCTCGGCGACAAGCATCTCTTCTTCTGGCTGCTGACGAATCGCATGACGCCGCCGGCGGTGTTCCTGCTGCCGTTCTTTCAGCTCTACACGGCGATCGGGTTGATGGATACGCACCTGGCCGTGGCACTCGCGCACATGGTGTTCAACGTGCCGCTGGCCGTGTGGATCCTGGAAGGTTTCATGTCCGCCGTGCCGCGCGAGATCGACGAGACGGCGTACATCGACGGCTATTCGTTCCCGCGCTTTTTCCTGAAGCTGTTCCTGCCGCTGATCAAAGCCGGCATCGGCGTCACGGCGTTCTTCTGCTTCATGTTCTCGTGGGTCGAGCTGCTGCTCGCACGCACCTTGACGTCGGTCGACGCCAAGCCGATCGCTGCAACCATGACGCGCACGGTCTCGGCGGCCGGCATGGACTGGGGCACGCTCGCGGCGGCAGGCGTACTGACGATCGTGCCGGGCGCGCTGGTGATCTACTTCGTGCGCCACTACATCGCCAAGGGCTTCGCCATGGGGAGGGTGTGATGTCGCTGCTATCGTGGATGGCGTGGACACCGCCAGTTGCGATTTTCTTCGTGTGCATCGGCGCGCTGCTGGTCGCGATGACCGTGTGGGAAGTGCGCTCGCCGACCGTCGCGCGCCGCGGATTGCTGCCGTTGGTGACCACACGCGGCGATCGCCTGTTCATCGGCCTGCTCGCTGCGGCGTACGTGAACCTCGCGTGGGCGGGACTCAGCGATCTGCCGCAATGGTGGGGCGCGGGCTTGAGCGCGGTCGCGCTCGTTGCGATCATGCGCTGGGGTTGAGAAAGGGGTTACCAATGAAAATACGCGCGCTCATATCGCTCACACTCGCACTCGCCGCTGCGCCCGCGCTCGCCGACGAAGCCGCGGCGCGCCGCTGGATCGATCAGGAGTTCCAGCCTTCGACGCTGTCGAAAGAGCAGCAGCTCGCCGAGCTGAAATGGTTCATCAACGCGGCCGCACAGCTCAAAGCACAGGGCGTGAACGAGATCAGCGTCGTGTCGGAAACGATCACGACGCACGAATACGAATCGAAGACGCTGGCGCGCGCCTTCGGCGAGATCACCGGCATCAAGGTCAAGCACGACCTGATCCAGGAAGGCGACGTCGTCGAGAAGCTGCAGACCTCGATGCAGTCCGGTCGCTCGATCTACGACGGCTGGATCACCGACTCGGATCTGATCGGCACGCACTATCGCTACGGCGCAGTGCTGCCGCTGTCGGACTTCATGACCGGCGCCGGCAAGGCGTACACCAATCCGGGTCTGGATCTAAAGGATTTCATCGGCTCGAAGTTCACGACCGCGCCGGACGGCAAGCTGTACCAGCTGCCGGACCAGCAGTTCGCCAATCTCTACTGGTTCCGCGCCGACTGGTTCGCGCGCAAGGACCTGCAGGAGCAGTTCAAGAAGAAGTACGGCTACGACCTCGGCGTACCGCTCAACTGGAGCGCGTACGAGGACATCGCCGCGTTCTTCAGCAACGACGTGAAGCAGCTCGACGGCAAGCGCGTCTACGGACACATGGACTACGGCAAGAAGGATCCGTCGCTCGGCTGGCGCTTCACCGACGCGTGGTTGTCGATGGCCGGCTCGGCCGACAAAGGCATTCCCAACGGCATGCCGGTCGACGAGTGGGGCATTCGCGTCGCTGCGGACAAGTGCACACCCGTCGGCGCGGCGGTCGCGCGCGGCGGCGCTACGAACTCGCCAGCCGCAGTGTTCGCGCTCACGAAGTACATCGACTGGATGAAGAAGTACGCGCCGCCGCAGTCGATGGGCATGACGTTCTCCGAGTCGGGCCCGGTGCCGGCGCAAGGGGAGATCGCGCAGCAGATCTTCTGGTACACGGCGTTCACCGCGGACATGACCAAGCCCGGCTTGCCGGTCGTCAACGCCGACGGCACGCCGAAGTGGCGCATGGCGCCCTCCCCGCACGGCCCGTATTGGAAAGACGGGATGCAGAACGGCTACCAGGACGTCGGCTCGTGGACGTTTCTGCGTGGCGTCGATTCGAAGCGGATGTCGGCAGCGTGGCTGTACGCGCAGTTCGTGACCTCGAAGTCGGTGTCGCTCAAGAAGTCGATCACGGGCCTCACGTTCATTCGCGACAGCGACATCCGCCACGAGTACTTCACCAAGAACGCGGCGAAGTACGGCGGCCTGATCGAGTTCTACCGCAGCCCCGCGCGCATCGCCTGGACACCGACCGGCACCAACGTGCCCGACTATCCGAAGCTGGCGCAGCTGTGGTGGCAGAACGTGGCCACGGCGGTGACCGGCGAGAAGACGCCGCAAGCAGCCATGGACAATCTCGCCGATCAGATGGATCGCATCATGGCGCGCCTGGAGCGCGCCGGCATGAAGAACTGTCCGCCCAAGCTCAACGCGCCGAAGGATCCCGCGGCTTGGCTGTCGGCGAATGCGGCGCCGTGGGCCAAGCTCGCAAACGAGAAGCCGAAGGGCGAGACGATCGCCTACGACAAGCTGCTGCAGGCCTGGAAGGAAGGCCGGGCGCGGTAAAGAAAAAAGCCGGTCGACTCGCGTCGACCGGCCTTGAGGCAAGTTGCTCTTCTTATTGTTGTCGGATCAGAAGCGGAACTGGACCTCTGCGCCGTAAGTGCGCGGGTAGATCAAGCCCACAGTCCTGCGCGAGCCCACCGCCGTCGGCGACGAGCCGCTGGAGCGAATGTAGCCCACTTCGTCGAACGCGTTCTTCACGAAGCCGATGATCGAGTAACGATTGTTGGCATCGTTCCACAGCAAGCGGAAGTCCGCGATCTCGTTCGAGTTCGCGGTCGCGACCGGATTGTTGAACACGTTCGACTGCAGGTCATCCGTATAGGAGTACGTGCCGCCGACCGTGAACGAGCCCGGCGCAAAGTTGAACGTGTAGTTCGCACCGACCGTGTACTTGACCTCCGGCGCGTTCGGCAGGTGGTTGCCGACCAGCGTTTGCGCGCCGCTCGCCGCATCCACGACCTTTGCTCCGGGCGCCTGTCCCCTCGGATCCGACGTGTCCTGGAAGCAGCAGCCGCGCGTGATCTCCGTGTCGTTATACGACGCGTTGAGGAACAGACGCAGCGGGTCGATCGGCGACCATACCGTTTCCACCTCGATGCCCTTCGACTCGGCGTCCAGATTCACGAACTGCGTCGCGAAGAACGTGCCGCCCGGCAGCTGCACCGACAATGGCGCCTGGAAGTCCGTGTAGTCGTAGTAGAACAGCGCTGTGTTCAACTGGAAGCGTCCGCCGAGTTGCTGCTTCCAGCCGAACTCGTACGAGTTCAGATACTCCGGATCGGCGTACACGCCCGGCGCCATGTTCGCCGACGCGATGAAGCCGCCCGCCTTGTAGCCGCGCGCATAACGCAGATACAGGTTGGTCTCGCTGCTCGGCTGCCACTGCAGGCCCAAGGTGCCCGTCGTGCCGCTCCAATCGCCCTTGAGGTTGCGGCGCAGGCCGCCGTCCGTCGGGCTCGCGATACAGTCAGTGCAACCCGTTGCGCTCTGTGTAACGTCAAGGGCGATGCCCTGCGTCACGTTGAGCACTGCCGCGGCAACGCCCTGCACCAGCGGTGCAAACGCCGGATTGTTCATCAACGCCCGCAGTGTCGCGTCATCGACGTTCGCCGGAATGCCCAAGCCCGGCAACTGACCGCGCAGCGCGGATTCGAAGCTCGCTTCGGCTGCGCCGATCGCCGTCGACGGAATGCGGCCGATGTACCACGCCTCGTCGAAGCCTTCCTTCTTGTCTTCGGTGTAGCGTGCACCCAGCGTCAACGTCCAGTTGGGCGCGAACGACCAGTCGATCTGGCCGAAGCCGGCATACGACTCGCCTTCGAGGTGACCGTTGATCGAGCCGTTGCGGAACAGCGGGTTCGGCTCGGCGCCGCCCACGGGGTTGGCGATCGCGTTATCGCCGTGCGCGATCGTGTACTGCGGGTTGTTCCAATTCGTGTTGTATTGGTACAGACCCACAATCCACTGCAGCGCGCCTTCGCCGTTCGAAGACAGGTTGATCTCGTTCGACCACCAGCGCTGCGATTCCTCGTAGAAGCCTTCGAGGTCGGTCGTGATGTTGCGCGCCGTGTACGTCGGACGGGTGAAGGTGAACGGCGTCACCGGACCGGCGCCGTCGAAGTCGACGGTCATGGTCGAGGCCACGCCCGGAACGCCCGCCGGCACGACGATGTTGATGGGCGCGGTCTGCGACGTTCCGTCGGCGTCGGAGCCCGTGTGATACAGGTACTCCTGATAGCCGCCGAAATACTTCAGCGTCGAGCCGCCGAGATCCCAGGTGAAGTCGAGGTGGATACGATTGTGATCTTCGAGCGTACCGACCACCGTGCGATTCGTGTTGAGGGTGTACGGATCGTTGACCGCCGGATTCGCGCCAGTGAAGCCATTGTCCGGGTTGTAGTAGAGACCGCCGATGTATGGCGACACCGTATCGAACGGCGAGATCGTCGACAGCAGCGTGTTGCCCACGCCGTACGTGTCGCTCCACTCGAACTTCGAATAGCGCAAGCGCGCGACCGCGTGCTCGCCGACATCCGCTTCGAGCTGCGCCTCGACCATCCAGCGATCGCTGGTGGCGCCGTCTTTCGCCGGACCTTGGTTCTTGATGAAGCCGTCGTCGCGATTCTCTTTGTACGCGCCGAGCAGGTAGCGCAGGCCGTTGGTGATCGGGCCGCGGATCAAGCCGTCCGCGTGATAGAAGCTGTAGTTGCCGCCTTGCAGCCGCACTTCGCCTTCGAACTCGTCCGTTGGACGCTTCGAGATGACGTTGATCGCGCCGCCGACCGAGTTGCGGCCGTACAGCGTGCCCTGCGGGCCGCGCAGAATTTCGGTGCGATCGATGAACAGCGGCGGCGTCGAGGTGTCCGCCATGGAAGTCGAGAAGATGCCGTCGGAGTAGAGCGCGACGGCTGGATCGGTGCCGACCGCATTGGTCAGACGTCCGACGCCGCGGATCGCGAGACGATCGTCGTTACGATATGCGACGCTCGGTGTGAAGCGCGCCAGATCTTCCACCGTGTTGACGCCTAGCAGAGTGCGCGTCTCGCTCGTGTACGCGGATACGGCAACCGGTACGTCTTGAATGTTTACTGCGCGCTTCTCGGCGGTGACGATCACTTCCTCGAGGACGGTCGTCTTCGTCTCCTGCGCGAGCGCTGCTGCGCCAGCAAGGCCCAACACACTGCTGATCGCGCACGACAGCAGCGTTCGCTGTTTCGACTTCAACATGAGAACCCCCACTCGGGCCGAGCGATGAGAGCCCGAACAATATTTGTGTTGCAGAATCGACGATCGCTCTGCGGTCGCTGTCGATGGTATGAACTCCTGTGCGGAACAGCAATACGCTTAACTGTCCCGCACGATGGAATCCGCACCGCTTAAGCCAAACCCTGATCAAGGATAGGAAAGAAAACGCCGGCCGATCGTTAAGATCGGCCGGCGACAAGTGTGAGCCCGGCTGCTGGCTGCCAGGTTCTGGTTAATTACCGAAGCGGAATTGCGCCTCGACGCCGTACGTGCGCGGGAACGTCAGCGAGCGACTCCGGCTTTGCACGCCCCATGCCGACATGGTCGCGCCCGCCGCTTCGAAGCCCTCGTCGTCGAACACGTTCTTGCAGAAGGCAATGATCGTGTAGCGATTGTTCGGCTCGTTCCACAGCACGCGCAGATCGGCCTCGTCGTACGCCGGCGCGAGATAGTGATCGCGCGAGAACACCGAGTAGTACGCCTTGTCGCGATATGTCCAACTGCCGGACAGCGTCAGGTTGCCCGCCGGCGTGAAGAACGTGTAATTCGCGTTCAGCGCCGCCTTGTTCTTCGGTGAGCTGGGCAGCGCGCTGCCATCCAGCGACTGACCCGTCTGCAGGCCGGCCACCGGCGTCGAGCACGGCTTCGCTTGCGGCGAAACCATGACGCCGGTGACGCCGGTGTCGGCGTTGTCGACGAAGCAGCGCTTATCGTCGATCTCCGTGTCCAGGTACGAGTAGCTGAGAATGAACTGCAACGCGTCGGTCGCTGCCCAGGTCGCCTCCAGCTCCGCACCCATCGAAGTCGCCTTCTCCAGATTGAAGAAGCGCGTCTCGTTGATGTTCGACACGGGGTCGCGCACCGTCGAGGGGTACTGCGCATCCTTGTAGTCGTAGAAGAACAGCGAGAGGTTCGCGGTCAGCCGCTCCGCGATCGTCTGCTTCCAGCCGAGCTCGTACGAGTTGATGAACTCCGGATCGGTGTAACCGGCTTCGCCCGCAAAGGCACCGGCGTTGAAACCGCCGCTCTTGTAGCCGCGTGTGTACTTGGCGAACACCAGCGTGTCGGAGCTCGGCGTCCACTCCAGGCCGGCTGTACCAGTCGTCGCGCTCCAGTCGCCGGACAGGTGGTTCTGCCGATTGATCTCGCTGTAGAACGAGTACGGCAGGCCGGTCCAGAAGCCGGCGCCGGGCGAACCTGTCGGAATGCGGGTCGCAAATCCGTACAGCACGCGGGTGCGGAATTCATCCGCGTCCTTGTTGTCCTCGGTGTAGCGCGCACCGAGCGTCATCTTCCAATGGTCGGTGAAGGCGTAGTCGATCTGACCGAACACCGCGCGCGCATCGGCATCGAGGTAAGCGCCGGCGTTCTGCAGGATCCGATCCGGATTCGGCGGTCCGAGCGAAGTCGCCGGAGCGCCGCCGGCACTGCGCGGCTGATCCAGTTCCGCTTGCAGCGGCACGCGTACGCCCGACGGCTGATACACCTGCTCGTGATACTGATAGAGACCGAGGATCCACTGGAACGGACCGTCGCCGTTCGAGATCAGGTTGATCTCGTTGCTGTAGTACTCCTTGTCCTCCAGGTAGAACGCTTCGACGTTCGGCTGGATCGTGAACACCGTCGGCTGCAGGAAGAACGTGCCTGGCACCGCCGGGTTCGGAATGCCGCCGACCGCGACGGTGTAAGGACCGCGCGCGACCGTGTCGAAGTCGGAGACCTGTTGATACGTGTAGCCCTGGTAGCCGCCGACGTACTTCACATCCGCGAAGCCCGTGTGCCAGATGAGCTCGAGCGTGTAGATGTGCACGTTGTCGAGGTCGGTGTGGAACGGCGTATCGGTGTCGAAGGTGCGCGGATCGTTCAGCGACGGATTGGTCGCAACGTACGGCGCACCGCCGATGCGGAACACCGGCGGACCGGACGCGCTGTTGAACGACGCGGGATTCTGCGGTCCGTTGAACGTGGCGTTGGGGAACAGGCCGCCGAAGTAAACCGGCGCGATGTCATCGGGTGTGATCTGTACCACCGTGCGCCGCGCCTGATTCCACTCCGAGTGCGCGTATTTGAACCAGCCCTCGAAGCTGTCGCCGATGTTGAACTCGAGCTGGCCTTCGACGTACAGATCGTCGCCGACGTTGCCTTCGGTATGACCGTCGCTGACGTCGCGGAAGAAGCCGGCGCCCTGGCCGCCGGTGCTGCCGCCCACCTTGAAGCGCAGCCAATCGGTGAGCGGGCCGGAGAGCGAGCCGTCGAAGATCTGCGTGTCGTAGTTGCCGGCGACCGCGCGAACCTCGCCTTGCCAGGTGTCGGTCGGTCGCTTGGAGATGACGTTGAGCGCGCCGCCGATCGAGTTGCGGCCGTACAGCGTGCCCTGCGGGCCACGCAGCACTTCGATACGCTCGGTGAACATCGGGCGTTTGCCGGCTTCGACGTTGCTCGCGGTATAGAAGCCGTCGGAGTACGTCGCGATGCCGGGATCGGAGCCGTAGTTGTTCGTCAGTCGGCCAACGCCACGCAGGCTCATGCGGTCGAGCGTGGTGGCATACGAGAGGCCGGGCGTGAAGTCGGTGAGATCACCGATCGTGTTTACGCCGATGAGATCGCGCGTCTGGCTCGTGAAAGCCGAGACGGCTACCGGCACGTCCTGCAGTCCTTCGCTGCGCTTCTGCGCCGTGACGATGATCTCTTCCAGGACGCTCGTTGCGGAGCGGCCGCCTTCCTGCGCCAGTGCGGCACTTGCCGAAATGCCGAGCACGCTGCTGACGGCGCAAGTCAGCAGATTTCGCTGATTCACCTTCATGTGATCCCCCATTTTCGGAACCTACCGGTTATCCGAAGTTTGTTATCTGCAGAACAGCCAGTAGCTCTGCGGTCGTACCGATGGTAGAAAAATCGCAATTCGGGCTCAAGAGTCAAATTCGATCCTGCATATCGGAATTCGAGCTGGATTCCGCGCAATGGCACAATTCGCCCCTTTCGTGCGAGCCGAGGACACGTTCGTGAAGGGTGAAATCCTCCAGCGGCTGAGCCGCGAGACCGAGCAGCTGAAAACCCAGGGCTTGTTCAAGCCAGAGCGGGTTCTTTCCTCCGCGCAGAGCGCCGTCGTCCGCGTCGGCGCCGGTGGAGAAGTCGTCAATTTGTGCGCGAACAACTATCTCGGGCTCGCCAACGACGCGTCGGTGCGCGAAGCCGCGCAGCGCGCGCTCGATCGCTACGGATACGGCATGGCCTCCGTGCGGTTCATCTGCGGCACACAGGAGATTCACAAGGAGCTGGAAGCGCGGCTGAGCCGCTTCCTGGGCACCGAGGACACGATCCTCTATTCCTCGTGCTTCGATGCGAACGGCGGACTGTTCGAAACGCTGCTCGACGAGCAGGACGCGGTGATCAGCGACTCGCTGAATCACGCGAGCATCATCGACGGCGTGCGCCTGTGCAAAGCGCAGCGCTTCCGCTACGCCAACAACGACCTCGACGAGCTGGAAGCGCGCCTCAAGGAGGCGAGCAAGTGCCGCGTTCGCTTGATCGCGACCGACGGCGTGTTCTCGATGGATGGCGTGATCGCGCGCCTCAAGGACATCTGCGATCTGGCTGACCGCTACGACGCGCTGGTGATGGTCGACGACTCGCACGCGACCGGTTTCGTCGGCGCGCGTGGCCGCGGCACGCACGAGCTGCGCGGCGTGATCGATCGCGTCGACATTCTCACCGGCACGCTCGGCAAAGCGCTGGGCGGTGCGAGCGGCGGGTACACGTCGGGCCGCAAGGAAGTCATCGCGTGGCTGCGGCAACGCTCGCGTCCGTACCTGTTCTCCAACAGCATCCCGCCGTTCATCGCTGCGGCGAGCCTGCGCGTGCTCGACATGCTCGAAGCGGACACGACGCTGCGCACTCGCCTGTGGGAGAACGCGGCGCATTTTCGTAAAGGCATGGCCGCTGCGGGCTTCAACCTCGTGCCCGGCGAGCATCCGATCATTCCGGTCATGCTCGGCGACGCGAAGCTCGCGTCCGACTTCGCGCGCAAGCTGCTCGACGAAGGCGTGTACGTGATCGGGTTCTCCTACCCGGTCGTGCCGCAAGGCAAAGCTCGCATCCGTACGCAGATGTCAGCGGCGCACACGCGCGAGCAACTCGATCGCGCAATCGCCGCCTTCACGAAGATCGGCAAAGAACTGCACGTAGTCTAGAATTCCGCGCCTTATGCACGCACTCGTCAAAGCTCGCGCCGCCACCGGCATCGATCTCCAGGACATCGCCAAGCCCAGCCCGGGTCCGAACGACGTCCTGATCCGCGTCAAGCGTGCCGCCATCTGCGGCACCGACATGCACATCTACAACTGGGATGCCTGGGCGCAGAAGACCATCCCGGTGCCGATGGCGGTTGGACACGAATACTGCGGCGAGGTGGTCGAGATCGGCAGCGAAGTCTCGGGGTTCAAACCCGGCGACCGCGTCTCCGGCGAAGGTCACATCACCTGCGGCTATTGCCGCAATTGCCGCGCTGGGCGTCGTCACCTGTGCCGTAACACAGTCGGCGTCGGCGTGAATCGTCCCGGCGCCTTCGCCGAGTACGTGGTGATCCCGGCCTTCAACGCTTTCAAGCTGCCGGCTGCGATCGACGACGAGATCGCCGCAATCCTCGATCCGCTCGGCAACGCTGTGCACACCGCGCTCGCGTTCGACGTCGTGGGCGAGGACGTACTGATCACCGGCGCGGGTCCGATCGGCATCATGGCTGCCGCGATCGTGCGCTTCATCGGCGCGCGCAACGTGGTGATCACCGACGTCAACGATTACCGTCTCGAACTGGCGCGCAAGATGGGCGCGACGCTCGCGCTCAACGTCACGCGCGACAAGCTCGAAGACGCGATGAAGCAGCTCGGCATGCAGGAAGGTTTCGATGTCGGCCTGGAGATGTCAGGCAACGCGGCGGCATTGCGCGACATGCTGCGGACCATGCATCACGGCGGCAGCATCGCGATGCTCGGCATTCCGCCGACCGAAGTCGCGATCGACTGGAACGAAGTCATCCTGAAGGGCCTGACGATCAAGGGCATCTACGGCCGGCAGATGTTCGAGACCTGGTACAAGATGGCCGCGCTGCTGCAGAGCGGCCTGAACATCCGCCCGGTCATCACGCACCGCTTCCCCTACACGCAGTACCAACAAGCCTTTGACATCATGGGCCGCGGCCAGTCGGGCAAAGTCGTGATGAACTGGGAGAAGTAGAAACGTGTAGGTCGGGCTTCAGCCCGACAATCCGTGCCTAGTTCACCGAACAAGGGCAGTAGTAATACACCTGCTTCGGATCCGTGAACCGCGACAGCCGCGCCAACTCCGTTTCCACCGGCTCGAACAACCGCCGCGCCTCTTTCAGCAGTTTCTGCTCCGGCGCGACCGCGTGCGCGAAGCGCGCCGCGAGCGCCTGCGACTGCAGCGCAATCGCTTCACGCCAACCAAGCGGCGGCTCGATGTACTCGACCTTGTAGTCCTTGCCGAGCTTCGCAAGCTTTGCCGCTGCATTCAGCGCGTCCTTATACGAGCCGAGATGATCGACGAGCCCGTGCTTGGCGGCATCGGCGCCGGCCCACACGCGCCCTTGCGCGACGGCATCGATGTCATCGAAGGATTTGTTGCGCGCCGAGGCGACGTGCTCGACGAACTCGCGGTACGTATGCTCGACCGACGATTGCAGGATGTCCTTGGCACCGTCCGACAGCGTCCGGTCCAGCCGGATCGAGTCCGCGAGCGGCGTGGTGCCGACGCCATCGATCGTGATGCCGAATTTGTTGAGCGTGTGCTCGACGGTCGGAAAGACCGCGAACACGCCGATCGATCCCGTCAGCGTCGCCGGGCTCGCCCAGATCTCGTCGGCATCCATCGCGATGTAGTAGCCACCGGAGGCCGCGACGCTGCTCATCGATGCCACCACCGGCTTGCCGGCCTTGCGCAAGGCATCGACCTCGCGGCGAATCACTTCCGAAGCGAACACGCTGCCACCAGGGCTGTCGATGCGCAGCACGACTGCCTTGATCGCTTCGTTATGCAACGCCTGGCGCATCAGTCGTACGAGTGAATCGGAGCCGACGGTCCCGGGCGGCTGCTCGCCGTCGAGAATCTCACCGGAAGCGACGATCACGCCGACGCGCTCGCCATCCAGATGCAGCGCGTGCGCCGGGCGGACGTTGGCAAGGTAGTCCCAGTGGGGCACGCCGCGGAAGGTGTGCTCACTTTCGTCTTCGCCGACGAGCTTCTTCATCTGGTCTTCGAACTCGCGCCGCGACTTGAGCTCGGTCACCAATCCTTTCTCGAGCGCGACCGCGGCGAGGTCGCCGCGATGCGCTTTCGCCAGAACGGCAAAATTATTGGCGTAGTCGGCGATGGCGCCTTCTGCCATGTGCTCCGGCTGACGCGCTTTGACGATACCGGCCTGATACCGCGACCACAGCGAGTTGAGCCACGCGAGGCTTTCTTCTTCTTCCGTCTCCGACATGTCGCTGCGACTGAACTGGTCGGTGTAGGACTTGAACTTGCCGGCGCGGAACACGTTGACGTCGACCGCCAGCTTGTCGATCAGCCCCTTGAGGAACGTGCGGTAGTAACCGAAGCCGTCGATGAGCACGAGTCCCTGCGGATCGAGATAGATCTGGTCGGCCTGCGCCGCCAGGTAGTACTGCGCCTGGTCGTAACCATCGCCGTACGCGAACACTTTCTTGCCGCTGGTGCGGAAATCGCGGATCGCCGCCGCGACCTCCTCGAGCTTAGCCACGCCGCCGCCGGCCATCTGACCGAGATCGAGCACCAGCACTTCGACGCGCTTGTCGCTCTTCGCAGCCTCGATCGCATCGACCAGATCGCGCACGAGAGTTTCGGCGCGCTGCTGGCCATACAACGCCGCCACCGCGCGATCGAACGGATCGCCCGCCAGCTGCTCGACGAGCGTGCCTTGCGGCGCGATCACCAGTGCAGTCTTGTGAGCAACGATCGGGATGGCGGGCGACAGCGCCGCGCCGATGCCGAGAAACAGCACCAGCAATACGATCAGGTGCATCACTTTGCGCAGCCCGTCCAGCACACGCCAGACGAAGCCAAAGAACGTAGCGAGAGCTTTCATGGCGCAGCGTACGAAATGCGATAGATCGCGTCGGAAGTGTCGTCGGACATCAGCATCGAGCCGTCCTGCAGCACCAGCAGATCGACCGGCCGGCCGAACACGTCATCGCCGCGATTGAAGCCGGTGGCGAACGGCTCGTACTTCACGCCGTGCGTGCCGTCGATCTTCACGCGCGTGATGCGATAGCCGTTCTTCTCTTTGCGATTCCACGAGCCGTGCTCGGCGATGAAGGCGTCGCCGCGATACGTTTCGGGAAAGCGCGTGCCCGTGTAGAACTTCACGCCGAGCGGCGCGACGTGCGGGCCGAGCAACTGCGCCGGCGGCGTGATCTTGCTGCACTCGCCGAGCTGACCGAACTCCGGATCCTTGATGTCCTTGCCGTGACAGTACGGGAAGCCGAAGTCGAGACCGGCGCGCGCTGCGACGTTGAGCTCGCACGGCGGCGTGTCGTCGCCGAGCCAGTCGCGACCGTTATCCGTGAACCAGAGCTGCTTGGTCACCGGATGCCAGGTGAAGCCGACCGTGTTGCGCACGCCGCGCGCGAACACTTCCTGACCTGAGCCGTCGGCGTTCATGCGCGTGATCATCGCGTACTTCGGCTCGTTGCAGACGTTGCAAGGCGCGCCGATCGGGAAGTAGAGCTTGTTGTCCGGGCCGAACGCGATGTAGCGCCAGCCGTGATGGCCGTCCTTCGGCAGATCGTCGCGCACGACTTTCGGCTGCGGCACGTTGTCGAGTGAGTTCTCGATGTCGTCGTAGCGCGTCAGACGATTGATCTCGGCGACGTACAGCGCGCCGTCGTGGAAGGCGACGCCGTTCGGTGTGTTGAGATTGTCGCCGATGACGCGAACCGTGGGCTTCGCCGCAGTGCCCGGCGTGCCGCTGATTGCGTAAACCTTACCGCCGCGAGCGCGAGTGCCGACGAACAGCGTGCCTTTCTGACCGAGCGCCATCGAGCGCGCGCCCGGCACCTGATCGCTGTAGACCTCGAGCTTGAAGCCCGTCGGCAGACGGACGTTTTCGATGACCTTGTCGGTCTTGGAGCTGGCGCTGGCCGCGGTCGCGGCCAGCGTGAGGGAAACGAAGAACACGGCCACGCGCATCACAAATTCCTCCGCGCGTGAGTGTACTGTAGGTCGGGCTTTAGCCCGACACTTACCGTTACACCTTTTCTTCGATGCGCGCCGCCTTGCCGGTCAGATCGCGCAGGTAGTACAGCTTGGCCCGACGCACGTTGCCGCGACGCTTGACCGTGATCGCGCCGATCGACGGGCTGTAGGTCTGGAACACGCGCTCGACGCCTTCGCCGTGAGAAATCTTGCGCACGGTGAACGAGGAGTTGAAGCCACGATTGCGCCGCGCGATGACGATGCCTTCGTAGGCCTGCACGCGCTCACGGTCGCCTTCCTTCACTTTCACTTCGACGACCACGGTGTCGCCGGGCGAGAAGTCCGGAATCTTCTTGTCGAGGCCTTCGCTCTCGAGCTGGGCAATGATGTTGCTCATGTTGCTTACCTGTCCCACTACTTGGGCAATTCAGTCTTGAATTCATCCAGCAGCCGCTGCTCTTCAGCGCTCAGCGTCAGCTTCGCTATCAACTCCGGTCGCCGCAGCCACGTCCGGCCCAGCGCCTGCTTGGTGCGCCAGCGCCGGATCGCAGCGTGATTACCGCTCGCGAGTACTTCCGGCACCGCACGTCCCTCGAACACTTCGGGCCGCGTGTAGTGCGGCCAGTCGAGCAGCCCGTTCGCAAACGAGTCCTGCTCCGCCGATTCGCCGTCGCCGAGCACGCCCGGCAACAGGCGAACTACAGCGTCGATCAGCACCAGCGCGGGCAGCTCGCCGCCCGATAACACGTAGTCGCCGATCGACACACTCGCATCGATCTCCGACTCGATCAGTCGCTCGTCGACACCTTCGTAGCGTCCCGCGAGCAACATCAATCCCGGCAGCTGCGCGAACTCTCGCGCCAACGCATGCGTCAGCGGCGCGCCGTCGGCGGCCAGATAGACGCTGCGGCTTCCCGCCGGCAGTCGCGCCTTCGCTGCACGGATTGCCGGGCGCGCAGGCTCGCTCTTCAACACCCTTCCCGGCCCGCCGCCGTACGGCCGGTCATCGACCGTCCGATGCACGTCGGTGGCGAATTCGCGCGGCGTGGTTGCGTTCACCGCAACCCGGCCCGCTTCGATCGCGCGACCCAGCACGCCCACGCGCACCGCTTGCCCGACGAACTCCGGGAACAGCGTCACCACTTCGATGCGCATGTCTTCACCAGACATGTCTCACCAGTCCGCGTCCCAGTCCAACACGACGCGCCCGGCGTCGAGATCGACGGAAACGATTCGCTCCTTGACGAACGGCACCCAGTGCTGGCGTTCGCCCCGGATCACGACCACGGTGCCGGCCGGGGTCGCCCGGAATTCCTCGATGCGTCCCAGCGGCTGGTCGTTCTGGCCAAACGCGGCCAGTCCTTCCAGGTCGCTCCAGTAGTACTCGCCCGGTGCCGGTTTCGGCAGCTCCTCGCGCGTCACCGCGATCTCGGAGCCGGTGGCGAGGCGCGCATCCTCGGGGGTTTCGACTCCCACGAGCTTGGCGAGCACGCCCTTCGCCGTCACCTTGCCGTCTTCGACCTCGACCTCACGCCACTGCCCGGCTCGTCCGAGCTGCCAGCGTTCGTACTTGAGAATGTTGGCGGGCGGATCGGTGTAGGACTGAATCCTGACCCAGCCCTGGACCCCGAACGCCCCGCCCACCTGGCCCAGGACGACGCGCCGGGACACGTTAATACTGAGCTCAGGCCGCAGCGGCCTGCTTGCGATGCTTCTTGACCAGCTCGGCGACGCGGTCGGACGGCTTGGCGCCCTTGCCGACCCAGTAGTCGATGCGGTCCAGGTTCAGCTCCAGGCGGCGCTGCTTGCCGGCCGGAACCGGGTTGAAATACCCCACCTGCTCCAGCGTGGTGCCGCCCTGGCGGATACGGCTGTCCGTGACGACGACGTGGTAGAAGGGCTGCTTCTTCGCCCCGCGGCGGGTGAGCCGGATCGTGACCATTGCTGCAAAAGCCTCGGAATTGAGCTGGAGGCGGGATGGGCCTGGGCCCCGTCCCGGTAAAAGGGCGCGAATGTTACTGAAAAATCAGGCCCCAGGCTATTTTTTTGGCTAGAACTTGGGGGGTCCCCCGCCGAACGCCCCCATCAGGCGCCGCAGACCCCCGCCCTTGGACATCGTTTTCATCATTTTCTGCATCTGCAGGTAGTTCTTGAGCAGGCGGTTGACCTCGGAGACGTGCACCCCGGATCCGGCCGCAATGCGCCGCTTGCGCGAAGCATCGATGTTCTTGGGGAAGCGGCGCTCGCCCGGCGTCATCGAACGGATGACAGCGATCTGGCGCTTGATCTCCTTGTCGTTGGCCTGAGGCGCGGACGCCGCCTTGCTGGCCAGCTGCGCCGGCAGCTTGTCCATGAGCGCGCCCAGGCCGCCCATCTTTTCGACCTGCTGCAACTGGTCGTGCAGGTCCTCCAGATCGAAGTCCTTACCCTTCTTCAGCTTGCGGGCCAGCTTCTCGGCCTGCTCGCGGTCGACGTTGCGCGTGACGTTTTCCACCAGCGCCAGCACGTCGCCCATGCCGAGGATGCGCGAGGCGACGCGCTCGGCCTGGAAGACTTCCAGCGCCTCGGTCTTTTCGCCGGTGCCCATGAACAGAATCGGCTGACCGGTGACCTGCCGGACCGACAGTGCGGCGCCGCCACGGGCGTCGCCATCCGTCTTGGTCAGCACGACGCCGGTGAGGCTGAGCGCCTGACCGAACGCACGCGCGGCATTGACCGCGTCCTGGCCAGCCATGCTGTCGACCACGAACAGCGTTTCGGTCGGCGAAACGGCGGAACTGATCTCGCGGATCTCGACCATCATCTCGTCGTCGACGTGCAGGCGTCCTGCGGTGTCCACGATGAGGACGTCGAACAGCGAGCGGCGCGCTTCGGTTAACGCTTCTCGCGCCAGCACGACGGCCGACTTTTTCGGATCCGACGGGAAGAAGCCGATGTCGAGCTGCGTCGCGAGCCGCTCCAGCTGCAGGATCGCGGCGGGTCGATACACGTCGGTGCTGGCGAGCAGCACTTTCTTGCGCTCGTTCTCTTTCAGCCACTTCGCGAGCTTGGCGGCGGAGGTCGTCTTGCCGGCGCCCTGCAGGCCCGCGAGCAGGATCACGACCGGCGGCTGCGCGCGCAGATTCAGCGGCCGCACGCCCTCGCCCATCAGCGCGACCAGCTCGTCGTTGATGATGCGCACCAGCGTCTGGCCCGGCGTCAGGCTCTTGTCGAGCTCCTGACCGACGATCTTGGCGCGCACGGCCTCAATGAAGGTCTTGACCACTGGCAGCGCGACGTCGGCCTCGAGCAGCGCCATGCGCACCTGGCGCAATGTGTCTGCAATATTCTCGTCGGTCAGACGCCCGCGGCCGCGCAGGCTTTCGATGACGCCCTGCAGGCGCTCGGTCAGTTTGTCGAACATGGGCGGGAACGGTGGATTGCGGATAGCGGGGGGCGGATAGTGTAGCCTGTGCGTACCGTTCGTCACGCGCGTACCAACACCCAGCTGTGTTTTCCGTCGTCGTTCTTGCGTGCTATCTCGCTTGTGCCGCGTGGCTCGCATCCAGCGTCTACCGCGCCGGCGAGCATGCTGCTCACGGTCGCCGCATTGCCGGCATCGCACTCGGTCTGATCGCTCTCGTATTGCACGCCGTGCTGCTGTGGCGCGGGCTGTTCGATCGGCCAGTCTTGTCGTTCACCATCGCGGAAACGGCGTCGCTGATCGGCTGGCCGATCGGGTTGATCGCAGTCGGTACAGCGTGGCTGCGGCCGCGCTTTGCGGGCATCAGCGCGGTGCTCACCGCAGTCGCGGGCGTGGTCGCGGCGACTACCGTCAGAGGCGGCGGCGGTGCCCCGATCGTCGATGGACCCAGCTGGGAAATCGCCGCGCACGTCGTGCTGTCGACTCTTGCGTACGCGCTGCTCACGATCGCTGTTGCGTTGGCGGTCGCGTTGCGATTGCTCGATCAACGTCTGCGGAGCCGCAAACCGCTGGGCTGGCTGACGGCGCTGCCGTCGGTGGAAGCGCTCGAGGCGGGCACGTTCCAAGCGCTCGCCGCGGGCTTTGCAGTGCTCACGCTGGCGTTGTTCAGCGGCTTCGTGTTCGTCGACAACCTGTTCGCACAGCATCTGGTTCACAAAACTGTGCTGTCGTGTCTCGCATGGGTTGTGTTCGCGGTGCTGCTGTTCGGGCGCTGGCGCTTCGGCTGGCGCGGACGCACTGCGACCAACTGGGCGCTGAGCGGATTCGCGTTGCTCGGGCTGGCGTACTTCGGCTCGAAGATCGTGCTCGAATCCATCCTCGGTCGGCATTGGGGCTAGCGCTCAGCTACGGGCCGCGCACTTGCTCACGTTCTCCGCAATGGCCTGCGTTCTGATCGCCGTCGTAGCGGCGGCGGCCGGAATCGCCGCGGGATTTGCACTCGCCGCGCGCCGTACACCCGCACGCCGTCCACGCTCGATCAGCGCCAACGATCCAGCCGCTGCAGCCGATCGCGCGCAGCTCGCGGACAAGATGGTCGGGCTGCAGTCGATGAGCGTCGACGACATCATGATCCCGCGCGGCGAGATCGCGTATGTCGACGTCAGCGACGACTGGGACACGATCCTCGACGCGCTGCGCTCGACGCCGCACACGCGGCTGCCGGTCTGCCAGGGCAATCTCGACAACATCGTCGGCATCCTGCACATGAAGAAGGTTGCGCGTGCGCTGGCGCGCGGCGACTTCGATCGCGAGCACTTGTTGCAGCTGGCGCGCGAGCGCGAAGCGTACTTCGTGCCCGAAGGCACGACGCTGGACGTGCAGCTGCTCAACTTCAAACGCGACCGGCGCCGCATCGCGCTCGTCGTCGACGAGTACGGCGACATCCAGGGACTGGTCACGCTGGAAGACATCCTCGAGGAGATCGTCGGTGAATTCACCAGCGCGCCCGCGACGCTGCACAAGGACATCCACCGCGAAGCGGATGGCAGCTACGTCGTGAACGGCACCATCAACGCACGCGTGCTGAACCGCACGCTCGGCTGGAATCTGCCGACCGACGGACCGCGCACGCTCAACGGCCTGATCGTCGAGTACCTGGAAACGCTGCCGCAGGCCGGCACCGTGCTGCGTCTCGGCGATCTGACGATCGAGATCCTGCAGACCGTCGACAACAGCGTGAAGACCGCGCGCATCCGGCCGATGCCGGCCACGGCGCTCGACGAGCGCTCAAAAGGCGCTGCGTAGCGCGTCCGCCAGCCGCTCGACGCCGATCACCTGCAAGCCTTCGATCGGGCGTCGCGGCTTGTTCGCTTCCGGCACGATCGCCCGCTCGAAGCCGTGCTTGGCCGCTTCACGCAGGCGTTCCTCACCGTACGGCACCGGGCGAATTTCCCCCGCGAGACCCAGCTCGCCGAAGCAGACGAGACGTCCTGCCAGCGGCTCATCGCGTGAGCTGGAAACTGTCGCGAGCACCGCGGGCAGGTCGGCCGCGGTCTCTGAGATGCGCACGCCGCCGACGACATTCACGAAGACGTCGCGGCCCGAGGTTGCAATGCCACCGTGCCGGTGCAGCACCGCGAGCAACAGCGCCAGCCGGTTCGCTTCGAGTCCGACCGCAACGCGGCGCGGATTCATCCCCTGCGCATCGTCTGTCAGCGCCTGTACTTCGATCAGCATCGGCCTGCTGCCTTCGCGCGCCACCATGACAGCGCTGCCGCTGACCGGTTGTGCGTGCTGCGAGAGGAAAATCGCCGACGGATTCTTTACTTCCTTGAGGCCCTGCTCTGTCATCGCGAACACGCCGATTTCGTTGGCCGCGCCAAAGCGGTTCTTGACCGCGCGCACCATCCGGAAGCGACTGCCGGCATCGCTCTCGAAGTACAACACTGTGTCGACCATGTGCTCGAGGATGCGCGGGCCGGCAATCACGCCTTCCTTGGTGACGTGGCCGATGATCAACACCGATATGCCGGTCGATTTGGCGAAGCGCACCAGCGCCGCGGCGGACTCGCGCACTTGCGCGGCCGATCCGGGCGAGGACTCCACGTCGGTAGCGAACATCGTCTGAATGGAGTCGATGACCAGCACCCGCGCGCCGCTATCGCGCGCGTGTTCGATGATCGTGTCGACGGACGTCTCGGCGAGCAGTTGCAGCGTGTCACCCGTCAGACCCAGGCGGCGGGCGCGCAGGCTGACCTGGCGCAGCGATTCTTCGCCGGTCACATAGAGCGTCGGCGTCGCCCGACTGAGCGCATCGCCTGCCTGCAGCAGCATCGTTGACTTACCAATGCCCGGGTCGCCGCCCAGCAGCGTGACCGAGCCGAGCACCAGGCCGCCGCCGAGCACCCGATCGAGCTCCTCCATTCCCGTGGGCACGCGCGGCTCGTCGCGCTCGGCGACCTGCGACAGCCGCTGCGGGTCGGCGGTGCTCGCCGTCAGCGAGCGTCGCTCCGGTTTGGTCCGGCCCGCGACGGCCACGCGCCGCAACGAATCGCCTGCGCCGCACATCGGACACAGGCCCTGCCACTGCAGGCTTTCGTTGCCGCACTGGTCGCACACGAAGACTTCGCGGGATTTCGCCATGACTCTCCAATCGGCTGTACACAAGGACGTGATCGGCATTCCTACAGTAGCTCAAGGCGCTGTCGGACAGGTGCCACGTTTGCACCCGGCCTGTGACGCCCGTGCGCGATTTGCAGGCGCGCCATTCGTCTATACTCGCGCCGGTTTCGTTCGAGGTGCCTGGGTGGCGGCAAGATTGGCGCGATTTTCCTGGCTTCCCGGGGGGCTGGCAGCAGCCTTCATCATTGTCGTCGGACGCCTGATCTCCTCCGCCACCTACGCGCCGGTGGAGCTCATGCTCTATGACCGCGTGATGCGCGCCACTCCGGCGCCGTCCGGCGCGGATATCGCCGTCATCGCGATCGACGACGCCAGCATTTCCAAGCTCGGCGAATGGCCCTGGCCGCGCGATGTCCACGCCAGCCTGATTTCGCGTCTCACCGGCGCGGGCGCGCGCGTCGTGGCGTTCAGCGTGCCGGTGGATACGTCGCCGCGGACGAGCGAAGCGGAGCGGCTCCGCTCAGCGCTCGCGCTCCTTGAATCATCCGACCTCGGCGGCTCGCAACAGGCACAGGAGCTGCGCCGCCTGCTCGGCGAGTCCAGTGCCGGTCGCGACCCGGACGCGCACCTGGCGCAGGCAATCGAGGCGAACGGCAATGTCGTCCTGCCGGCCGATGTCCGTCTCGCCGAGATCAGCAGTGGTAAGTCCGAATTGCCGGCCCGAGTGCTTTCCGGTGGCGACGCAGGCGCGCTGCACGCGGCACGAACTGCCGACGTCGTTGCAGCGCCCGCCGCAGTACTGACGCAAGCGGCGGCTGCGATCGGTCACACGCTCACGGTCGCGGACGGCGACAGAACGCTTCGCTCGGATGCAGCGGCGGTCCGCGTGAGCAGAGAAGCATTACTGCCATCGCTAGGAACAGCGATAGCCGCGCGCGTGCTCAGCGTCGCGCCCGCCTCATTGAGCTTCGGCTCGGGCGATGCACTCCATCTGAACGAGCGCACCCGCTTGCTCGGTGAAGCACTGACGATTCGTCCGCACTACTTTCCGACGCAACCGTCCCAGTTCGCTCAGTTCCCGTACTGGCGCGCGCTGGCCGGCGACATTCCTGTCGAGCAGCTGCGCGACAAGATCGTGATCGTCGGCTTCCTCGACTCGGCGCTCGCCGAGCCCGGTACGGTGACGACACCCGCGAGCGACGCGTCGCCCGCCGTGCTGACGACAGCGAGCGTGGTGGCGAGCATCGTGTCCGGTAAGGTTTATTCGCGTCCGACGTACGCCGTCGCGCTCGAATGGCTCGTTGCCATCGCGGTGATCCTGTTCGCTGCGTTCGCACTGCCGCGATTCGGGGTTGCGTTCGGCGCGCTGGCGAGCGTGCTGTTCATCGTCATCCTCGGCGTCACCGAAGTCGGACTGCTGAGCTCTTCGATGATCTGGGTGCGCTTCATCGTACCGGCCCTCGCGCTGGTCGTCGGCTACGGCCTGTTCGTGCCGGGCGAGCTGATGCGCCGCGCGGCCGGTCGCAACGAAGATCAAAAGAATCTTTCTGCGAACAGCCTGCGCAATCTCGGTCAGCAATTCCAGCGCACGGGTCAGCTCGACCTGGCATTCGAGACGTACCGCCGCTGCCCGCTCGACGCGGCGACGATGGAGCTGCTCTATCAGCTCGGCAACGATTTCGAAAAACGCCGACAGAATCAGAAGGCATCGAACGTCTATAGCTACATCGCGGCTCGCGACCCGAACTTTCGTGACCTGCGTGCGCGCCGCACGCGCTTGAAAGAGCAGCCGATCACGCGCGGCGTGCCGCCGGCGCCGCCGCCGCCTTCTCGTGAACCAGACCGCACGCCACCGGAGCTCGATACGCAGCCCGCCGATCCGGATTTGGCATACTCAAAGCCGCGCCACGTGCGCGCGACGCGCACGCTCGGCCGCTACGAAATCGAGCGCGAGCTGGGCAAGGGCGCAATGGGCACCGTCTATCTCGGCCGCGATCCGAAGATCAACCGCGTGGTTGCGATCAAAGCAATCCCGCTCGCGCAGGAATTCGAGGAGGACGATCTGCAGGAGGCGCGCGCGCGGTTCTTCCGCGAGGCCGAAATGGCAGGCCGCCTCAACCATCCGGCGATCGTCACGGTCTACGATGCGGGCGAAGACCAGGGACTGGCCTACATCGCGATGGAATACCTGCGCGGCACGCACATGAGCCATTTCACAGAAGCCGCGCGCATCCTGCCTTTCAAAAATACGATGCTGTTGGTCGCACGCGTCGCGGACGCCCTCTACTATGCGCACCGCCAAAACGTGGTCCACCGCGATATAAAACCGGCTAACATAATGTTCAATCCCGACACGGACGAGTTGAAGATCACCGACTTCGGTATCGCACGTCTGACCGATACAAGCCGAACCAAAACGGGAATCGTCCTGGGCACGCCGTCATTCATGTCGCCGGAACAGCTGGAGGGTCGACCGCTCGACGGACGCTCCGACCAGTTCGCCCTCGGCGTCAGCCTCTATCAATTGCTGTGCGGCCAGCTGCCGTTTCGCGCCGAGTCGATGCCGCGCCTGATGCAGAAGATCGCCACCGAGCCGCACGCCTCGGTGCGGCTGGTCCGCCCCGAGCTGCCCGAGTGCATCGATCCGATCCTGACCCGGGCGCTCGCGAAGTCCGCCGACGACCGCTTTGCCCACTGCGGGGAGCTGGCGAGCGCCTTGCGTGACTGCGCCGGCGCGCAGGGCCCCGGCCAGCCGGAACAGCCCAAGCACGAGTGGCTCATCCCGTGAGCGGACAACGGGGGGCGAACTAGTGCGCGGCAAGATCCGCTCGGTCGGCCTCACCGATGTAGGCCGCGTCCGCGAGCACAACGAGGACACGATCGGCGTCGACGCCGACATCGGCCTGTTTGTCCTCGCCGACGGCATGGGCGGCTACAACGCCGGCGAAGTGGCGAGCGGCATTGCCGTCAAAACCGTAATGAGCCTGGTCAAGGAGGCGGTCGAGCATCAGGACATGAGCTCGGCGGACACGGAGAGCGGCTTGGCACGGCCGAGCATCGTCCTGCGCGACGCCATCGCGCGCGCCAACAAGATCATCTACCAGACCGCCAAGACCCAGCCCCAGTGCGAAGGCATGGGCACGACGATCGTCTCCTGCCTGTTCTTCGACAACCGGGTCGCCATTGCCCATGTCGGGGATTCCCGGCTTTATCGCCTCAGGGCAAACCGCTTCGAGCAGATGACCATGGACCACTCGCTGCTGCAGGAGCTGGTCGACCGGGGTTTCTACTCGCAGGCCGAGGCGCAGCGGGCGACAAATAAGAACTACGTCACACGCGCGCTCGGCGTCGAGCCGACTGTCGAGGTCGAGGTGCACGAGCAGCCGGTTCAGAAGGGGGACTTCTTCGTCCTGTGCTCGGACGGTCTCTCCGACATGGTCGAAGACGACGACATTCACTTAACTATGAGCACCTTTAGTGCTAGTCTCGAAACGGTCGCTAAGCAATTGATTCAGCTATCGAACGACAACGGCGGACGCGACAATGTGTCGATCATCCTTGCTCAAGTTGTGGACTCGTTCGCAGCGAAGACGGGCGTAGTTGACAGAATCTTGCGCTGGTTCGGTTAGCATTTCGCACTCACCGGGAGTTCCGAGGACGCACATGGCACGGTTGATCCTAAGCCTGGATGGTTCGGTCATGGCCGAATACAACATGAACAAGGAGCGTTACACCATCGGTCGTCTGCCGGACAACGACATCCGCATCGACAACCCGGCAGTCAGCGGCCATCACTCGTTGATCATCAACATTCTCAACGACTCGTTCCTCGAAGATCTGAACAGCACCAACGGCACGTACGTCAACGGCAAGCTGATCAAGAAGCACGCGCTTCAGCACGGCGACGTCGTGACTGTCGGTCACCATCAGCTGCGCTTCGTCGACACGCAGAGCGCCGACGGCGAGCCGGATGAGTTCGAGAAGACGATGGTGATCACGCCGGGATCGGCAGTTGCTGCCGCCGCGGCGAAGAAAGCTTCCGCGATTGCTCCGCCGCCGGCACCGAAATCCACGGGAGCGACGGCGACGGCGATTCGCGCAGTGCCTTCGAGCTCTGCCACCGGCGAACATCCGGTCGCACTGCCCAAGGCCAAGCTGCAGGTGTTGAGCGGCGCGTTCGCAGGACGCGAGCTCGAGCTGAACAAAGCACTCACGACGCTCGGCCGACCGGGTGTGCAGGTCGCGGCGATCACGCGTCGCGCCGACGGTTTCTTCATCGTGCACGTCGACAGCGGCAAGCCGAACGACTATCCGCAGGTCAACGGCAGCGGCATCGGCGAGCAGGCCAGGAAGCTGCAGGACAACGATGTGATCCTGCTGGCCGGCGTGAAGATGGGATTCTTCGAGGGCTGATCACGCCCTCATCACCCGCTCGGCGATCCGGCAGAACAACTCGTACGCGATCGTGTCGGCGAACGGCGCGACGCGCTCCGCGGGCAATCCCTTTCCCCATAGCGTGACTGCGTCGCCGACTGCGACGTCGGGCAACTCCGTCGCGTCGATCATTGTCATGTCCATCGAGACGCGGCCGACGACCGACGCTTCGCGACCATTGATCAGCGTTGGCGCTCCCGCGTGCATGCAGCGCGGATAGCCGTCGCCATAGCCCACCGCAGCGACAGCGATGCGCGAGCGGCGCTTCGCGCGCCAGACTCCGTTGTAGCCAATTGCTTCGCCGGCTGCGACGTTGCGCACGGCGATCACTTGCGTCGCGAACGTCATCGCCGGCAGCAATCCGAGGTCCGCAGCGCTGCGATCGTCGAACGGCGAAGCGCCGTAGAGCATCAAGCCCGGCCGAACCCACTCCACATGCGCATCCGGCCACGCGATGACGGCGGCGGAGTTCGCGATGCTGCGCTCCAAGCGCAGCGGCGCACTCACCGCGCGAAAGCGGTCGAGCTGCAGTTTCGTTTCGAGGCCGCCGGCATTCTCCGCAGCAGCGAGATGCGTCAGCAGCCTCATGCTGCCGACCGCCGCGCACGCGCGCAGCCGGGAATGTGCCGCCTCCAGCTCTTCCAGCCGGAAGCCGAGCCGGTTCATGCCGCTGTCGACCTTCAGCCAGACGGCGAAACGCTGCGTGCCAGCGTATTGCTCCAGCATCGCGATCTGCTCGAACGAATGAACCACCAGCTGCAGATCGTTCGCTGCTGCGACGTCGAGCTGACTCGCGGCGAACACGCCTTCGAGCACCACGATCGGATGCTTGATATCAGCGGCGCGCAACACAACCGCTTCCTCGACGCGCGCCACTCCGAAAGCGTCAGCGTCGGCGAGCGCACGCGCGGCCTGCACGAGGCCGTGACCGTATGCGTTGGCTTTGACCGCGGCAATGACCCGCGCGCCCGGAGCGAAGCGGCGAACTACCGCAAGATTGTTGCGTAACGCGGCAGCATCGACGGTGACGACCGGAACGCTGCTCACGAGTTCTCGTAGGCGTACTCGGGCGCGAAGTTCTCGAACTTCGTGTACTTGCCGAGGAACGTCAGCTGCACGTCGCCGATCGGGCCGTTACGCTGCTTGGCGATGATGATGTCGGCGATGCCCTTGCGCGTGGTGTTCGGGTCGTACACCTCGTCGCGATAGATCATGATGATCAGGTCGGCGTCCTGCTCGATGGCGCCCGATTCGCGCAGGTCCGACATCACCGGCTTCTTGTCGGTGCGCTGCTCGACGCTGCGATTGAGCTGCGACAGCGCGATCACCGGCACCTTGAGCTCCTTGGCGAGCGCCTTGAGCGAGCGCGAGATCTCGGAGATTTCGGTCGCGCGATTTTCTTTCGTGCCCGGCACCTGCATCAGCTGCAGATAGTCCAGCACGATCAAGTCCAGCCCGTGCTCGCGCTTCAGGCGGCGCGCGCGTGCGCGCACTTCGGTCGGCGTCAGCGCACCGGTGTCGTCGATGAAGATCTGCGCGGACTTCATCATGTTGATCGCGGTGTTGATGCGCGACCATTCCTCGTCGCCGAAATTGCCGGTGCGCAGATGACCCTGATCGACGCGGCCGAGCGAGGAGATCATGCGGAACGCCAGCTGCTCGCGCGACATCTCCATGCTGAACACGCCGACCTTCGCCTTGGCCGGCCCGAACGCCGCGTTCTCGGCGATGTTCAGCGCGAACGTCGTCTTGCCCATCGACGGACGTCCGGCGACGACGATCAGGTCGCCCTTCTGCAGTCCGGCGGTCATCTCGTCGAGCTTGTTGAAGCCGGTGCTGACGCCGGTCAGCGCACCGCTCGACTGGTGCAGCATGTCGAGGCGATCGATCACGCCGCCCAGCTCTTCCTTCAGCGCAATGAAGCCCGAGCCTGCTTTGTTGCCGGACTCGGCGATCTCGAAGACTTTCCGCTCGGCTTCGTCCACCAGCTCGGTGGCCGCACGGCCCTCGGGTTCGAAAGCGCTCGAGGCAATCTCGCCGCCGATGGTGATCAGGCGACGCAGCGTAGAACGCTCGCGCACTGCGTCGGCGTAAGCACGAACGTTTGCGGCGCTGGGTGTGTCGCGGACCAGGCCGGCGAGGTAGACGAGTCCGCCGGTTTCCTCGGAGACGCCTTTGCGCCCCAGCCACTCCGACAGCGTGACCGCATCGGAAGGCTCGCTGCGACCGGCGAGCTCGGCAATGGCTTCGAAGATCAGTTGATGATCGCGACGATAGAAGTCGTCGGCGACCAGGCGGTCCGCGATGGTGTCCCACGCGCGGTTGTCGAGCATCAGCGCGCCGAGCACCGCCTGTTCTGCTTCCACCGAGTGCGGCGGCACCCGGATCTCGTCGACCGCAGCCTTGTCGCGGGCCCGACGCGGCCCGACGACGGCGACTTTGGATTCAGGCTCGGCCACGAGCGCAGTCGGGCTACGGCCCGACCTATTCCTCGGCGACGATCGTCACCGGCAGATCGACAGTGACGTCGGTGTGCAGGTGCAGTTGCACGACGTGCTCGCCAGCCTGGCGGATCGGGCCGTGCGGCAGACGCACTTCCGAGCGCTCGACTTCGAAGCCCGCCTTGCTGGTCGCTTCGGCGATATCCGAAGTGCCGATCGAGCCGAACAGCTTGCCTTCACCACCCGCCTTCGCGCTGAGCGACAGCCTGAAGCCCTCCAGCTTCTTGGCACGCGCCTGCGCCTTGGACAACTCGTCGCCCGCCGCCTTCTCCAGCTCGTGGCGACGCGCTTCGAACTTGGCAATGTTGTCGGGCGTGGCGAGCGTCGCCTTGCCTTGCGGCAGCAGGAAGTTGCGGCCGTAGCCCGGCTTCACCTTGACGCGGTCGCCGATGTTGCCGAGGTTGGCGACTTTCTGCAGAAGAATGATTTCCATGAGAGCACCTACCGAGTCACAAATTGAAGTCTACAGGCTTGCCGGCCGACGCGGCCGCAACCAATTGTCAGCAAAACCCCAGCTGGCGAGCACGAACATCGTCAGCATCGACGACAGCGGCACGATCAGCAGCAGATAGATCGCCGCCAGCCAGCCGCGATTGAGCCGGCCGCTGGCGCGCATGCGATGCGCGGCCGCCAGCCCCTGGAACGCCAGCGCGACGAACGCGACCCAGGCGAGCGCCGAGATCAACGGGCGGTTGGTCACGATCGCCAGGACGAACACCACGGTAACCACGACGCCGAGTGCGACACCGAGCCGCAGATTGCGGTACTCGGCACCGAACGCTCCCGGCGCGCGCACCAAAGAGTCCCACCAGCGGCCCAACAGCATCGAGCCGAACAGCGTGGCGAGCGTCAGCCCACCAAGCGCGCCCCACATCGCCGGCGCCCAGCCGTCCACCAGCGCGTTGCGATCGCCTTCGAGCTTGATCCCCGCCTGCTGCATCGAGTCCAGCATCTGCAGCAGCAGCGGCTTCCAGAACCCGACAGGATCGGGCAGCGCGGCGTGCACGATAGCGAGCAACACGCCGATGGCGAGCACCGCCACCTGGAAGCACAAATTCAGCGACCCGGTGCGCTTCAGCAGCACGCCGAGCGCGAGCGGACCGAAGAACGTCAGTGCGATGCCGATGAACGTGCCGGCCATCACCGACGACGCCAGCGAGTACGTGATGTACGTCGCCGCGCCGGTGCCGATCGCGGCGACGATCAAGCCGTTGCGCGCGTCGAAGCGCAGGGCGCTCAGCACGGGAATCGCACACACGAACACCGTGAGCGGCGGTACCAGTTGCGTGAGCACGCCGCAGAACGCGATCACGCCGGCGGCGCGCCACGGACGCTCGGTCAACCAGGCGGCTATTGCACGATGCATGGTCACGCGCGCCACGTAGCAAACGCGGCGCGCACCTCGCTACGTCAGCTCAGTGCTGATCGGTGTACGGCAACAGCGCCAGGTAACGCGCACGCTTGACGGCGATCGCGAGCTGGCGCTGGTAGTGCGACTTGGTCCCGGTGATCCGGCTCGGAACGATCTTGCCGGTCTCCGTGATGTAGCTCTTCAGGATGCCGAGATCCTTGTAGTCGATCTGCTCGATGCCTTCGGCAGTGAAGCGGCAGAACTTGCGGCGGCGGAAAAAGCGGGCCATGGAAGGTCTCCGAAAAGAGTGAAGGGCAGATCAGGCGTCGGCGCGCGGCGAATCGTCGTCGCCGTCATCGACGAAGCGCTCGTCGCGCGTCTCGTCGTCGCCCTTGGCCATCGGCGATGGCTCGGTGACCGCCGCGTCCATCTTGATCACCAGGTGGCGCAGCACGGCGTCGCTGAAGCGGAAGCCGCCGGTCAGCTCGCCCAGCGTCTTGCTGTCGCACTCGATGTTCATCAGGACGTAGTGGGCCTTGTGGACCTTCGCGATCGGGAACGCCAGCTGGCGCCGGCCCCAATCTTCGAGGCGGTGCACGGTGCCGTTGCCGGCCGCGATCATGCCCTTGTAGCGCTCCAGCATCGCTGGAACCTGCTCACTCTGGTCGGGATGGACCAGGAAAACGATCTCGTAATGTCGCATTGCTGCTCCTCGTGGATGTGCCTCCCGTCAGCGAGAATCTGCGGTGAGGCAAGGAGTTACCGCCGGGCACATGCTCGGCGGGGCGCGCATAGTAGCGGAAGCAGGAAGGACTAGCCAGCGCGTCGCTGCCGGGCGGCCTCGAACAACAGCACCCCGGCCGCCACCGACACGTTCAGGCTTTCCACGGTCCCCGCCATCGGAATGCCGACCAGCAGGTCGCAGTTCTCCCGTGTCAGCCGGCGGAGGCCCGCGCCCTCGGCGCCCAGTACCAGCGCCAATGGGCCGGTCAGCGGTGCCTCGAAGACCGATTTCGGCGCCTGGTCGTCGGCGCCGACGACCCAGACATCCCGCTCCTTCAGCCAGCGCAAGGTGCGCGCCAGGTTCACGACCTGGATCAGCGGCATCGCTTCGGCAGCGCCGGAGGCGACCTTACGAACCGTCGGCGTGAGACCAGCCGCGCGATCCCGCGGAACGATGACAGCGATCGCGCCGGCGGCATCCGCGGTACGCAGACACGCCCCGAGGTTGTGCGGGTCCTGGACGCCGTCGAGAACCAGGAGCAGCGGCGGCGCTGCGGCCTTGTCGAGCAGCTCATCCAGGGCACCTTCGCCTTGCGGCCCGAGCGGGCGAATCTGCAAGCACGCACCCTGGTGATGCTCGTTGCCCGCGAGCCGGTCCAGCTCGTGCGCGTCGCGCCATTCGATACGAACGCCGGCTGCCTCCGCGAGACGCTGCAGCTCCGTCGAGCGCGCATCCTCTCGTCCCTTTTGCAACACCAGGAGCGCAGCGCTTTTCGGACGCCGCTGCAGCAGCGCGCGAACGGAGTGCAAGCCAAAAACGATCGTCGTTTCGCTCATCGCCGAACTTTGCCGCGTCGCTGCCACGGTCCGCGGATCGCGCGCGCGCCGCCGCTGTCAGCCAGCTCGAAGTCGATCTTGCGCTCGTCGATGATCACGTTGATCAGCCGCACGCGCAGGTGATCGCCGAGCCGGAACACGCGTCCGCTGCGCGCGCCGACCATACGGAAGCCCGAGCTGTCGCGCGAGAAGTAATCGGTGCCGAGCGCGCTGACGTGCACCAGGCCATCGACCTGCACGCCTTTCACCTGCACGAACAAACCGAAGTCGACGACCGACGTGACCAGCGCATCGAATTCTTCGCCGAGCTTGTCGCTCATGTACTCGCACTTCAGCCACGACAGCGCATCGCGCGTCGCTTCGTCTGCGCGGCGTTCCTTGAACGAGCATTGCTGCCCAAGCGCGGCCATCGCCGCAGGCGACCACGGGAAGTCGTCGGGAGTGCCGCCGCGCAGGATGTGCCGGATCCCGCGATGGACCATGAGGTCCGGATAACGGCGGATCGGCGACGTGAAGTGCGCGTACTCCGGCAACGCCAGGCCGAAGTGACCGATGTTCTCCGGCTGATAGACGGCCTGCGGCATCGAGCGCACTACGACAGTCTGGATCAGGTGCGCTTCCTCGCCGGCGATGCCCTGCTGCAAGACGGCTCCCAGATCGTGCGGTGTCAGATCGCGATCGGTCGGCAGCTGAATGCCGAATCCTTGCAGGAATTTCCGCAGCGTTTCCAGCCGGTCGTCCTCGGGCGCGCCGTGCACGCGATACAGCGTCGGCATGCGGTGCTTCTTGAGGAAGCGCGCCGCTTCGACGTTCGCCGCGATCATGCATTCTTCGATCAGCCGGTGAGCGTCGTTGCGCGTGGATTCGACCAGCGCCGCGATCTTGCCGTCCGCGTCGAAGCGGACCTTCAACTCCGGCGCATCGAAGTCGAGCGCGCCGCGCTGAGTGCGCGCCTGGAGCAGCGCTTTGAAAACTGCGTGCAGCTGCATCAGCTGCGGCCCGACCGCGACGACTTCCGGCTCATGTCGGGCTGTCGGATTGGCGAGATACGCCGCGACTTTCGTGTACGTGAGCCGCGCCGCCGAGCACATCACTCCTTCGAAGAAGCGCGCGCGCGTCACTTTGCCCTGCGGGCTGACGCGCATCTCGCACACCATGCAGAGGCGATCGACTTTCGGATTCAGCGAGCACAGGCCGTTCGACAGCGCCTCGGGCAGCATCGGCAGGACGCGATTCGGAAAGTAAACCGACGTGCCGCGATTCTGTGCTTCCTTGTCGAGCGCCGAGTCCTGACTGACGTACGTCGCGACATCGGCGATCGCGACGACGAGTCGCCAGCCGCCGCGCACTTCTTCGCAATACACAGCGTCGTCGAAGTCGCGAGCGTCTTCGCCGTCGATCGTGACGAGCGGCAGCTCGCGTAAATCCTCGCGGCCGCGTTTCGCCGCCGCGGACACGGCTTTTCCAAATGCCTCCGCTTCAGTTACCGCCTCGCGAGGAAACTCGAACGGCAGACCGTGCGAGTGGATCGCGATCTCGGTTTCCATCCCTGGCGCGGCGTGCTCACCGAGCACGCGCGTCACGTGACCCAACGCTTGCGCCGTGCGCGACGGCTGCTCGATCAATCGAACCAGCACGACCTGGCCGGGACGCGCACCGCCGAGATGACCGCGCGGCACCAGCACGCGATGGCCGATCCGCGGATTGTCCGGCACGACGAAACTGATGCCCGACTCGTCATACAAGCGACCGACGATCTCGCGCGTGTTGCGCTCGAGAACTTCGACCAGCGCGCCTTGCGGCCGGCCGCGATTGTCCTGACCGCTGACACGCACCGCGACGCGGTCGCCGTGCATGGTTTCCTGCATCTGCCGCGGCGGCAGGAACACCGGTGCCGAGCGATCGTCGGGCAAGACGAATCCATGCCCGTCGCGATGCCCGCTCACCGTGCCGACGACCAGCTGCGGTACTCGTTCGCGCAGCATGTACTCGCTGCGCCGGTTCTGAATGATCTCGCCGGCGTGCAATAGCTCATCGAGCTGCGAATGCAAGAGCCGCCGTGCGGACTTGCCGTCGCGACCGATGCGGGCCGCCAGCTCGTCGAACGTGAGCGGTCGTCCCGCTTCACGCAATGTATTCACCACGCGGGCCGCGGCGGCCGGCGATTGCGAGCGCGCCGATTGCGCGCCGCTCTTATGTGCTTTCTTGGTTGTTTTCTTCGTTGACTTCATCTACTTGCCGTTTTGTTGACACCCCGGAACACCACCGGTAGATTGCGCGCCTCGCCCGGGGACCCCCGGTCGAGATTCGCATCCTTGCCCAGGTGGCGGAATTGGTAGACGCGCTGGTTTCAGGTACCAGTGGAGCGATCCGTGGAGGTTCGAGTCCTCTCCTGGGCACCAAAGTGCACCACGAATAAGACCCGTCGAAGCGGGCGAGAGGCAGTGTTCAGCGGCGGGGTGTCAGTCCCACGAACAGTTTGCCTTTGAGGTGCAGAGGCGGGATACCTCGTCCTTGTTACGCTTCATCGCCTCGTTTCCTGCCATGTGCTCCTTGAGTTGATCTTCGTTCAAGCACAGCATCTTCGGAAAGCGCGACCCCAGCACGACCATCTTGCGGCAGTACATGAGCTCGCCGTTGATCCTCGTCGGCTTGAATTCGGGGGGCGGGTTGAAGGCATGCTTGCTGGCTTCTGCCGCGGGCTGCGCCGCCGCGGGCGCTGCCGCCGGGGGCGACGCTGCCGCTGCATCCGATGTGGGGGGAGATCCCGGGTTTGCAACGCAGCCGCCTAGTACTACCAGCGCACCGAGCATAAAAAGCCGCATCGCACTCTCCTTTCGGTTGATCGGCTCGAACGGGTCGAAGGGTAGCGTACGCCGGCAGGTCTGCGCCAACCGTGCCGAGCGTCCAGGATTGCTGCCCACCCGATCCCACCGGCGCCAATCTAGGTAAGCTAGCCCGGCAAATTGGGTAAGCCTTCCGATTTGGCGCGGTTACCGCGCTGGCACGATGGTCCCCGCTCGGAATCAACCGGGCGATCCTTTGGAGTAACGCTCAATGCCTCGCTATCTCGTCGAACGAGAATTCCCTGACGGCCTCGACATTCCCATGAACGAAGCCGGCGCGGACGCCTGCCGCAAGGTCATCGAGCGCAATGCCGAATATGGGGTCACCTGGGTCCATTCCTACGCGACAACCGATCGCAAGCGCACGTTCTGTATTTACGACGCGCCCACGCCGGAGGCGATCCGCCGCGCCGCAGCCTGTAACAAGCTGCCGGTCCAGCAGATCACCGAAGTGCGTGTGCTCGATCCGTATTTCTATTTCGTGTGAGCGAGCGGCGGAACCCATCGTCGAGAATCGGAGATACACATGAAGAAGCTGATTGCAGTACTGGGCTGCCTGCTGTTCGCGAGCGCTTTCGCGGGTGAGCCCGCCAAGACGGCCGCGGGCGCGCAGTCGAGCCCCACGACCCATCGTTACCTGATCGAGCGCACTTTCCCTGCCGGCGCGCTCGAAGGGCTGGATGCCGCGACCAAGGCGAAGGTCAACAGCAACAACGCCTCGGTCGGCGTGAAGTGGATCCAGTCGTATGCGAACGCGGACAAGACCAAGACGTTCTGCGTCTACGAAGGTCCGAGCGAAGCGGCTGTGCGCAAGGCCGCCGAGCTGAACAAGCTGCCGGTCGACAACGTCATGGAAGTGCCGGTCACGTTGCTGCCGAAGTAACAGATGTCAGGCTAAAGCCTGACCCACAGACAATGTGGGTCGGGCTTTTTTCTGGCTGTGGGTCAGGCTTCAGCCTGACTCCGCCGGCTTCTTGCTGAGCGCGATCGCTTCGGCGCGCGAGGACACACCGAGCTTCGTGAAGATCGCCGAGACGTGATGATCGACTGTCTTGGTCGTGACGAACAGCCGCTTCGCGATCGCCGAGTTGCGCAGGCCCTGCGCCAGCAGCTCGAAAATCTCCGCTTCGCGCTTGGTCAAGCCATGCGTATTCGTGCGAGTCGAAGTGCGTGAGCCGCGCGGGATGCGCCGCATGCCCTGCTCGCGCATCCGTCGACGCAATGCATTGGCCGCAGCCGTTGCGCCAAGCCGCTCCATGATCGTGAGCGCTTCCAGTTGTTGCTGCTCGCCGCCGCCCGATGCCAGCGCATTCGCCTGCTCGTACGGACAGCCGAGTGCCTGCCAGGCCTGCGCGGCACCACGCCAGTCGCCGGAAATTTCCAGCGCATAGGGCTCGGCGATATCAGTCGGCGGCGTCGCGAATGCACCCGCGCGCCACAGCCACAACGCCAGCTCGCCTTTCATCCACAGATCGCGACGTGTAGACGCGAGGTCGTACACGGGCTGCACTTCCTGTGCGATGCGTTGACGGTCGCCGGAAATCCAGGCTTCGTCCGCAGCGGCCACCGCGACTCCGCAAAGCCGCTGCATTTCCATCGTCCGCGCGGCGAGCGTGCGAGCTTCTTCGAACGGCGTAGTCACGTCCGGGTCACCGCGTCGAATGCGCAGGTGCGCGAGAATCGTGAGCGCAGGAATACGCGCGATTGGTGCGCTGCCAGCTTCGGAGACGATTGCCTGTGCATCCTCAGCGGCGTTGAGCCAGTCGCCCTGCTCGAAGCGCGCGCGACCGCGCCACGCCATCCCATAGAAGCGCCACGAGTCGAGGTCGTGTCGCTCGCAATACGTCAGGCCTTCGCTGAGATAGCGCGACCCGGCGGTGTATTGCTTGCGCTGGATGGCCATTGCCGCGAGGTTGGTATACGCGCGCGCCGCGTGCTCCTGAAAACCTTTCGCCAGCGCCAGCTGCAGGCTGCGATTCAAATCATCCCAGCCTGCATCGTTGCCGGCGATCAGACGCGCGGTGCCGAGATTGTTGAGAGCGTGGCACGAAATTTCGTCGTAACCCGCTTGCTCCGCGAGCTGCAGCGTCCGCTGCGACCATTGCTCGGCCGAGTCGGCGTCTGCCGCCAGCATGTCGAGTTGCGCGCGATTGCTGTATGCCATCGCGAGCTCCGGACCTGGCGGCAGCGACTCGAGCGCAGCGACAGCTGCAGCACCATATTCGTCAGCTTCCGCGCGGCGACCTTCCAGCCAGCTCAGGCGCGACAGCCATCGCAACGCGTCGCCTTCCTGTTTGCGCGCGCCCTGCGCACGCCAGATCTCGAGCGCTTCGCGCCGCGAGTCGATCGCGCGCTGCACCTGATCGATCAAGTAACACTCGTACGACAACTGCTCGAGCAACTGCGCACGTTCCGCGGGAGGAAGGTTGTGCGCATAGCGGAGCGCGGCCTCGTAGTGCGACACGGATTCGCGATGCGCGCCGACCGCGCCGGCTGCCGCCGCGGCCGCGGGGGCAAGCCGCAACACTTCCGCTGCGTTCCTCGCGCCGTCGGCGTGGTGGGCGAGTCGAGCCGGCGCAATTCCCGGCCGGTTTTTCAGGATCGCGAGAACCTTGGCGTGCAGGCTCTGCTGCTGTGACTGCGACAGCGAGTCTTCGAGCGCCCGCCTGGCAATGTCGTGCCGGAACGCGAGCGAGCCCGCTTCGTCACGCACCATGCCGACGCTCAGACAACTCTCGATGCCCGCCTCGTCGTGCAGACCGGCTTGCTCGACCAGCCACGCCTCGGCTTTACCGGGCACGATGCTGACGAAGTCGACGATCTCCCGCGCATTTGGCGGCAGCTTCGCAGTCCGCGCGAGTACGACGTCGCGCGCATTCGACGGAATCGACTCCGCGCCGGTCGCCAGCACTTCGGTGACGAAGAACGGATTGCCGCCGGTCGTGTGATACAGCTCGTGCGACGAACGTCCGGCCTGCTTGGCGAGCTTCGCGACTGCGACCTCAGACAGTGGTTGCAGCGGCAGGCGGCGCACGATCGAGCACGGCAAGTCGCCGATCACGAAGCGGCATGGATGACGCGAGCCGACTTCGTCCGTGCGATAGGTCATCACCAGCATCGAACGCGTGCGCTGCATGCGGCGCCCGATGAACTTGAGCAGGTCGAACGTCGCTTCGTCGGCCCAGTGACAATCTTCGAATACGACCAGCGCCGGCGGCCCGTGCTCGAGCTCATCCAGCGCAGCGATGAAGATCGCGTCGCGACTCGTCTCGGCATTTACGGTGGTGAGCAGCTTGCCCTGCGTCTGACGCGCGATGTCGTGCAGCGGCGCGAGCGGCCGCGGCGTGAACAATGCATCGCAGGCACCCCACAGCACGCGGGGCGCCACGCGTTGCTGGCGCGAGAACTCCTGCAGCAGTGCGGTCTTGCCGATGCCGGCCTCACCGTGCACGAGCGTGACGCACCCTCCTTGCTCGACCGAGCTCGTCAGCCAATTGGTCAGATCAGCGAAACACTGTTCGCGTTCGAGCAACTCCACGCAGGCACCCGGGGGACAAAGCAGACCGGTGAGTTGTAGACGATAACGCGAGCCAGCGGAAGAGCCTGTTTGGACAGTAGGCGGTGCCGAAATGGGATATCCGCAAACGGCGCCAGACCGCCAGCGGGACGTCGGCGGCAGCCTTGACATAGTGGGGAACTGCCGCGGCTGCACGCCGTTGGGAAGTCATGAGCCTTCGACACCTCACCCTGCGCCTGAGCATGATCGGAGCGCTGGCCGCCTGGTTCGCCATGGCCGCAGTCGCCGCCGACGACCCGGAGCCGGCCGACTCGCCCTGTAAGAAGTTGACCGGCGACGATCGCGCCGAGTGCGAGCGACTCGTCCGCGACAAGGAGCGGCAGCGCCCCGAGGCGTCGCGCCCCGAGCCCGAACAGAGCGAGCCGCCGCCGCCCGATCTCAAAAGCGAGGGCAACGACGAGAGCGACACGGCCGACCCTCCGAGAAGGTAGCCCGTTGGTAGAATCGGGCGGCACCCCAAGGAGAGCTGCATGCCCTACGTGGATGGCTTCGTGCTGCCGCTGCCCAAGCGCAACCTCAAGACTTATCGCCGCCTCTCCACCAAGGCCGGCAAGATCTGGCGCGAGCACGGCGCCGTGGACTACTGGGAATGCGTCGCCGACGACGTGAAGCCCGGCAAGCTCACTTCGTTCCCGCGCAGCGTGAAGCTGAAGTCGGGCGAGACCGTGCTGTTCTCGTGGATCGTGTTCAAGTCGCGCGCGCATCGCGACCAGGTCAACGCCAAAGTCATGACCGATCCGCGCCTCGCCGACATGATGGATGGGAAGGTCGCGCCGTTCGACTCGAAGCGCATGATCTACGGCGGGTTCAAATCGCTGGTCCGTCTGCCCCACAGGTGAACCGTGGCCGACCGTCGCCTCATCATCACCGACGACATTCATCGTTACTTGGTCGCGCACTCGGTGCGCGAGCCTGCCGTACTCGCGCGGCTGCGCGCTGCGACCGAAGCGCTGCCGGAAGCGTCGATGCAGATCGGTCCCGAACAAGGGCAGTTGATGGCGCTGCTCGCGAAGCTGATTGGCGCGAAGCACTGCATCGAAGTCGGCGTGTTCACCGGCTATTCGAGCCTGGCAGTCGCGCTGGCGCTGCCGGAGGACGGCCGCATCGTGGCCTGCGACGTCAGCGAGCAATGGACGGCGATCGCGCGCAGGTTCTGGCGTGAAGCGGGAGTCGAACACAAGATCGAATTGAAGTTGCAGCCGGCGACGCGGACGCTCGAGCAGTTGCTCGCCGCGGGCGAAGCGGGTCGCTACGACTTCGCATTCGTCGACGCGGACAAGCCGGCGTATGACGGCTATTACGAGTTGCTGCTGAGACTGTTGCGACCGGGCGGTCTGATCGCACTCGACAACACGCTATGGTCGGGAGCTGTCGCGAATCCGAACGAGCGCGAGCCGAACGCGGTGGCATTGCGCACGCTCAATGACAAGCTGCATCGCGACGAGCGCATCGACCTGAGTCTGCTGCCCGTCGGCGACGGCCTGACGCTCGCAAGAAAGCGTTAATCGAACGGATGTCGCAGGATGATCGTCTCGAGCCGCTCCGGCCCGGTCGAGATGATTGCGATCGGCGCGCCCACCAGCACTTCGAGCCGCCGCAGGTAAACCTGCGCGTTCTTCGGCAAATCCTCGAACGACTTCACGCCCTCGGTGCTCTCCTGCCAGCCCGGCAGCTCTTCGTAGATCGGTGCACAGATCGACAGCGCGTCTGCGCCGACCGGCAATAGATCGCGCCGCTCGCCGCGCACTTTGTAGCCGACTGCGATACGCACGGTGTCGAGCCCATCGAGCACGTCGAGTTTGGTGATGCACAGTCCCGTGATGCCGTTGATCTCGACCACGCGCCGCAGACCCGCCGCATCGAACCAACCGCAGCGGCGCGGCCGGCCGGTCACCGACCCGTACTCGTTGCCGCGCACGCGCAGTCGATCGCCGACTTCGTCTTCCAACTCGGTCGGGAACGGACCGCTGCCTACGCGTGTCGCATACGCTTTCGCCACGCCAAGCACGTAGTGCAGTTGTTGCGGTCCGACGCCGACGCCAGCCGACGCTTGTCCGGCCACGCAGTTGCTCGACGTCACGAAGGGATACGTGCCGTGATCGATGTCGAGCAGTGCAGCCTGTGCACCTTCGAACAACAGCCGCTTGCCTGCACGAATCAGCGCGTTCACTTCGGCAGAAACGTCGGCAACCATCGGCTGCAAGCGCTCGCCGAGCTGCAGCGCTTCATCGAGCGTTTCCTGGAAGTCGATCGTCGGCGCCTTGAAGTAGTGACGCAGCACGAAGTTGTGATAGTCGAGCACTTCGCCGAGCTTGGCCGCGAAACGCTCGCGCGCGAACAGGTCCTGCACGCGGATTGCACGCCGCGCGACCTTGTCCTCGTACGCGGGGCCGATGCCGCGACCGGTGGTACCGATCTTCGCCTCACCCATCGCGGCTTCGCGCGCGCGGTCGAGCGCGATGTGATGCGGCAGGATCAGCGGGCACGCTTCCGAGATGCGCAGGCGGGGCGGCACGTCGATGCCACTGCGCTCCAGCTCGGCCATCTCTTCGAACAAGGCCTTCGGCGACAGCACCACGCCGTTGCCGATGAAGCAGGTCACGCTCTCGTGAAGAATGCCCGAGGGGATCAGGCGCAGCACGGTCTTCTTGCCGTTGATGACCAGCGTGTGCCCGGCGTTGTGACCGCCTTGAAAACGCACGACACCGGCAACGCGATCGGTCAACAGGTCGACGATCTTGCCTTTGCCTTCGTCGCCCCACTGGGCACCGATCACGACCACATTACGATTCATCGTCTTGCTCACTGGACTCAATCAGCGCCTGACAAAATAGAGCAACAGCACGCCGGCCGCCATGCTCGCCAGCCCCCACAGCCGCAGCTGCCGGTCGGAAAAGTTCGCCATCGACATCAACACGCGCTTCATCGCCGGTGGATTGAGAAACGGCAGAACGCCTTCCAGCACCAGATACAGCGCCACCGCTGCCAACAAGTCCGACCAGCTCATGCCGAGGCGCTCAGCGGCGCTCGGCACGCTTCAGGTATTTGAAGAACTCGCTGTCGGGGCCGATCACCAGCACGTCGTTGTCAGTGCCGAGCGATTCGTCATAGGCCTGCAGGCTCCGGTAGAACGAATAGAACTCCGCGTTGCGCGAATAGGCGCGCGCGTAGGCCTCGGCTGCGCCGGCATCGCCCTCGCCCCGGATCATCTCCGACTCGCGATAGGCCTTCGCCTGGATCTCGGTCTTCTGGCGGTCCGCCTCGGCGCGCAGCTTCTCGGCGTTCTCGTCACCCTCGGCGCGCAGCTGCTTCGCCTGCCGGTCGAAGTCCTGCCGCATGCGGCTGAACACGGATTCGCTCACTTCCTCGGGCAGGTCGATCTTCTTGACGCGCACGTCGACGAGCTGCACGCCGAGCTCGGCGACCTTGGATTCCGCGGCCTTGAGGATCTCGCCGGTGAACTCGGTGCGCTCGGCGGCCACGACCTGCTGGATCGTGCGGCGCGCGATCACGCCCTTGATGCCGTCCTTGACGATGGAGCCGAGACGCACGGCCGCGATGTCCTCGCTGCCGCCGGTCCCGATGTAGTACCTGGACACATCGGATATGCGCCACTTGATGTAGAAGTCGATGCGCAGAATCTTGCCTTCGCTCGTCAGGAACTGCTCCGACGGGTAGTTGCGCGTGGTGATGCGGCGCTCGAACTTGTGCACCTCGTGATAGAACGGCGCTTTGAAGTGCAGCCCCGGCTTGTAATCGGCGCGGACGATCTCGCCGAAGCGCAGCTTCATGGCGAGCTCGGTCTCGCGCACGGTGAACGTCGACATCGCCAGCGCGAGCGCGACGACGATCAGCCCGGCGATCGACAGAAATCCACGGTTGGCCATTAGCGTGTCCCTCGCGAGCGACGATCGCTTACGTCCGGCGACGATGTCGTGGTGGTGCCTTCGATCGTGACAGTTGCCTCGGGCTCCGCGCGCTGTACGCGTCGGCCCTGCTCGAGCAGCTTGTCGATCGGCAGGTACACCAGATTGCTGCCGTCGCCCTTGGTGTCCAGGAAGACCTTGCGGCTGGACTTCAGCACGCGTTCGATCGTCTCGATGTACAGGCGCTCGCGCGTCACGGCGGGCGCACGCTCGTACTCGGCCAGCAGCTTCGAGAAGCGATCGGCCTCACCTTCGGCGTTCGCGACCTTCTTGGCCTTGTAGCCCTGCGCGTCCTGCACCTGGCGCGCGGCGTTACCGCGCGCACGCGGGATGAGGTCGTTCGCGTACGCCTGCGCAGCCAGCGACAGGCGATCGCGGTCTTCGCGCGCCTTGATCGCGTCGGCCTGCGCCGGCGCGACCTCGTTGGGTACGCGCACGTCCTGCAAGTTGACCGCGGTCACTTCCAGGCCGGTTTTGTACGCATCGAGCGTGCGCTGAACCAGCTCCTTGGTGCGCGTCACGATGTCGAGGCGCCCGGATTCGAGCACGCTGTCGAGCTTGCTGCGGCCGATCACCTCGCGAATCGCGCTCTCGCTCACTTCTTTGAGCGTGTCCTCGGGCTTGTAGACATTGAACGCAAAGTCGAGCGCGTTCGCACGCCGGTACTGCACTTCCATGTTGATGTCGACGAGGTTCTCGTCGGAAGTGAGCATGCGCGTCTGCTCGGTGAAGCTGTCGATCGCCGCGGTGTTGACGATCTGCTTGGTCTCGATCGGCCACGGCATGTGCCAGTGCAGACCGGGCAGCGTCGTGTCGACGTGCCGGCCGAAGCGCAGGATGATGCCGCGCTCCGCAGCGTCCACCCGATACAGACCGGTGAACGCCCAGATCGTAGCGAGCGCTAGCAGGATCGTGCCGAGGCCGAAGCCACGCCCCGGTGCACTGCCACCGGTGCCGCGACCGCCAGTACCGCCGCCGAACAGCCCGCTCAAGCGACGCTGCAGGTTGCGGATCACTTCGTCCAGGTCGGGCGGTCCCTGCTCCGGCTTGTTACTGCCCCAGGGGTTGCGCTTGCCGGGATTGCCGCCGGGTTCGTTCCACGCCATGTCGGATCGGTCGCTCAGTAGAGAAGTCGTAATTAGGGCGAAGTCAAAAACGCGCTCGCCTCGCGCCACACCGCGCGCAAGGCTACGGATCAGGACGCCAGCGACGCAGGGCCGCGGGATTTTAGGAATGGCTCAGGGTGGGCACAAGTTTTCGCGGCAGGGGGCAGCAAATCTGGCGCCAGCCCCTCGTGGCGGCACAGGTCTTCGAAGGCCTGCCGCGGCATCGAGACCTCCAGATCGATGCCCCCGCCGGGCAGCGCCTGCTCTGCGAGGACCGCGCCCGCGGCGAAGAACCGTGCACGCGCCCGGCCTTCTTCCGGCTTGAGCACGATGTGTCGGTGCACGATCTCCGGCCCGAGGAATTCGCCGATCGCATCGACCAGCGACTGCGTGCCCTGACCGGTCTGCGCCGACAGCCACACGCGCCGCACGTCACCCAGCTCGCCGGTCTCGACGCGCGGCGGCTCGCCGACCAGATCGGTCTTGTTGAACACTTCGATCTGCGGCAGCGAGCCTGCGCCGACTTCGGCGAGCACGCTGTTGACCTGTGCGATGCGCTCGGCGCGATTCGGATCGGCCGCATCGATGACGTGCAACAGCAAGCTCGCCTCGCGAGCTTCCTGCAGCGTCGAACGGAAGGCTGCGACGAGCTCGTGCGGGAGGTCGCGCACGAAACCGACTGTGTCCGCGAGGAGCGCGAAGCGCGCATCGGGCAACGCCAGCCGACGTACCGTCGGATCGAGCGTCGCGAACAACTGATCGGCAGCGTAGGCACCGGCACCCGTCAACCTGTTGAACAGGGTCGACTTGCCGGCGTTGGTGTAGCCGACCAGCGCGACGGTCGGAATCTCGGCGCGCTTGCGTTCGCGGCGCGTGGTTTCGCGCTGCGTGACGACCTTGTCGAGACGAGCGTTGAGCGTCTTGATGCGACCGCCGAGCAAGCGCCGGTCGGTTTCCAGCTGCGTTTCGCCGGGACCGCGCAGACCGATACCGCCCTTCTGCCGCTCGAGGTGCGTCCAGCCTCGCACCAGTCGCGTCGCGAGGTGCTTCAGCTGCGCAAGCTCCACCTGCAACTGGCCTTCGAAGCTGCGCGCGCGCTGCGCGAAGATGTCGAGAATGAGACCGGTGCGATCGAGCACGCGGCACGTGAGGAGAGCCTCGAGATTGCGTTCCTGGCTCGGTGACAGCGCATGATCGAACACGACGAGATCTGCGCCGAGTTCGGCGACGAGCCCGCGGATCTCCTCCGCCTTACCGCTGCCGATATACAGCCGCGAGTCCGGCGCGCGCCGCGTGCCAGTTACGACGCGCAGCACATCCGCCCCAGCAGAGCGCGCGAGCGCTTCGAACTCGCTCAGCTCGTCTTTGCCGGGAGGACCTCCCAGCCCAATGCGCACCAGGAGAGCACGTTCGCCACTGCGGGGACGCTCAAACAACGTCGTTCATTCTGTGGTGACGGCCGACTCCGCGCCTTCTTCCTCGCCCGCCGGCAAGCGAATCGCTCGCGCCGGGACGACAGTGGAAATCGCGTGCTTGTAGACCATCTGGCTGACGCTGTTCTTCAGCAGGACCACGAACTGGTCGAACGAATCGATCTGGCCCTGCAGCTTGATGCCGTTCACCAGGTAAATGGAGACAGGTACACGCTCCTTGCGCAGGGTATTCAGGAACGGATCCTGTAATGATTGCCCTCTGGCCATCATTTATCTCCTTGTTATCACTTTGAATTCTTGGTTGAGACGCTGCCAGGCCGCTGCTTCCCTGCGCACCGACAGCGGGCGGCACCTCTCCGGTGCCTCGTTGCAGTGCCGCAGTCTAACACAGCGAATACTCGCTCGAAGCCGCCTTTCGTCTAATACGGAGCCCACTTTGTCGTGAGTCGCTTACTGCAGTTGCGTTATCGCGTGCTCCATGTGGGCAGCAGCGCTGGAATCAAGAGCGTCGAGCCACCGAATTTCAGGCTCGGCGCGCAGCCAGATCAATTGCCGTCGCGCCAGATGTCGCGTTGCGAAAATTGCCCGCTGTATCGCTGAATCCAAAGTGTCTCGACCTGACAAATGTTCCCAGAGCTGGCGGTATCCGACAGCGCGTATCGCGGGCAAATCCGCATTCAAATCGCCGCGCGCATACAGCTTGCGAACTTCTGTGAGCAGACCGGCATGCATCATCGCGTGGAACCGCTGTTCGATCGCTGCGTACAGCCGCTCGCGATCGCTCGGTACCCACGCATAGGCAGCGAACGTCAAATCTGCATTGGTCGTCGGCGTCGCGTGCAACTCGGTCAGTGTCTTGCCCGTCAGCCGATGCACTTCCAGTGCGCGCTGAATACGTTGCGCATCGTTGCGTTGGATGCGCTTGGCGGCAACCGGATCGAGCGCGGCGAGCTCGGCGTGCAGTGCAGGCCAGCCGCGCAGCGCAGCTTCGGCGTCGATTGCTGCTCGCACCACCGGGTTGGCCGCCGGCATATTCGCCAATCCACGGCGCAATGCACGGAAGTAGAGCATCGTGCCCCCGACCAGGAGCGGCAGCTTGCCGCGAGCACGGATCTCATCGATTGCCTGCCGCGCGTCGCGCACGAACTGCCCGGCTGAGTACGCTTGCAGCGGATCCAGGATGTCGACCAGGTGATGCGGATGCCGACGCAGCACTTCCGGTGACGGCTTGCCCGTGCCGATGTCCATGCCGCGATACACCATCGCGGAATCGACGCTGACGATCTCGAGGTCGTGACGCTCCGCCAGGCGCAGAGCGAGATCGGTCTTGCCCGCACCGGTCGGCCCGAGGACCAACGGGATCGCCCGCGAGCGACGCGCGTCCGCGGCACTCATCGTCCGCGCAGAAACATCCGATCGAGATCGCCGAGGCTCACGTACGTCCAGGTCGGACGGCCGTGATTGCACTGATCGCTGCGAACCGTGCGCTCCATCTCGCGCAACAGTGCATTCATCTCGGGCACCGTGAGATTGCGGTGCGCGCGCACGGCGCCATGACAAGCCATCGTGCCCAGCACTTCGTTCAACGCCTCTTCGATACCGCGAGTGGCGCCGTCGGCTGACAAGTCCGCACCGATTCTGCGCACGAGTTCGTCGAGATCCAGCGGCGCAAGGAACGCGGGCACCGAGCGCACCTGTACGCTCGTCGGCCCCGAACGCACGACTTCGAGTCCGGCGCGAGCGAGCGTCGCGGCATGTTCCTCGAACAAATCCGCTTCCGCCGAAGCGACCGAAATCGACACCGGAACGAGCAGCGGTTGGCTGGCGATCGGCCCGGCGCCCAGTGCCGCCTTCATTCTTTCGTACGTCGTGCGCTCGTGTGCGGCGTGCATGTCGACGAGGATCAATCCGTCCGGCGCCTGCGACAGGATGTAGATCCCGTGGAGCTGCGCGAGCGCGAACCCGAGCGGCGGCGCCTGCGTGTCCACCTGCGTCGACAACGAAGCGGCAGCTTCACGCGCGACTGCGCTGTGGATGTAAGCAAGCGGCCGCGGTTCGGCGACGCGCAGGCCGAAAGATGATTGACCTTTCGCAGGCCACATTGGGACGGCAGCCTGAGTCGGCGGCAACAGCGAATTTGCGTCCGTGGGCGGCGGCGCCGCACCGGACGCACCGGCATACGTGTCGCGCAGCGCGCGCTCGACCGAGCGAAACAGGAAATCGTGCACGTGCCGACCGTCGCGGAACCGCACTTCGAGCTTCGCGGGATGTGCGTTGACATCGACCTGCGTCGGGTCCAGCTCCATGAACAGCACGAACGCCGGATGGCGGCCGTGAAACATCACGTCGCGATAGCCGAGACGGATCGCGCTCGCGACGAGTCGGTCACGCAGCATGCGACCGTTGAGATAGAAATGTTGCAGATCGGGCTGCGCTCGCGCGTAAGTCGGCTGACACAACCAGCCGGTTAGACGACAACCCGCCGACTCGTGCTCCACGTACAGCGCGTTCGCGATGAACTCGTCGCCGACTACTTGCGCGACGCGCCGCTCTTGTTCGACGCGTGACATCGCGGCCGGATAATCGGCGAGCGAGCGGCGCCCCGCCGAGAGCGACAGCGCGATCTCGAAGCGAGAGAGCGCCAGCCGCTCGACCATGCGCGCGATGTGTTGCGTCTCGGTACGCTCAGCGCGCAGGAATTTGCGACGCGCGGGCACGTTGAAGAACAAGTCGCGCACTTCGACTGTCGTTCCAACCGGATGCGCGGCTGGTGCAGGCGACGTAACTACACCGTTGTCCGCATCGATCGCGTACCCATGCGGCGCATTCGCGCTGCGCGAAACCAGCCGCATGCGCGAGACCGAAGCGATGCTCGGCAAAGCCTCGCCGCGGAATCCAAGCGTGCCCACGCGTTCCAGATCGTCGATCGTGACGATCTTGCTGGTCGCGTGCCGCGCCAGCGCAAGGACCAGCTCGTCACGATCGATTCCGCCGCCGTCATCGCGCACGCGACACAAGCGCACGCCGCCATCTTCGATCTCGACCTCGATGCGACGCGCGCCGGCGTCGATGCTGTTCTCGATCAGCTCCTTGAGTACGGAGGCCGGACGCTCGACGACCTCGCCCGCAGCGATCTGATGGATGAGTTGTTCGGGCAGGACGCGGATCGGCATATTTGTCTGGCCGAAAGTGGCCGAGGCCCTTTCGGCGACGGTCGGCAAAAGGCGCGACTTTTGCCGGCCTAGCGCTCCGGGCAGGAACGCCGCGCGAAGAATAACAGAGCGCTGGACCTGCTACTGGTCCGTGCCCGAGCCGCCGGCGTCGCCCTTGGCGCTCGCGACGACCGCTGGATCGCGCGACTGCGAGCGCAGCTGCGCGACGAGCGTGCCCGGCGGCGGATTGGTATAGAAATAACCGCGCACGCCCTGAAAGATTGCTTCGGCAAGCCGCTGCTGGTGCTTGCTGCTGCCGAGCCGCGACTCCTCGGTTGGATTCGAGATGAACGCGGTCTCGACCAGGATGGACGGGATGTCGGGAGACTTCAGCACCAGGAAGCCCGCGCTCTTCACGCCGCGACGCGTGACGTTGCCGATGCGATCGAGCTCGTCCATGACTTTCTGTGCAGCGTCAAAGCTCGCACTCATGCTCGCACCCTGCGACAGGTCGAGCAGCACCGAAGCCAGGACGCTGTCCTTGTCGTCGAGCGAAACGCCGCCGACCAGGTCCGCCGCATTCTCGCGGTCCGCCAGCCAGCGCGCGGATTCGTCGCTCGCGCCGCGCGCCGAGAGCACATAGACGGACGAGCCGACCACGGAGCGATCGCGATACGAATCGGCGTGCACCGACACGAACATGTCCGCTTGCTGCCGACGGGCACGCACGATGCGGTCGCGCAGCTCGACGAAATAATCGCTGTCGCGCGTGAGCACTGCGCGCATGCCAGGCTCGCGATCGATGCGCTCCTTCAGCCGCCGCGCGATCGCGAGCGTTACGTTCTTCTCGCGAGTGCCGCTCTTGCCGATCGAGCCGGGATCGACGCCGCCGTGGCCGGCATCGATCGCCACGATCACGTCGCGACCATGTGCCTCGTCTGCGGACTTCACGACGACCGGCGGCGCGTTCGACGCGATCGGGCTGAGATCGACGACCAGGCGATGGCCGTAACTGCCCGACGGCGCGACGTTGAAACTGTTTGGCGCCGCGGGCGCAGCAAGGTCGATGACGAATCGCAAGTCGCTGCGACCTTGCGGTCCGACGCGCAGCTGCTTCACGAAGCCCTGCCCTTCGGGCAACTCGCTCGCGCCGTCGACCCGAGCGCCGCTGATATCGATGACGATGCGATCGGGATTCTGCAAGGTCAGCACGTTGTGTTCGACCGGTGCGGAGAGATCGAACACGAGTCGCGTGCCATCCGGACCGGCCCAGAGACGCACAGCTTTCACGGTGACTGGGGCGGCCGCGTATGCGAATGCGGCGAGCAGCAGCGCGAGGCAGCCAATGGCCAAAATGGATGCGCGTGAAGCCAGCCCCTGCATGGTGGCCGGTAATCTACCGCGGTACGGCCGAAGTTTTCAATTAAATTATGAGGATAGCCGTCTTTATTCGGAGGTCGCTGCAAGGATTTGCTCCAGCAGCTTGTCCCCGGCCGACGAGTGCGCCTGCGCGGCGAGCAGTCGGCCACTGCCTTGATACTCGATCGACACGCTGAGATCCGCTGTCGGCAGCGCGTCTGCCGCGCGCGATGGCCACTCGATGAGCAGCACCGCTCGATCGCTGAGCAGATCGCGAATTCCCAGCGCCTCCACTTCCCGCGCGCCGCTCAGGCGATACAGATCGATGTGATAGAGCTGCAGCCCTGCCGCCTCGTACGGCTCGATCAAGGTGTAAGTCGGACTGCGAATCGCGCCGACGACGCCGAGGCCGGCGAGAACTCCTCCGACGAGTGTGGTCTTGCCCGCACCGAGCTCCCCTTCGAGGCCGATGACGAGCGCGCCGCCGCTGGCCGTGCGCAAAGCATTGCCCAGCGCGCGTCCCAACACGCGCATGTCGTCGGCGGTCGCGACGCTCACTTGCGCTGAGATGGATTGACGCACGTCGGTAAGTGAGCGAACAGATCGGTCGCGAGCAAACCGCGCTCGCCGCGGCGTGCGGCCATGTCACCCGCGAGGGCGTGAACGAGAACGCCGACGCGCGCAGCGGCAGTGAGATCCGCGCTTTGCGCGACGATGCCTGCGATGACTCCGGTGAGCACATCGCCCATGCCGGGTGAAGCCATGCCGGGATTGCCCCGATCGCAGATCGCAGGCCAGCCTTCGTCGCCGACGACGAGAGTGCCGGCGCCTTTGAGAACCACGGTGCCGCCGTATCGACTTGCGATTTCGCGCGCGGCACCCAGGCGATCGCGTTGAATCTCTGCGGCAGTCTTGCCGAGCAGACGCGCGGCCTCGCCCGGATGCGGCGTCAGAATCCAGTGCGCATTCGTGTGCGGCGACTGCGCCAGGAGATGCAACGCGTCGGCGTCGATCACCGCGCGTCGATCGTTGGCGAGCACTGTTTTGAACATCGTTTGCGCCCATTCGTCCTGGCCGAGACCCGGCCCGAGCGCGACCACGTCGGCACGCGAGATCAGCGTCGTCAGCTCGTCGGCGCTCGTGATGCCGCGACACATGAGCTCCGGCCGCGCGCCAACTATGGCAGCTACGTTTTCGTGGCGAGTCGCGATGGTTACGAGTCCAGCACCGGCACGCAGCGCAGCCTCGCCGGTCATCCGTGCAGCACCGGGCATTCCAATGTTGCCGCCGATCACGAGCACACTGCCTGACTGACCCTTGTGTGCTGTTCGACGCCGCGGCGGCAGCAGTTCGGCCACGGCGGCCTCGTCGATGCGCACCGCCGAGGGTTCGACGTGCGCGAGCGCCTGCGGCGACAGTTCGAGAGCATCGAACATCACGACGCCGACGCAATTCGGCCCGTCGCCCAAGTAGAAGCCGAGCTTGAGTCCAAGGAAGGTGACCGTGCGTTCGGCGCGTACTGCGTCGCCGAGAATCTCGCCGCTGTCCGCGTGCAAGCCGCTGGGAATGTCGAGTGACAGCACGTGCGCATCGCTATCGTTGATCGCTGCGATCGCCTCGGCCGCAGCGCCGGCGACCGCTCGCGACAGGCCGACGCCGAAGATTGCATCGACGACGACATCCATCCCACGCAGGCAGTTCGCGTGCCACGCGCCAACGGTGCCGCCCGCCGCAAGGAAATCATCGTGGGCGCGACGTGCGTCGCCTTGCAGTCGCGCAGGCTCGTGCAAGCCGATCGCGACAACATCTAGGCGCTGCTCACGGGCAAGTCGCGCCAGTACATAGCCGTCGCCGCCGTTGTTGCCCGGACCGCAGACGACGGCGATGCGTTGTGCTGACGGCCAGCAGCTGCGCAGCGCGCCGAGCGCAGCTTCGCCGGCGCGAGTCATCAGCGTGTAGGAAGGAATCTGCAGATCGTCGATTGCGTGCCGGTCCAGCGCGCGCACCTGGTCCGCGGTGTGAACGGCGACGGGCAAACTGCTCATGGCCGAAGCCTACCAAAACGTATACTGCCGCGCGCATGAG
>DATJIP010000229.1:0-34981 GCA_035493235.1 Steroidobacteraceae bacterium
CCACGCAACCGCAGGCTTGTTCGGGTCGCCGTCGAACGGCCCGTTGTACAAGCGCTTCGGTTCGAAGAACACCACCGGATCGTCGTCCTCGATCGACGAGATCAACAGGCCTTTGGCGTCATACGGATTCGACGGCATCACGACCTTGATGCCGCAGACGTGCGCGAACAGCGCCTCCGGGCTCTGCGAGTGCGTCTGGCCGCCGCGGATGCCGCCGCCGCACGGTGTGCGGATCGTGACCGGCGCGTTGAATTCGCCGCCGGTGCGATAGCGGATGCGCGCCAGCTCGCTGACGATCTGGTCGTACGCCGGATAGATGTAATCGGCGAACTGAATTTCGGCGACCGGACGCAGCCCATTGACGCTCATGCCGATCGCGGTCGCGACGATGCCGCCTTCGGCGATCGGCGAATCGAGCACGCGGTGCTGGCCGTACTTGCGCTGCAAGCCCTCGGTGACGCGGAACACGCCGCCGAAGTAGCCGACATCCTCACCCATCGTCACGACGCTCGCGTCCCGCCCCATCATCACGTCCATGGCGGAGTTGAGCGCCTGGATCATGTTCATCTGCGTCATTTGGTTTTCTTCTCCGCCTTGTTCTTCAGCTCGGCACGCTCCGCTGCCAGCTGCTGGCGCTGCTTCGCGAGATGCGGCGTCAGCTCCTTGAAGATGTCGTCGAACATCGTGTCCGGATCGAGCTGCGGCCCATCCGTCAGCGTGCCGTACGTCATGGCTTCGCGCCACGCCTCGCTGACTTGCTCTTCGCACTGTTTCGCGAGAGTGGCCTCGCGCTCCTCCGACCACTCGCCGAGCGCGATCAGATGGGACTTCAGCCGCTCGATCGGATCGCCCAAGGGCCACGCTTCGGCATCGTCCTTCGGACGGTAACGCGACGGATCGTCACTGGTCGAATGCGGTGCCACACGGTAGGTCACATGCTCGATCAGCGTCGGCCCGGCGCCCATGCGTGCGCGCTCCGCTGCCCACTGCGTGACTGCATACACCGCGAGGAAATCATTGCCATCGACGCGAATACCGGGAATGCCATAGCCCGGCCCGCGCGCTGCAAACGACTTGAGCTCGCCGCCCGCGAAGGCCTGGAAGGTGGAGATCGCCCACTGGTTGTTGACGACGTTGAGAATGACCGGCGCGCGATAAACCTGCGCGAACAGCAACGCGTAGTGGAAGTCGGCCTCGGCCGTACTGCCGTCGCCGAGCCAGGTCGCGGCGATGTTGTCCTCGTTCTTGATCGCGGCGGCCATGGCCCAGCCGACCGCCTGCGGGAATTGCGTCGCGAGATTGCCGGAGATCGAAAACAAACGCGCTTCGGTCGAGTGATACATCACCGGCAGCTGCCGGCCTTTGCACATGTCGCGCGAGTTGGAGAGGATCTGGCACATCAGGTCGACGAGCTTCTGCCCGCGCACGATCTGCAGTCCCTGATTGCGATAGCCGGGGAACAGCATGTCGGTCGGGCGCAGCGCCATGCCTGCCGCAACGGACACGGCCTCTTCTCCAGTCGACTTGATATAGAAGGTCGTCCGTCCCTGGCGTTGCGCGCGATGCATCCGGTCGTCGTACGCACGCGTCAGCATCATGTGGCGCAAGCCGAGCTCGAGATCCGAGGGCGCGAGGTGCGGATCCCACGGCCCGACCGCACGATGATCGTCGCCGAGCACGCGCACCAGATCATTCGCGAGATATTCGGTCTGGGCGAGCGGCGCGGCCGGGTCCGGCCGTCCCGCGCTACCTGCCGGCGAGAGCTTCACGTAGCTGAAGTCCGGCTTCTCGCCCGGGCGGGCCGGGGCCTGCGGAACGTGCAGTCGGGTTCGAATGGCGCTCATTGTTCTTCCTATGCTTGTGTGATCAGCCGCTTCGCCATTTCGTCGGCGATGTCGCTGGTCGGGCGGTTCTCCGCGCGCGAGCGCTCGAAGATCTCGGTCAGGCGCTCGGGAATCTTCCTGATCTCTGCTTCGATGGAGGCGACGCTCGCGCCGCCCAGGTATTCGCGCCCGACGCTGATGATACCCCCGGCGTTGATCACATAGTCTGGTGCATACAACACGCCGGCTGCATGCAGGCGCGCCCCGTCCGCGGCCGTCGCCAATTGGTTGTTGGCGGCGCCCGCAATGATAGTCGCCTGCACTCGCGGTATGGTGTTGCTGTCGAACACGGCGCCGAGCGCGCAGGGCGAAAGAACATCTACGCGTTCGAACAGGATTTCGTTCGGCAGCGAGGCCAGGGCCGAGAATTCCCTGCACGCGCGCTGCACAGTTTCCGGTCGGATGTCGGCCACGCGCAGGCTCGCGCCGTCGGCCGCGAGCAGGCCGCACAGCTGATAGCCGACGCCGCCCAGGCCCTGCACAGCGACTGTGAGACCGCGCAGGCTGCTGCGGCCGAGTTGAAATTGCACTGCGGCCTTGATGCCGAGGTATACACCGAACGCAGTTTTCGGCGCGGGATTGCCGTCAGCGTCCACTGCGGTGCGCGGCAAGCCGCTCACATAAGGAGTCTGAGTCGCGACGACTTCCATGTCCGAGACCGTCGCGCCGACGTCCTCGGCGGTGATGTAGCGGCCTTCGAGCGAATCGACCAGGCGGCCGAACGCTTCGAGCAAGCGCGGCGATTTGGACTGGCCGCGATCGACCATCACGACGGCCTTGCCGCCGCCGAGCGGCAGGCCTGCCATCGCATTCTTGTAGCTCATGCCTCGCGACAGGCGTAGCGCGTCGGTCAGCGCATCGGCGCTCGAGCGGTAATGCCAGAACCGGCAACCGCCGGCGCCCGGGCCGCGGCTGGTCGAATGAACCGCGACGATCGCGCGCAGGCCGGATTCCTTGTCCTCAGCGAAGACGACGCGCTCATGCGCATCGAAGGCAGGGTTGTCGAACATCGGTCAGAACCTGGGGTTGAAGAAGAACGTGCTACATTAGCGCCACCTAGCTAGCAGATTCTTCTAAACGAGCGTCATTCTGGAGCAGAAACTGCTATGACGGCGGAAGCGCAAAGACGCGAATCGAGCCGGGACCTGGACCGCGTGGATCGCCAGATCCTGGCGCTCCTGCAGGCGGATGGCCGACTCACGGTCGCGGAGCTGGCCCGCACGGTCAATCTCACGCTCACGCCGTGTATCGAGCGCGTGCGGCGGCTGGAACGCGACGGCTTCATTGAAGGCTACTTTGCCCGCCTGAACCCGCGTCGCCTCGGCCTGCAGCTGCTCGCTTTCACCGAGGTCACGCTCGATCACGCCAACCCGGATGTCTTCCAGCGCTTCAAGGACACCGTGCAGGTGATCGACGAGATCATGGAATGTCACATGGTGGCCGGCGGTTTCGATTACCTGCTCAAGACGCGAGTGCAGGACATGGAGGAATACCGCCGCGTGCTCGGCGACAAGATCGCGGCCCTGCGCGGCGTGCGTCACACGCAGACCTATTTCGTGCTGGAGGAAGTGAAGTCGACGCACGCCCTGCCGATCCGCGGCAGCGACGCCGTCCGCGTCCCGGTGAAACGAAGACGGAAGTCAGGCTAAGGCCTGACCCACAATGACTGCGTGGGTCAGGCTTCAGCCTGACATCTCCTACAATGCATCCTTATGTCTCGCTCCCAAATCCTCCTCCTCACCGCCCTCGCGATGCTCGCGTTCGCCGGCAATTCGCTGCTCTGCCGCCTCGCTCTCTCGGGCACGACGATCGACGCCGGCACCTTCACGGCGGTGCGCATAGTCTCCGGCGCGCTGATGTTATGGATCATTGTTCAATTTCGCAGCGGCTCTCGCGGACTCGCAGGCACCTGGGCATCCGCTGCTGCACTTTTCGCATACGCCGCTGGCTTCTCGCTCGCATACATCAATCTGTCGGCTGCGACCGGTGCGTTGCTGCTGTTCGGCGCGGTCCAGGCGACGATGATCAGCTACGGCTTCTGCAACGGCGATCGCTTGCGCGGTTGGCAGATCGTCGGGTTTGCGTGCGCCGTGCTCGGTCTCGTCGCGCTGTTGCTGCCGGGCTTGACCGCGCCGCCGTTGCATAGCGCCGCGCTGATGGTCGGTGCGGGCGTTGCATGGGGCATCTACTCGCTGCGTGGTCGCGGCGCAGGTGATCCGACGTCGGCGACGGCGGGCAACTTCGTGCGTGCCGTGCCGTTCGCTGCGGCGTTGAGTCTGGTGATGCTGTCCAGATTTTCTGCGGACGTCGCCGGAGTGAGTTATGCGATTGCGTCGGGCGCGCTGACGTCGGGTGTGGGCTATGCGATCTGGTACACGGCGTTGAAGGGATTGAAAGCGACGAGTGCCGCGACGGTGCAATTGAGTGTGCCGGTGATTGCGACGATCGGTGGGGCGTTGCTGCTTGGGGAACATGTGACGATGCGGATCGTGATCGCATCGGTCGCGATTCTCGGCGGCATCGCGTTGGTGACTCTGAACAGAGCAAGAGTGTCGGGCTGAGTCATGCCACGTCGACTATCGCGGCTGTGTTGGTTGCTCGTGCTGTTCGCAACTGCTGCTTTCGCAGCAGAAGGAAGCAGGCAGGTCGCCATTACGATCGATGATCTGCCGCGCGGCGGCGACAGAGGGCCGAGCGATCTGGCAGGCGTGCAGGCCATGACCGACAAGCTGCTGCGCCCGTTTCGCGAGCAGCACATTCCTGTCATCGGCTTCGTGAACGCAGGTCGATCCCAGCTCGACGGGCCGGGCCTGCAGCAAATACTGGATCTGTGGCTGCAGGCGGGCGCGCAGCTGGGGAACCATTCGTACTCGCATCCGGACCTCAATGACGTTGCGCTGAACGTTTACTGCGACGATATCGTGCGCGGCGAGCCCGCGATTCGCGAGGCGCTGGCGCGTCACGGTCAGAAGCTGGAGTTCTATCGTCATCCCTTCCTGCATACCGGGCCCACGCCGCAGATCAAGAAAGGTCTGCAGGATTTCCTCGATCAGCGCGGTTATCGAGTGGCGCCGGTCACGCTCGACGATGCCGACTACATGTACGCCGTCGCGTATCTGCAGCCCGAGTGGCAAGCGCGCGTGCGCGACGAGTACGTGCCGTACATGGAATCGACAGTCGAATTCTTCGAGCGGCGATCGGTGGAAGTGTTCGGCCGCGAGATCCCGCAGATTCTATTGATCCACGCGAGCCAGATGAATGCAGACCTGAGCCCCAAGTTGCTCGACATGTTCCGCCGTCGCGGCTATCGCTTCGTGACACTGAGCACGGCACTCGCCGACCCGGCTTACCGCTCGCCCGACGAGTACGTCGGCCGCAACGGATTCTCCTGGATTCACCGCTGGTCGCAGAGCAAGGGGATGGCGCCGAAGGGCGAGCCGGATCCTCCGCAATGGGTTGAGAAAGCGTTCGCCTCGCCACGCTGAGGTTCGTCGGCTTCGAGCGCGACGGAGTTCAATTACGCCGCGCTGAAGGGACGCGCGCGTGCGCTTGCTGCGGCTGAATATCGACCGCCAGAGAAACTTGCGGCGCAGTTCCTGCGCGATCTGACGTACGCCAGGGTGAGGACGGAGTAGCGGCTGTCAGGACTAAGAACCTGACGCACAGGGCGGGAACAAGCACCTGGTTTAGAGCTTGTGCGTCGAGAGCAGCAGGCTCGTTTCGGTGCTCGAGATGCCGTCGATCAATCGAATGCGGCCGAGCACGCGATCGAACGCTTCCAGACTATCCGCGCGTAACTCGGCGACGATGTCCCAGCGACCGTTGGTGCTGTAGAGCGCGCCAACCGCGGGATCGCCGCGCAATGCTTTGAGCACCGCTTCCGCCTTGTTGCCTTCGACGGCGATCGTCATCAGCGCGCGGATGCGCTGCTCCTCGACCTGCGGCCGCAGGCGAACGGTGTAGCCCATGACGGTGCCGTCAGCTTCCAGCTTGGCGAGCCGGTTCTGAACGGTGCCGCGGGCGACCCTGAGCTTCTTGGCCAGGGTGGCGACCGGGGTGCGGGCGTCGTCTCGGAGCAGGGCGATGAGCTGGTGGTCGATTTCGTCCATTGGCTGACCAAATCGCCAGCGGGAGCTGGCAGTTTGCGCAATCCTATCCTCATTTTGATCAGTTTTCTGGCTATTCGTTGACCCTGTGCGCCCGGAACATGGCCCGGTCTTCCGGAGATCTATTCCCATGGTCGATTACATCGGATTGGAACGCGTGCAGGAATTGGTGGCCCGCCTGGGCGCCGCCCGCTTCATCGAAGGTCTCGCGAGCGAGATCGAAGCGGACTACCGCCGCTGGCGCGACTTCGACAAGTCGCCGCGCCACGCGACGCATTCGCCCGTGGGCGTCATCGAGCTGATGCCGATCAGCGATGGCAGTCTGTACTCGTTCAAGTACGTCAACGGCCATCCGAAGAACACCTCGCAAGGTCTGCTCACGGTCACCGCATTCGGCGTGCTGGCGGACGTTGCGACCGGCTATCCGGTGCTGCTCTCCGAGCTCACGTTTACGACAGCGTTGCGTACTGCTGCCATGTCTGCGCTCGCCGCGCGTCACATGGCGCGGCCTGCCAGCCGCTCGATGGCCCTCGTCGGCAACGGCGCACAGGCTGAGTTCCAGGCGCTGGCCTTCTATCACCTGCTCGGCATTCGCGAGCTGCGACTGTTCGATACCGATCCCGCGGCCACCGAGAAACTCGACCGTAATCTCGCTCTGCTGCAATTGCCGGGGTTGCGGGTTGCGCGTTGTCGCTCGACGGCCGAAGCTGTGCAGAGCGTCGACATCGTCACGACTGCGACTGCGGACAAGCGCAACGCGACGATCCTTTTGCCCCATATGATCGAGGCGGGCATGCACTTGAATGCGATCGGCGGCGACTGCCCGGGCAAGACCGAGCTGCACGGCGACATCCTGCGGCGGCCCGACGCGCGCGTCGTCGTCGAGTTCGAGCCGCAGTCGCGCATCGAGGGCGAAATCCAGCAGCTCGAGCCGACGTTCCCCGTCGTGGAGTTCGCCGATGTGCTGACCGGCAAGGCGCAGGCCCGCACCTCGGACAGCGACGTCACGATTTTCGATTCCGTCGGCTTCGCGCTCGAAGATTTCTCGGCGCTGCGTTACCTGCATCGCCTGCATCAGGAAGAGCGCGGCACGAAGCGCGAGATCGATTTGCTGCCGACGCTGGCAGATCCGAAAGATCTGTTTGGTGAGCTCGCGGGCCGGCTCGCGGCTCGCGCGTCGCTCAAGGTTGCCCGCTGATGGCTCCTGCTCGCGCAGCCGTTCTGATCGGCGCACCTACCGACATCGGCGCCAGCGATCGCGGCGCGTCGATGGGGCCCGAGGCGCTGCGCGTCGCCGGGCTGGCCGAGGCGCTGCGCAATCGCGGCCTGGACATCGTGGACCGCGGCAATCTCACGGGTCCCGCAAATCCGTGGCTGCCGGCCACCGAAGGCTATCGACACCTCGCGCAGGTCGCCGACTGGAATCGGCTGATCTACGAAGCGATTCGCGCGGAGCTCGGCGCGCGGCGCATGCCGATCCTGCTCGGCGGCGATCACTGCCTGGCGATCGGCTCGATCAGCGCAGTTGCGCGTCACTGCCGCGAGACCAAGAAGAAGTTGCGCGTGCTGTGGCTCGATGCACACGCCGATTTCAATACGTCGCAGCTCTCGCCGAGCGGCAACATTCACGGCATGCCGGTCGCGTGTCTGTGCGGCTTCGGCCCGCGCGAGCTGACCGGCCTGTCCGGCACGAACCCGGCGATCTCGCCGAAGGCGATGCGGCAGATCGGCATTCGCAGCGTCGACCAGGGCGAGAAGCAGTTCGTGCACGAGCAGGGTCTCGAAGTGTTCGACATGCGTTACATCGACGAGTGGGGGATGCGGCACACGATGCAGCAGGCCCTTGCGGGTCTGGACGCGGACACGCACCTGCACGTGAGCTTCGACGTCGACTTCCTGGATCCGGACATCGCGCCGGGCGTCGGCACGACGATTCCGGGCGGCCCGACCTACCGCGAGGCGCAGCTGTGCATGGAAATGATCGCGGACACCGGCCGGCTGGCGTCGCTCGACGTGATGGAGCTGAATCCGGCGCTGGACGTGCGGAACAAGACGGCGCAGCTCGCGGTCGATCTCATCGAGTCGCTGTTCGGCAAGAGCACGTTGATGAGGAAGGATGAGTCGGGCTAAAGCCCGACCTACAGCGCTAGAATAGCCGCCCTCTGGAATTCGAGGGTTTGCTAATGCGCCTGCTGCTTGCCTGCTCCGTTGCGGTTTCCATCTGCGCTGCCGGCGCCTCGGCGCAATCCGGCCCAACGATCTCTACCCGCCAGGTCGGCACGGCGACGCTGCAGAACGTTCCGGACATTCCTGCCGACGTCACCGCGGCCGTGCAGCGCTATCAGAACTATCGCGCTGCGTTGTTCGAGGATTGGCTGGCGGACGGCTCGATCCTCATCGCGACCCGCTTCGGCTCGACGCAGCAGATTCATCGCGTGACCGCGCCGGGCGGCGATCGCACGCAGATCACGTTCCAGAGCGAGCCGGTGGCCGGCGCCGTCGCCATTCCGGGCACGAATCGTTTCGTCTTTACCCGCGACACGGGCGGCGACGAGTGGTTTCAGTCCTACGTCGCCGGACTCACAGGCGAGCCGGTGCAATTGACCGAAGCCGGCACGCGCAACGGCTCGCCTGTGTTCAGCCCGGATGGGAAGCTCCTTGCGTACTCACGCGCGACCAAAGGCTCGGCGGAGTATTCGATCTACGTCGCCGATCCCGCCGATGTTCGCAGCGCCAAGAGCGTCTATCGCGAAGCGGGCTCGATCGGCCCGGATGACATCTCCGCGGATCGCGGCAAGGTCCTGCTTACGCGCGGCATCTCGAATCGCGAGTCGCAGCTGTTCGTGCTGGATCTAGCTTCCGGCAAGGCGACGCAGATCGCGCCGAAGGCGGGCAAAGTTCTGTACTCGAATCCGCGCTTCTCCCGCGACGATCGCAGCGTCTACGCCATCTCGACCAAGGACAGCGACTTCGGTCGGCTGGTGCAGATCGACATCGCGAGCGGCAAGGACACGGTGCTGACGCCCGATGCGAAGTGGGACGTCGAGAACTTCACGATGTCCGACGACGATCGCCTGGTCGCGTACTCGGTGAACGAAGACGGCTTCTCGAACGTCGTGGTGCGCGATCTCGTCACGCGCCGCGCTTTGCCGCAGCCGCAATTGCCGCGCGGGGTGCTGCTGAATCTGGCGTTCTCGCCCGACAAGTCGAAGCTCGCTTTCGATCTGTCGACTGCAACGTCCGCAGGCGATGTGTGGACCTGGGACGTGACCGGCGCGCAGCTCACGCGCTGGACGACGTCGGAGCTCGGCGGGCTCGATCCCGCGAAGCTCGCGGAGCCGCAGCTCGTGCGGTTCAAGTCGTTCGATGGGCTGTCGGTGTCGGCGCTCGTCTATCGGCCGGTCGGCATCGCTGCTGAGGTGCGCACGCCGGTGATCATGGATATTCACGGCGGTCCCGAAGGCCAGAGCCGTCCGTCATGGAACGTCGGTGCGCAGTACTTCGCGGGCGTGCTCGGTGCGACCGTGATCCTGCCGAATGTGCGTGGCAGCACCGGTTACGGCAAGCGCTACGCGGATCTCGACAACGCGGAGAAGCGCGAAGACAGCGTCAAGGACATCGGCGCGCTGCTCGATTGGATCGGGCAGCAGTCGAATCTCGACAAGAATCGCGTCGCCGTCTACGGCCAGTCGTACGGCGGTTACATGTCGCTCGCGGTGAGCACGCACTACGCCGATCGCCTGGTCGGCAGCGTCGAGCGCTACGGCATCAGCGACTTCGCCTCGTTCCTCAAGAACACGGAAGCGTATCGTCGCGACAATCGCCGCGCGGAGTACGGCGACGAGCGCGATGCGAAGATGCAGGCTGTGTTCAAGCGCATCGCGCCGCTCGCGAACGTGGCGAAGATCACCAAGCCGATGCTCGTGATGCAGGGCGCGAACGATCCGCGCGTGCCGAAGTCGGAGTCCGATCAGGTCGTCGCGGGGATTCGCGCGAATGGAGTGCAGACGTGGTACGTCGTGTTCGCCGACGAAGGCCACGGCTTCCTGAAGAAGCCGAACAACGATCTGCGCAGAGAAGTGGAGACGGTGTTCCTGCGCAAGCTCTTCAGCCCGCCGCGCGCGGTGGGAGAATCGGGCTGATCTCGTCGCCGGGAAAAAACAGCTTCACCGGGCGGATCTCGAAAATCGTGCGCACGCTCGGCAGCGAGCGTGCGACTTCGATCGCATCTTCCAGCGACTTGCAATCCACGATGTAGAACCCGAGCAGCTGCTCCTTCGTCTCGGCGAACGGGCCGTCGACGATGTGCGCAGTCGTGCTGGTGCGGAACTGCACGGCAGTCGTGGTCGGCATCAACCGCACGCACGGGCCGAGCCGGCCCGCGGCGGAGAGCTTCTCGTGCACTTTCAGATGTCGGGAGATGTGCGACTCTTCCTCTTCCTTGGACATCGCGTCGACCAGGTCTTCGGGAGCGTAGATCAGGATCGAATAGAGCATGCGGCTTGCCTCCACCCCCAAGGACGCGGCCGGTCACTGGATTCCGACAGCCGCCGCAGCGACGTTTTCCTCGAGATGCGCGACCGAGGACGTCCCTGGAATCGGCAGCATCACGGGCGAGCGGGCCAGCAGCCAGGCGAGGGCGGCCTGTGCGGTCGTCATCGAGTGCTGCTTCGCGATGCGCTCCAGCTCGCGTGAACCCGAATCGCGACCGACGTGCTCGCCCGCGCCCAGCGGCGAGTGGGGGATGAACGCGATCTTGCGATGCTCGCAATAGGCGATGACGTCGTCCGAGCGGCGGTTCGTGACGTTGTAGCGATTCTGGACCGAGACGACCTTCACGATGGCCGCGGCGCGCTCCAGTTCGGCGACGCTGAAGTTCGACACGCCGATGTGACGGATCTTGCCCTCCTGCTGCAGCTTCGCCAGTTCGCCGAGCGAATCCTCCAGGCGCACGCGCGGGTCTGGTGCGTGAAACTGGTAGAGATCGATGCGCTCGACGCGCAGCCGCTTCAGGCTCGCTTCACAGGCCTGGCGCAGATGCGCCGGGTTGCCACGTCGCTCCCACACGTCGCGGGCAGGGCGCACGAGCCCGCCTTTGGTCGCGATCACGAGGCCGCGCGGATACGGATGCAGAGTCTCGGCGATCAGCCGCTCGCTCACGTCCGGGCCGTAGGAGTCGGCCGTATCGATGAAGTCGATCCCAAGCTCCAGAGCTCGGTGCAGCACGCGGCGCGCAGCCTGCAGATCCTTCGGGTCGCCCCAAATCCCCGGACCTGTCAGCCGCATCGCACCGAAGCCAAGGCGATTCACGCGCAGGTCGCCGCCGATCGTGATCGTGCCGGCGGCTGCCGCGGGTGCGGGTGTATCGTTCATCGCAATTCTCCAAGCGTCATGCTGTCGATGTGGCCCGGGCCCAATCGTCTAATGATTCGAGAACGAGGGCGTTCCAGGAGTCATTCAATGCAATACATGTTACTGATCTACGAAGACGAGCGGATCTATGGGCCGGATCGCGAGAGCCCGGCGGCGCGTGAGCGCCGTGCACAGCACATCGCCTACAGCCGCGAACTCGGGCCGACGCGCCTCGCGGGCTCGGGTCTCAAGGATTCCACTGCAACGACGACGATCCGCACGGCAGCCGGCAAGCAGACGATCCACGATGGGCCGTTCGCCGAGAGTCGCGAGCAGCTCGGTGGATATTATCTGATCGACGCGCCCGACCTCGATGCCGCGATCGCGATCGCGAAGAAAGTGCCGCTGGCGCAGAACGGTGCAGTGGAGATTCGTCCGCTGCTCGTTCCAGGATGACGGGCGCAGCGCTCGATCTCGTGTTCCGCGAAGCGAGCGGGCGCATCGTCGCTGCGCTCGCATCGCGGTTCCACGATCTCGACCTTGCCGAGGATTCGTTCGCAGATGCCTGCGCGCGTGCGCTCGAAGCGTGGTCTCACGAAGGCCCGCCGCGCGACGCGGCAGCGTGGCTGTATCGGACTGCCTATCGCTCTGCGATCGATATGCTGCGTCGACGGCGGACCGAGCAGCGGTTCGCTCCTGAGCTGCAACGAGCTGCAATCGAAGAGCAGAACATGCCCGACGAGTGGACGCCGATTCCCGACGAGCGCCTGCGCTTGATCTTCGTGTGCTGCCATCCGGCGGTTGCGCCCGATGCGCGCGCAGCGCTGACGCTGCGACTCGTATGTGGACTGTCGACGCGCGAAATCGCACGGGCTTTTCTGCTTACGGAACCGACGCTCGCGCAGCGGTTGATTCGCGCCAAGCGCAAGATCGCAGAAGCCGGCGTGTCGTTCGAAGTCCCCGGACCCGAGGCGTGGCCCGAGCGGCTCGATGCTGTGCTCTCGACGATCGAAATCGCGTACGGGCGCGCGCACGAGGATGCAGCAGGCTCGGGGCCACACTTCAACTACGCCGCCGAGATGCTCGAGGTCACGCGCGTACTCGCCGAGTTGCTGCCGCGCGAAGCGCAGACCGCGGCGATCGCTGCCATCGTGCGCTTCGCCGAAGCGCGCCGACCGGCGCGAGTCGACGCGCACGGAATGATGGTGCCGCTTGCTGATCAGGATCCTGCGGCCTGGGTCGAGTCACTCATCGTCGAAGCACGCGGCTATCTCGAGCGCGCGATCTCGCTGCAGCCACGCTCGCCACGAGTCTTGCAGGCAGGCATTCACGCGGCGTGGTGCGCGCGACAAACTCTCGCTGATCCGCCCCCGTGGTCCGAAATCCTTGCGCTCTACGATCAACTGCTGACAGTGCGCGACGACGCAATCGTGCGACTCAACCGCGCAGTCGCGCTCGCGCAAGTCCGAGGTGTCGACGCGGCGCTCGCTCAGATCGCGTCATTGGCTTATGAGTCGCTCGCCGACTTTCTTCCTTATCACGCCGTGCGTGCAGACCTGTTGTGCCGCGCCGCTCGTCGCGATGAAGCGCGGCTTGCATACGATGCCGCGCTGGCGCTGGTGACGACGTCCGCAGAGCGGCTCTGGCTCGAGCGGCAAAGGGCAGCGCTGACAGAGTAGAATGCGCGGCAAGATGGCATCGCGCCGCCAAATTCTTACTCTGCTCGGAGCGCTGGGGTTGCCCCTGTCCACCATGACCGACGTGCTAGCTGCCTCGAACGACAAGTCCGCGTCCAAGCCGGTTCGCGTCCGCACGATCACCGCGGGCCTGGAGCTTTCGCCGCGCGGCGAGTCGCCGCGCATCGAGAGCACGCTCGCTTTTCTTGCAGACGCGAAGCGCACGCTCGTGAACGCGGGCTATGAGGTCCAGACGCTGCGCTTGGCGACGAATCCGTGGCTCGCCAGCGCGTCGTCCAGCGATCGCACTCAATTGCTCGCGCGCGTGCGCGAGCTCGACAAGCTTGTCACCGAGCACGGTGTGATCATGAGCATCGGTCCGCTGCTCACCGAAGATCGTGCCGACGACAGTCTCCCGCAGTGGTCGAACGATCTGATCGCGACCACGCAGTCGACGCATCACTCGGTCGTGATTGCGTCCGAGCGCGGAGTGCACAGCGCCGCGGCCTTGGTTGCTGCGCAGGTGATGACGAAGCTGGCGCAGACCCTCGGCGGCGGCGTCGCGAACTTTCGGTTCGCCGCGGCGGCGAACATTCCTGCAGGCACACCGTTCTTTCCGGTCGGTTGGCATCGTGGGCCGGAGTCGGTCGCGTTCGGCCTGGAAACGGCGTCGGTCGTCGAGCAGGCCTTCGCAAGTCTGAGCAAGGGCGAGAATGCGACCGCGCGTCTCAAGCAGCAGCTCGATAGCGTGCTCTTGCCGATCGAACGCATCGGGCGCGACCTCGCTCGCAAGCACGACCGCGCTTATCTCGGCATCGATACATCGCCGGCGCCGGGAAAAGATCGCAGCATCGGAGCCGCGATCGAAGCGCTCACGCGTGAGCCATTCGGTAACGCTGGAACGTTGGAAGCATGCGCAGCGATCACAGCCGCGTTGAAGACCGTGAGCGTGACGACTTGCGGTTACTCCGGCCTGATGTTGCCGGTGCTGGAAGATCCGGTGCTCGCGCAACGCGCCAGCGAGAATCGCTTCACTGTGCGCGACTTGCTGTTGTATTCGAGTGTGTGTGGCACTGGGATCGATGTGGCGCCGATTCCCGGCGACACCTCCGTGCACACGATCGCCGGATTGCTGCGCGATGTCGCCGCACAATCGGTGCGCCTGAGCAAAGCGTTGTCAGTGCGATTGTTCCTCGTCCCGGGCAAGAAGGTCGGCGACATGGCGCACTTCGCCGATCATTTCATGCTGACCGATTCCGTCGTGATGAAGGTGGACTAGTCGATGGCCATGAAACTCGCCTACACGGCGCTGAGCCCGTACTGCCGCAAAGTGCGCATGGCGATGGAGTACAAGGGACTCGACTTCGAGATCCTGACCGCCGATCACGTGACTGAAGTCCCGGTGTTCAATCCGCGCGCCGAAGTGCCGGTGCTGGTCGACGGCGACGCCGTGGTCTGCAACTCGCCCGACATCCTTGGCTATCTCGATCGCAAATTTCCGCAGCGTCCGCTCTATCCCGCGATCGCGAGCGAGTATGCGGAAGTGCGCGAATGGGAGCGCTTCGCGGATACGCAGGTCGATCCGATCATGACGGTGATCGGCAACTGGAAATTCGCCGAGCTGCCGCCGATGCCGGACGGTCTGCTCGGAGCCGCACGCCGCGATCTCTTGCCGATGTACGACCGCATCGAGGCGCAGTTGGCGAATCGCGAGTACCTGTGCGGAGCAATCAGCGCTGCCGATTTCGCTCTGTATCCGCAGGTAGGTTCAGGCGCGGCGCTCGATCTGCCGCTCGATCGCACGCGTCATCGCGCGGTGTACGGTTGGCTGCGGCGCGTACGCGATCGACCGGAAGGGCAGAGCGATCTGGCAGCAGCGCGCGAGTGGTGGGCCAATCGCACGCAGAAGACGACCGACACCGAGCGCGTCAATTGGGGCACGTTTCGTCTGGAGTGGTTGCTGGCGAACGGCGGCGTCGAGTTCTTCGCCGAGCAGGTTCGCCAGGACAAGGTGTTGTGGTCCGTGGGGCCGAACAACAACGCGCGCAACAATCCGGCGGCGCCGGATCGGATCAAAAATTAGCTGCTGGAACGTTCCGAGATCAGCACATTGCGCACCAGACGCGTCGCAATGACGGCGACGAAGGTCTTCACGCGCGCTTCGGAGTCCAGTCGCTTGTGCTCGCTCTCGAACAACTGGCGCACGTGGTCGACCGAGGCGCGATTCTCTTTCGCGAGCGCTTCGATGACCTGCTGGTGGCGGGCAGGATCGCCGGCGTTGTTCCGCAAAACGGCCATTCGTTACTCCTCGTCGCTCAGTGTGAGGCGAACTGCTTGGTGACAGTTTTTATCCCAACCCCAGGGCCGGCATCCTAGCCACCTCGGCAGGTCCTTCCCAATATTTGGTGCCCAAGCAGCTCGACACCGGTAGCACGCTGCGGTGCTTCGTCAGGCGCCTCAGTGACTTGCGCGGCTAACCGGCCGGACTGAAAACAAGCTGTCACATCCGGCGGAACGCCTGGAATGCGCAAGTCAAGGAAAATTGCGCCGTCGCAATATTCTTAACGAGGATTTCCGACGCTGTGTCCGCGTCATCACCTCGTCACACAACTGTGTCAGCGCGCGTGTCGCTCGTGCAGTCGCGCTGCTTCTGCAGAACAACGTCGCACGATATCGAGCAGCACTCGCTGCGAGTCGGTCGGGTGCCAGTCGTGACGCATCGTGAGGCCGATCGGGCGCTCCACGTCGCCTGCTGGATGCGGTAGCGCGACCAGCAACCCAGCCTCGAGCTCGTAGTGAATCTGGTGCGCCGACAACAACATGATGCGATCGCTTTCGAGCAGCAGCGCGCGCGCAGCGATGAGCGAATTGCATTCGATCGCACGCGTTGGCGAGGGCAGTCCGGCCGTCGCGAACATTTCATGCAAGTGCGAGCGCAGCGGCGTGCCCGCACGCGGCACGATCCACGGATACTTGCTCAACGCCGCAACCGTGATTCGCTTGCGTGCCAGCAGCGGATGCTTCGCGCGCACGATGATCGAGAGCGGATCGTCGAACAAATGTTCCTGGACCACGTCGGCCACGGGCGCGGGACTGCGCAGCGCGCCGATCAGGAAGTCAGCCTCGCCCGAGCGGAGTGAAGCGAGCAGGTGCTCGTACGTACCTTCGACGATGGCGACGCTGTGCTCCGGATAGTGCTGAGTGAATTCCAGCAATGCCGTCGGTACCAGGAAGCTGCGCGCCAGCGGCATGGCGCCGATGACGGTGCGCCCCGATTCACCGCCGCTCAAGGCGTGAACTTCGGCGCGCGCCTGTGCAATCTCTGCAAAAGCGAGACGCGCACGACGTGCCAGCTTCTCGGCTTCGCGCGTCGGCGTGATGCCGAAGCTGGTCTTTTCGAACAGCGGCACACCGATCAGACGCTCGAGCTCGCGTGCCGCGCGATGCACGCTCGGCTGCGACATGTGTTGCGCGCGTGCGGCGAGGCTGAAGTTGCGATGCTCGACGACAGCGCTGAGAGCGTACAGATGTGCGGAGCGCATCAGGCGCGTTGCATCGAAGTCGAAATTGCGCGAGGAGCCGCGGGTCAATTCGGCAACTGCGTCGCGCAAATGGCTTATGGAGCGCTCGATGCGGCGCGCACACAGTTCGCCGGCCGCAGTCAGCGCGACGCCAGCGTTGCGGCGGATCAGGAGCGAAGCGCCGAAGTAGCGCTCCACGCCGGCAACGGCCTGCGTTGCTGCCGGCTGCGAGATGTGCACCGCCCGCGCAGCGGCACTGACGCTGCCGAGCCGTGCAACTTCGCCGAATGTATGGAGGTGCCTGAGATTGACCGACGCCACGACGGCAGATCCTACTCTGCTATAGCCATTTCTTATACCTCGGACGCATTTCTAATTAGCCGCGCGGACCGGTCAGGCCCACAATGCCGCCACTGCAGCTTAGGGGAGCGGCGGATGTCTGTCGTGGTACGCAACGTGCCTCGTGTCGAACGGCGTCTGGCGATCGCATTTGCAGAAATCGGCGTCGCGACCGTTCACGAGGCTCAGGGTCGAACTGGATTGATGGCGCCGTACATGCGCCCGATCTATGCGGGCGCACGCATCGCTGGCGCTGCCGTCACCGTCAGTCTGCCGCCCGGCGACAACTGGATGATTCACGTCGCCGTCGAGCAATGTCAGGAAGGCGACATTCTCGTGGTCGCGCCCACTTCCGCATCGGACGTCGGCTACTTCGGCGAATTGCTCGCGACCTCACTGCAGTCGCGCGGCGTGCAGGGCCTGATCATCGAAGCGGGCGTGCGCGATGTTCGCGACCTGACTGCGATGCGCTTTCCAGTGTGGTCGAGATACGTTTCCGCTCAAGGAACGGTCAAGGAGACGCTCGGCAGCGTGAATGTGCCGGTCGTTTGTGCCGGGATGCTGGTGAATCCGGGCGATCTGCTGGTCGCCGACGACGACGGGATCTGTGTTGTCGCGCGCGAGCAAGCGCAGTCCGTGCTCGACAAATCCACGGCGCGCGACAAGAAGGAAGCTGCCGTTCGTGCGCGTCTCAAGGCGGGCGAGCTGGGTCTGGACATCTACGATATGCGCGCCCGGTTGGCGGAGAAGGGACTGACGTACCGGGAAGCTGCCCCGGACTCAGAGGACGACTGAACCGCAATGCTCACCGCGATCCCTTGCACGTTGATGCGGGGCGGGACCTCGAAGGGCTTGTATTTCCATGCGCAGGACCTGCCGGACGATCGCCAGTTGCGCGATCGCGTGCTGCTCGCCGCGATGGGCTCGCCCGACGTGCGGCAGATCGACGGCGTCGGCGGCGCGCATCCGCTCACCAGCAAGGTTGCGGTCATCTCGCGTTCGCAACGCGACGACGCTGACGTCGACTATTTGTTTCTGCAGGTCGTCGTCGACCAGGCCGAAGTCAGCGACAGCCAGAACTGCGGCAACATCCTCGCCGGCATCGGCCCGTGGGCGATCGAAAACGGCTTGGTCGCCATTGCGGGCTCGACGACGCCCGTCCGCATCCACATGGTGAACACGGGCAGCATCGCAGTCGCGTCCGTGCCGACCCCTGGTGGCGCGGTCGAATACGAGGGCGACGCCCGCATCGACGGTGTGCCCGGCACGGCCGCGGCGATTCCGCTGGAATTTCTCGATGTCGCCGGTTCGAGCTGCGGCTCGTTGCTGCCGACCGGTTCGGTTGTCGACACGGTCGATGGGATTGCGGTGACGTGCATCGACAACGGCATGCCCGTCGTCGTGATGCGCGCCGAAGATCTCGGTGTCTCCGGCGCCGAAGCGCCGGAGCAGCTCGAAGCCAACCCGATGCTGAAAGCACGCGTCGAGAAGATTCGTCTGGAGCTCGGTCCGCGCATGAATCTCGGTGACGTGGCGAAGAAGACCGTTCCGAAGATGTGCCTCGTATCCGTCGCACGGCACGGCGGCGCGGTTGCCACGCGGACGTTCATTCCGCATCGGGTTCATGAGGCGATCGGTGTGCTCGGAGCCGTCAGCGTAGCGACGGCCTGCGTCATTCCAGGCACGGTTGCCGCGTCCGTGGCGAAGGTGAGTGGCGGCGAACGGCAGCGGCTCGAAGTCGAGCACCCGACGGGCTTCTTCACGGTCGACATGGAAGTCGTGTCGAACGGCAACAGCGTCGAAGTCAAACGGTCCGCGCTGCTGCGGACCGCGCGCAAGCTGATGAGCGGCGAAGTGTTCGTGCCCGGTCACGTGTGGAGGCGCGGATGAGTCTGCAGGTTTGTTTGCTGGGATTCGGCGAAGTCGGGCAAGCGCTCGTCGGCGATTTTGGCGCCCGCGGTCTGTCGAATCTCGCGGTGTGGGACGTCCTTTTCACGGTCGCCGACAGCGCGCCACGTCGCGCAGCGGTGGGCAAGCCCGTGCGCGTGGCGGCGAATGTCGAAGATGCAGTTGCGAACGCGGATCTGGTGATCAGCGCGGTGACCGCGGCTCAGGACGTCGCAGCGGCTCGCTCCGTCGTGCTGCACCTCAAGCGCAATGCCTACTTCTTCGACGTGAATTCCGTGTCGCCGGGTGTGAAGGTCGAAGTGAGTCAGATCGTCGAGGCCGCGGGCGGTCGGTACATCGAGTCGGCGATCATGTCGCCGATCAACCCGAAGCGCGCTGCATCGCCGATGCTGTTGGGCGGCCCGCATGCGGCGGAGTTCCTGAGCGTCGCGCGGCAGCTCGGATTCACGGCGGCGACAGTGTTCTCGGATCAAATCGGCGGCGCATCGGCCGCGAAGATGTGTCGCAGCGTCATCATCAAGGGCATGGAAGCGCTGCTCGGCGAATCGTTGCTCGCCGCGCGTCGCTATGGCGTCGAGGACGCCGTCCTGCAGTCGCTGGGCAGTCTGCTGAATGCGGAAGATTGGCGCGCCCAGGCGCGCTACATGATCTCGCGCTCGCTCATTCACGGCCGTCGCCGTGCCGAAGAAATGCGCGAAGTGGCGCGCACGGTGGTCGAAGCCGGCTTCGAGCCGCGCATGAGCAGCGCCTGCGCGGTCTGGCAGGACTGGGCCTCGGCGCATCGCGCGGCCGCCGCGCATGAAGACCTGAACCACATGCTGGACGCGATGACGGATGGCCGGAGCAGGGGAAGCGTCTGATGCTGATCATCGATTGTCACGGCCACTACACCACTGCTCCGGACGCGCATCAGCAGTTCCGCGACAAGCAGCTCGCGCGGCTGAAGGATCCAAACCTGCCAATGCCGTCGCCGGCCCGCATCAGCGACGACGAGATCCGCGAGACGATCGAGAAGAACCAGCTCAAGCTGCAGCGCGACCGCGGTGCGGACATCACGCTGTTCTCGCCGCGAGCGTCGGCGATGGCGCATCACGTCGGCGATGAAGCGACGTCGTCTGCCTGGACGCGTGCGTGCAACGATCTCATCAAGCGCGTCGTCGATCTCTATCCGGAGAACTTCGTCGGCGTGTGCCAGCTGCCGCAGTCCCCCGGCGTGCCGATCGCGAATTCGATCGCCGAGCTGCGGCGCTGTGTCAGCGAGCTCGGCTTCGTGGGCTGCAATCTCAATCCCGATCCGTCGGGCGGACACTGGCAATCGCCGCCGCTCACGGACAGGCACTGGTATCCGTTCTACGAGCAGATGGTCGCGCTCGACGTGCCAGCGATGATTCACGTCTCGGCGTCGTGCAATCCCAATTTTCACGCGACCGGCGCGCACTACATCAATGCCGACACGACGGCATTCATGCAGTTCATCGAAGGCGACTTGTTCCGCGACTTTCCCACGCTGCGCTTCGTCATTCCGCACGGCGGGGGCGCGGTGCCGTATCACTGGGGTCGCTATCGCGGCCTGGCGGACATGCTGAAGCGCCCGGCGCTCGCACAGCACGTGATGAAGAACGTTTTCTTCGACACCTGCGTGTACCACCAGCCCGGCATCGATCTGCTGGTCGACGTGATCGACCTCGACAACATCCTGTTCGGCTCGGAGATGGTGGGCGCAGTGCGCGGCATCGATCCGCAAACCGGCCACTACTTCGACGACACCAAGCGTTACATCGATGCACTGCCGATCGAGGAAGAGGACAAGCGGCGGATCTACGAGCTGAACGCGCGGCGCGTGTATCCGCGCCTGGACACGCTGCTGAAGGCGAGGAATCTATGAGCCGGTTTCAGATGGATCGCGATTGGCTCGTTTACCACCCGTCGCCCAAGAAGCCGGACTACGTGCCGCCGGCGGGTGCGGTCGACGCGCACTGTCACGTATTCGGTCCCGGCGACGAGTTCCCCTACGCACCGGAGCGGAAGTACACGCCGTGCGATGCGCCGAAAGAGAAGCTCTGGCAGCTGCGCGAGTATCTCGGTTTCGAGCGTAACGTGATCGTGCAGGCCACCTGTCACGGCGCGGACAACCGCGCGATGGCCGATGCGTGTCGCTCGTCGAGCGGGCGGGCGCGCGGAGTCGCGACGGTGACGAGAGATTTCACTGCCGAGCAGCTGCGTGAGCTCGATGCCGCAGGCGTGCGCGGCGTGCGGTTCAACTTCGTCAAGCGTCTCGTCGATGTCACGCCGCGTGACGTGCTGCTCGAGATAGCAGAGCGTATTCAACCGCTCGGCTGGCACATCGTCATCTACTTCGAAGCGCAGGATCTGCCCGGGCTGTACGACTTCGTCGCGTCGTTGCCGACGATCGTGGTCGTCGATCACATGGGTCGTCCCGACGTGACGCAACCGCTGACCGCGCCGGGCTTCGAGCTGTTCGTGAAGCTGATGCGCGATCACGAGAACATCTGGTCGAAGGTGAGCGGGGCAGAGCGGCTGTCGCGCAGTGGCCCGCCGGGCTACGACGACTTCGTGCCGTTCGCGCGACGCATCGTCGAGACGTTCCCCGATCGTGTGCTGTGGGGCACCGACTGGCCGCATCCGAACCTGAAGACGCACATGCCGGACGACGGCGAGCTCGTCGATCTGCTGCCGCGCATCGCGCCCACGCAGCTTCTGCGCCAGAAACTGCTAGTCGATAACCCGATGCGCCTCTACTGGGCCAAGTAATCGATACATATATATGTCTCTCGACAAGCCTTATCTCGACATCCCCGGCACCACGGTCTTCGACGCGGACCTCGCGCGCAAGGGCTATCACCTCAACAGCTTCTGCATGTCGCTGATGAAGGCCGATAACCGCACGCGCTTCAAAGCCAACGAGCGTGCCTACCTCGACGAGTGGCAGATGACCGAGGAGCAGAAGCAGGCCGTGCTGGCGCGCGACTTCAACCGCATGATCGAGCTCGGCGGCAACATCTACTTCCTCGCCAAGATTTTCGCGACCGACGGCAAGAGCTTCCAATACGCGGCGGCGTCGATGACCGGCATGAGTCAGGAGGCGTACGCGAAGATGATGCTGAGCGGCGGCCGCTCGCCCCAAGACGACGGCGCGTGCAAAGCGCCGGAGACCAAGTAATGGCGAAGATCACCGCAGGCGTCGCATGCTCGCACGTGCCGGCGATCGGCGCGGCCATGGACCTCGGCAAGACGGCCGAGCCGTACTGGGTGCCGCTGTTCAAAGGCTTCGAGCGCTCGCGCCAGTGGATGGCGCAGAACACTCCCGACGTCGTATTCCTGATCTACAACGATCACGCGACGGCGTTCAGCCTCGACATGATTCCGACGTTCGCGCTCGGCTGCGCGGATGAATTCAAGCCGGCCGACGAGGGCTGGGGTCCGCGCCCGGTGCCGGTCGTCAAGGGACATCCGGAGCTCGCGAGCCACATCACGCAGTCGGTGATCCAGTCGGACTTCGATCTGACGATCGTGAATCGCATGGACGTCGATCACGGGCTCACCGTGCCGCTGTCGCTGATGTTCGGCCAGCCGTCGGCGTGGCCGTGCAAGGTGATCCCGTTCGCGGTGAACGTCGTGCAGTACCCGCCGCCATCGGGTAACCGCTGCTATCAACTGGGTCGTGCGATCCGTCGCGCGATCGATTCATACGACGCGAACCTCAAAGTGCAGATCTGGGGTACCGGCGGCATGAGCCACCAGCTGCAGGGTCCACGCGCCGGTCTCATCAACAAGGACTTCGACACGCAGTTCCTCGACAAGCTCGTGAGCGATCCCGAGTCGCTCACGCGGATCCCGCACGTGCAGTACATCCGCGAAGCGGGCTCCGAAGGCATCGAGCTCGTCATGTGGCTGATCATGCGCGGTGCGCTGGATGCGCAGGTGCGCGAGGTGTATCGCTTCTATCACGTGCCAGCGTCGAACACGGCGGTGGGTCACATGATTCTGGAGAACACACGATGAAGGTCGTGGTCGCCGGCGTCGGGGCTTTCGGGCAGAAGCATCTCGATGCGCTGAAGAAGATCGACGGCGTCGAGGTCGCGTCGATCGTCGGCCGGCAGAGCGCGCCGACGCAGGAAGTCGCCAAGAAGTACGGCATTGCGCATGCGACAACTCAGCTGAGCGATGCGCTGTCGCAACCGAACGTGAACGCGGTGATTCTCTGCACGCCGACGCAGTTGCACGCGCAGCAGGCGATTCAGTGCATGAAGGCCGGCAAGCACGTCCAGGTGGAGATCCCGCTCGCCGATAGCTGGAAGGACGCGGAAGCGGTCGAGCAGCTGCAACGATTGACCGGCCTGGTCTGCATGGTCGGGCACACGCGTCGCTTCAATCCTTCCCATCAGTGGATCCACAAGCGCATCGCGGCCGGCGAGTTGAAGATCCAGCAGATGGACGTGCAGACGTACTTCTTCCGGCGCACGAACATCAATGCGCTTGGGCAAACGCGTTCCTGGACCGATCATCTGCTGTGGCATCACGCCGCTCACACCGTCGATCTGTTCCGCTACCAGACCGGTAGCGAGATCGTGCGCGCGAATGCGCTCGAGGGTCCGAAGCATCCGCAGCTCGGTATCGCGATGGACATGTCGATTCAGCTCAAGGCTGCATCCGGCGCGATCTGCACGCTGTCGCTCTCGTTCAACAACGACGGGCCGCTCGGCACGTTCTTCCGCTACATCTGCGACAACGGCACCTACATCGCGCGCTACGACGATCTCATCGACGGCAAGGACCAGGCGATCGACGTCTCCAAAGTCGACGTGTCGATGAACGGCATCGAGCTGCAGGACCGGGAGTTCGTCGCGGCAATCCGCGACCGGCGCGAGCCGAATGCGAGCGTCGCGCAAGTGTTGCCTTGCTATCGGACGCTGCATGAGCTGGACAGGCAGCTCAAGGAGCAGTCATGAAACTGACGCAACCGCCGTTCCGCGCCGATCACGTCGGCAGCCTGCTGCGGCCGAAAGAATTGCTGCGTGCCCGCGAGGAACACAAGGCGGGTCGCATCGGCGCCGCTCAGCTGCAGGCGATCGAAGACGATGCGATTCGGGCCGTGGTGAAGATGCAGGAGGACATCGGCTTGCAGGGCATCACCGACGGCGAGTTCCGCCGCTCGTCGTGGCACATGGACTTCATGTACCAGATCGGCGGCGTGCAGAAGGTCGAGCAGAACATCACCGTGCACTTCCACAGCGACCAGGGCGACATCGACTTCAAGCCGTCCGGGCTGCGCGTCGCCGGCAAGCTGCATCTCGACCGTTGCATCTTCGGCGAGCACTTCGATTTCCTGAAATCGGTCGTCGGTCAGGGCACGCCGAAGCTGACGATTCCTTCGCCAAGCATGATTCACTACCGCGGCGGCCGTGCCGCGATCGACATGCGCGTGTACCCGCGGATGGACGAGTTCTGGCACGACCTGAGCGCGGTGTACGCCAAGGAAATCGTCGACCTCGGCAAGCGCGGCTGCAAGTACCTGCAGCTCGACGACACCAGCCTCGCGTATCTCAACGACCCCAAACAGCGCGAGTACGTGCAGAGCATCGGCGGCGATCCCGACGCTCAGCATCGCATCTACATCCGCAACATCAACGCGGCGCTCGATGCGCGGCCGCCGGGCATGCGCGTGTGCACGCACATGTGTCGCGGCAATTTCCGTTCGGCCTGGGCAGCATCCGGCGGCTACGACCACGTGGCCGAGGCGCTGTTCAACGAGCTGAACGTCGACGGTTTCTTTCTCGAGTACGACGACGCGCGCTCCGGCGGCTTCGAGCCGTTGCGCTTCGTGCCGCAAGGCAAGTTCGTCGTGCTCGGTCTGGTGACGACGAAGCGCGGCAAGCTCGAGAGCAAGGACGATATCAAGCGGCGCATCGGCGAGGCCGCACGCTACGTGCCCCTCGAGCAGCTGTGCCTGAGTCCGCAGTGCGGCTTTTCCTCGACCGAGGAAGGCAACGCGCTCAGCAAGGAAGAACAAATCGCCAAGCTGCGGCTGGTCGTAGAAACCGCGCGGGAGGTATGGGGATAACCGGATTCAAACGTTCGAACTGGCAACAACAGGGGGATCACATGAACAGTTGGTACAGAGCGAGAGCGTGGTGCTATGCCTGCGCCGCATTGTGGGGCGCGGGACTCGTCACGACGGTTCACGCGCAACAGCAGACCACCGGCCTCGAAGAGATCATCGTCACCGCGCGTAAAGTGCAGGAGAACCTGCAGGAGACGCCGATCGCCATCACCGCGATCTCGGGCGCCGCGCTCGAAGACCGGCAGGTCTTCGCCACCGACATGCTCGACCAGGTCGTGCCGAATCTGCAGTTCGCGAACAACGCGCCGCTGGCGGGCAACAACTCGTCGTCGCAGGTCTTCATCCGCGGCATCGGCCAGACGGATCCGACTTCGACGGTCGATCCCGGCGTCGGCTTGTACATCGATGACGTCTACATCGGCAATGCAGTCGGCGGCACGATGAGCTTGCGCGACATCGCCAACGTGCAGGTGCTGCGCGGCCCGCAGGGCACGCTGTTCGGCCGCAATACGATCGGCGGCGCGATTCTGATGACGACGACCGACCCGGGCGATGAGTTCGGCGGCAAAGTGCGGCTCGGAACCGGCACCGACAGCCTGATGGACGGTTTCATCGCGCTCGATGCGCCGATCTCGAACACGCTGAAGACCCGCTTCTCGTTCGGCATCCGCAAGCAGGATGGTTACGTGACCCGCACGGATGGCACGGACCTCGGCGACACCAATACGTTCACCGGCATGACCAAGTGGGTCTGGCGGCCGAGCGACACTGTGCGCCTGACCTTCGCCGGCGATTACACCAAGGCGGACGAGAACGGCAGTCCGCTGGTGTTCGCCGCGATCACGGAAACGGCGACCTTCGCACGCGTCGCGAGTTTCGACGCTGGCTGCCCCGGCATGGCGAGCAACGCGGTGCCGGTGCCGATGATTCAGGACGACCGCTGCGCGAACGATCTGCAAGCGCGCGGACCTTTCAAGAACAACGGCACGCTGCCGCTGGAGAGCACGCTCGAGAACTGGGGCGGGTCGGTGAACCTGGCGTGGGATCTCAGCGAGCAGTTGCAATTCAAGTCCATCACTGCGTATCGCGACCTCGCCTGGACCGGCGTGCGCGACGCTGACAACACGCCGCTGACGATCCTGCACACGTTCTACGACGTGCACGGCGATCAGTTCAGCCAGGAGCTGCAGCTGACGTATCAGACGAAGCCGCTGACCGGAGTATTCGGCCTCTACTACTTCGATCAGACCTCCGATGACATCGCGACGATCGAGCTGAATCCGCCGCCGCCGGGAATTCAGCGCGACAGCGACAACAACAAGGTGGACAACAACAGCTGGGCCGCGTTCACGCAGTGGACCTGGAACGCGACCGACAAGCTCGCGCTCACCGCGGGCGGCCGTTACACCGAAGACGACAAAGGCTCGTATCCGGATCAGTTCGACTATTCGAACCCGGCCGTGAAGCAGGTGCCGGTGCAGTGGTATCGGGATACGTTCAGCTCGTTCACGCCGTCCGCCTCGATCGCCTACCGCTGGACCGAGGACGCGATGACCTACGTGAGCTACTCCGAAGGCTTCAAAGGCGGCGGCTGGAACAGTCACTTCAACGCCGTGCTGACGCCGGCACAACAGGCTCAGTTGCAGGAGTTCAAGCAGGAGGAAGCACAGACGTACGAAGTCGGCGCGAAGTTCGATTTCGGCAGCACGGTGCGCTTGAATCTGGCAGCGTTCACCTCCGACTACAAGGACATGCAGGTGACGTACCGCGGTCCGGCGCCGGCTGGCGTCGCGCCGTTCCTGACAAACGCCGGTAAGGCAAGCATCGACGGTGCCGAAGCGGAGCTGACCTGGGCGCCAACGCAGGATCTGCGCATCGAGGGCAGCGTCGGTTACCTCGACGCGAAGATCGACAGTCTCGACAACATTCCGCTCGCGGTGCTGCCGCCGGGATTGTTGCCGGGGAACAAGTTGCCGTTCGCGCCGGAGTGGCAAGGGCATGTAGGCATCGCCTACACCGCGCGCATCGGCAACCTCGAGATCGAGCCGCGCGTCGATGCGTCGTATCAGGACACGACCTTCTTCGATGCGGCCAACACGCGCGAGATCGCTCAGCTGGATAGCGTTACGACAGTGAACGCACAAATCCGCCTCGGCAGCGACGGCGGACCGTGGCGCGTGGTGGCCGGCGTGAACAACGTCACCGATGAGCTCTACCCGATCGCGGGCAACTCTTCGCTGACCACGGGCAGCGGCTACGCAGAGATCGCTTATGCGCGGCCGCGCGAGTGGTTTGCGAACTTCCAGTATGAGTTCTAGCGTCACGACGGCAACTCGAGCACCGAGCGTCAACGTCACAGTCGCACTGTGTCTGTTGTGCGCGGTGCTCGAGGGTTTCGACATTCAGGCGATGGGTGTCGCCGCCCCGCGTCTGGTCCCTGAATTCGGCCTCAGCCCGAGTCAGATGGGGCTGGTGTTTTCCATCAGCAACATCGGTCTGGTGATCGGGGCCGCCTTCGGCGGCTGGCTCGCCGATCGCGTCGGTCGCAAGCCGGTCTTCATCGGTGCAGTCGCAACGTTCGGCGTGTTCACGCTCGGCGTCGCGCTCGCGAGCAGCTTCACGATGCTGTTCGTCCTGCGCTTCCTGGCGGGACTCGGCTTCGGCGGCGCGATGCCGAACATGATGGCAATGGCCACGGAGCTCAGCGCACCGGGCAGGCGTGCGCAGACTGCATCAATCATGTTTTGCGGCATGCCCATCGGCGGCGGCTTGTCAGCGCTGCTGACGCAATTTCTACCGCCGGAGATGGACTGGCGCGCGTTGTTCGTCGTCGGCGGCGTGCTGCCGACGCTGCTCGTGCCCGCGTTGTGGTTGTACATGGTGGAGACGTTGCCTCCGGGTCAGCACAAGCTCGCGAAGCGACACTCGACCTGGCACGTGCTATTCGGCGATGGGCGCGCGAAGCCGTCGCTGCTGCTGTGGAGCGCGTTCCTGCCGACAGTGTTGATTCTGTATTTGATTCTGAATTGGCTGCCGACCCTGGTGGTTGCAAAAGGATTCGCTCGCTCGGTGGCGCCGCAGGTTGCGGTGGCGTTCAATTTCGTGGCCGTCGTCGGCGCGATGCTGTTTGCGCGCTGGGTCGACAAACGCGGCACGCGTACCGCGCTGGTCGTTGCGTACGCAGGTTTGATCGTCACGCTCATGGCGCTCGGCGCAGCGACGAACCAGGCGGCGATCCTGGTGCTGAGCGGCGTGCTGGGATTTTTCCTACTTGGCGCGAACTACGCGCTCTATGGAATCGCCGGCTCGTATTACCCGCTGGAGATGCGCGGCACCGGCTCGGGCGCGAGCGTTGCGATGAGCCGCATCGGTTCGATCATCGGGCCGATGCTTGCGGGCGTTCTGCTGGGCGGCGGCGCGACGGCGACCAACGTCGTGCAATACATGGCGCCGATCGCAGTCGTGGCCGGGGTAGCCGTGGTGATCCTGAGCTTCATTCCGCGGGCGGAGTAGAACCCACGCAATTCCTGCCGGCACCCACTCTACGCACTCCCCCTTGTACGGATTGCGCCGCCTGACCACGGCGGCAATGTATCTGTGGGTCGGTGCCTGGAGCGAACGGTATGCGGCTCCGCTCATCCCTGTCGCGTCGCGCTGCGCTGCTCGTCACGATCGTCAGCCCGGCCTTGCTGGGTTTCGTCAAATGCGTGTTCGTGAGCAACCCGACCCTGGCCACGGCTCGCATCGAGCGGATCGAGCCTTTCAATCCGGTCGTGGGCGATATCGTGCGAGTCTCGGGCACGGGCAGCGGCATGCAGCCGCTGCTGTTCACGTGGGACTTCGGCGATGGCACGGTCGTCGCCGACGGCATGCAGGCTGCTCACACCTATCTCAGGCCGGGCAGCTTCAAAGTCGAGTTCACCGTTCGTGACTCGAGCGGCAATGCTGCACGCGACACGAAGCAGCTGGTCGTTGCCCCTGGAATTCCAACTCCCAAGATTCCGGGCATGGGAATGGTGCTGATCTCCAAGGCAGTGGCCGGCCAGCCGGTCGTGTTCAAGGCGCTGCCGCTCGACGCGAATGGCGACGCGGTGAGCTATCTGTGGACCTTCAGCGACGGGCAGTCAGCCAGCGGCGCGCAAGTGACGGCGACGTTCCCTGTCGCCGGCATGTACTCGGCATCGATCGCGACGACGAACGCTCGCGGCGAGACCGCCGTCGCGCAGGTTACTTTCCACGTCAACTGACGACGATCGAGCCGGTCTCCAGCAGCGACTTGAGATTGGAGATGATCTTCGGCCAGCCGCCGGACACCGCCTCGATGAGCTTCGAAGGCTCGCGCTCGATCGTGTGAACGATGGAAAGCTTCACTGCGGTGCCAGCCGGCTCCAGCTCCAGCGTGCAGCGCGAATCGCCTTCGGCTCTGAGCTCGGGCTTGTTCTGATGTTGCCAGCGGATCACCAGTCGCCGCGGCGGCTGTGCCTCGAGGATTTCGCCGGAGTCCCAGACGGTTCCGTCCGCACCGATCATCTTCCACGAGGCTCCGGGCCGCCATTCGCTCTGGCAGTGCACGCCGAACCAATACTGCTTCATGAACTCCACGTCGGTGGTGAGTGCCGACCACAGCTTTTCGGGCGTGGTGCGGATGTACGTGACGTAGACAAAAGTCGATCTAGCCATTGCCTTTCTCCAATCGTCGTTTCAGGTCGCCGAGCGCCTTGAGGCGCGGCTTCTCGAACTTCGCAATCCAGCGCTCGTAGTTTTCCTGCAGCGGCACCGGATTGAGGAAGTGCAGCTTTTCGCGGCCGCGCCACACGGTGGCCACGAGATTCGCGCTCTCCAGCAGGGCGAGGTGCTGCGTCACGCCTTGCCGCGACATGTCGAGGTGCTCGCACAGCTCGTTGAGAGTGCGGCCGTCGTTCGCATGCAGCAGATCGAGCAGCTTGCGCCGGCTCGGATCGGCCAGGGCTTTGAACAGCACATCGGTGTCGGGGCGCTCTGCCATGAATCGATACGCAAGTGATTACTTGCTTGAATGATAGGCAAGTGAATGCTTGCATGTCAAGCAGTGGCTGTCTCGAGGCGAGCTATGGGACGATGCGCCTGAAAAGGGGAGAGCCTTGCAAACACTGTTTCGCTATGTCGGCGTGATCGTCGCCCTGGGGCTGGCGGTTTACGGATTGGCTGTCGTCGGCGAAGTACTTCGAGACCACACTCCCGGCGACCTTCATGAGGGGCTTGCGGCTGCCGGTGCGGGGTTGACGACCGCTGCGGTAATCGGCCTGGCGGCTTTCAGAGTTCCCCCTTTTTCGATCAGTGTGCGCGCCTGGAGAATGTCGATGTTTGGTGCGCTCGCAGCCGGGCTGATTCTATTTTGCTTCTACGTCGCCAATGCCGAATGCCACACGACAGGGCGATCGAACGTGTCGTGCTCCTTCAAATCCCAGTGAGCGCTGCAGCCACAATTGATCACAATCGAGCGTGGCGGCACGGGTAGGATCGCAGGCTCTTGCGAGTACCCGAGGTGGCTGGCTACAGTCGCAACACCGTAGAAATTCTTCGAGCGCTCCGCCCATGAAAATCGCCGCAATCATCGCGACTTGTTTGGCCGCCCTCGTGCTGACCGGTTGTTCGCCTTCGACGGCCGAGCCCGCACTGCCGCTCGTGAAGGTCACCAAGAATCCCACTTGCGGCTGCTGCAAGATCTGGGTCGAGCGCCTGCGCGATGCGGGATTTCAGGTCGAAGTGAACGACACGGACAATCTGAACTCGGTAAAGCAACGGGTCGGATTGCCGTACGGAATGGGCTCGTGTCACACGGCAGAAGTCGATGGCTACTTCGTGGAGGGACACGTGCCCGTCGACGACATCAAGCGGCTGCTGCGCGAGCGCCCGCAGGCTCGCGGCCTCGCGGTGCCGGGAATGCCGGCCGGCTCTCCGGGCATGGAGGTTCCGTCGGGTCAGGTGCAGCCGTACGACGTGATGCTGGTCGACCGCGATGGCAATGCCACTGTCTACTCGCATCACGGCCCGACGAAGTAGGTCCGCCATGTATCGCGCGTTGATCGTCGGTGTCGCCGGGCTGTTCTTCTCGATCAACGCAGTCGCCGCTGCCATCGATTGCGAGAACTGCGCAGCCTGGAACCAGGAGCAGGCGCCGTTCCGTATCTTCGGCAACACGTACTACGTAGGCGTTCGCGGCCTGAGCGCGGTCTTGATCACTTCTCCCGACGGCCACGTATTGATCGACGGCGACCTGCCGCAATCAGCTCCGCTGATCGCCCAGCACGTGAAGCAGCTCGGATTCAAGGTCAGCGACGTCAAGCTCATCCTGAATTCGCACGTGCACTACGATCACGCCGGCGGCATCGCGGAACTGCAGCAGATCACAGGGGCGAAGGTGATCGCGAGCGACATCGCTGCCAGGGTGCTGCGAACCGGCAAGACCGAGCGCAACGATCCGCAGTTCGAAATCATCCAGCCGTATCCGGCGGTCCGCGCGGTCGAGGCACTCGGCACGCGCGAAACGGTCAACGTCGGAAAGTTGCAACTCAAGGTGATTCACACGCCGGGCCATACGCCGGGCGGCACGTCATGGTCGTGGCAGTCGTGCGAAGGCCAGCGCTGTCTGAACATGATCTACGGCGACAGCTTGAATGCCGTATCCGACAACTCGTTCAAGTACAGCGGCGACGAGCGCTATCCGAACGCTGCGGCCGATATGGCAGCGAGCATCGCTGCAATCGCCGCTGCCCCCTGCGACATCCTGATCGCCGCCCATCCGAATCTCACGAGTCTGTGGTCCGTCATCGACGAGCACGGCAAAGGCGATCGCGAGAAGCTCGTCGATCCTGCGTCCTGCAAGCGCTATGCGGCAGCGAGCAAGGAACGCTTCGAAAAACGTCTGGCGGATGAGAAATGATCTCGAAAGGCCGCCTGTTCTGGATCCTGCTGCTGCCGCTGTACACCGCGTGCTCGACGACGTACATCGGTCACTCTGGACAATTGGGTGGATCGGACTGGCGCACGGCGAGTCGCGAGCCGGTCGGGCTCGCGCCGGATCCTGCAGCGACGCCTGAAGCTGTCGTGCAAGTGTACGCAGCACGGACGGTGAGCTGGCGCGGCTACTTCGGCGTGCACACGTGGATCGCAGTGAAGCCAAGCCACGCCGATCACTTTACGATTCACGAAGTCATCGGCTATCGATTGCGACGCGAGGGCACGGTCGTTGTGTCGCGCGTTCGCGCACCCGACGCGCGCTGGTTCGGCGCGTACCCGGAGCTGCTGCGCGACGTGCGCGGTCCGGGCGTCGACGCGCTGATCACTCGTATCGAATCTGCAGTGAAACGCTATCCGTACGCGAAGAGTTATCACGCCTGGCCCGGTCCGAACTCCAACACGTTCACCGCGTTTGTCACGCGCGAGGTGCCCGAGCTGCGTGTCGACCTGCCGCCGACCGCGATCGGCAAGGACTATCTCGGCATGATCCCGGTGGCGCGCACGCCGAGTGGCACGGGTGGACAAGTTAACGTTCTCGGCATCGCCGGCATCACTGCAGGTTGGGAAGAGGGCGTCGAGGTGAACGTGCTAGGTCTGACGTTCGGTCTCGATCCGTACAGCCTTTCCATCAAGCTGCCGCTGCTCGGGCGCATCGGTCCGTCAGAATCGCAACCGGTGACCATCGAATAGCGGACGGTGGCCTACCCGGGCCGGTGAATATGGCCCTTCCGCGCCCGTGAGCGCTCGCGCATCCTTTTTCGATGAAGGCCGTGCTCGCTGCTCTCGGCATCGCGCTTGCGTCCGCGGTTGCAAGTGCGGAGGACATCAATGCTTCAGCCTTGGCTGCGATGGATGTGCAGCACTACGGCCTGGATCTGCACGTGGATCCTGCAACGAAGTCGCTGCGCGGCACCGTCGAAATCCGCGCGCAGCTGCATTCCAGCACACCAACCAAGCTCGCGCTCGATCTCGATCGCGCGCTGACCGTCGATGCCGTCGCACTCGACGGCAAGCCAACGGAATTTCAGCGCAGGGAGGATCAGATCATCGTCGTCGTCGACTCGGGTAAGACACTCTCGATCGCAGTGACCTATCACGGCACTCCCCAAGGCAAGGGCTTCACGTTCACGCAGCGCAATGGACAGCCCGCGATCTCGAACTTCGGCATGCCATTCACGGCGCGTCAGTGGTGGCCCTGCAAGGATGATCCCGCAGACAAGGCAGAGACCGCTGATATCGCGATCACTGTGCCGATGCCGCTGACCGCGGCCTCTAACGGCAAGCTTCTCGCCACCGACACGAACGCAGATGGCACTCGCACGTTTCGCTGGCACGTCGGTTATCCGATCCATCCGGACACGCTCAGCGTCGCGATCGCGCAGTACACGCTGGTTCAGGATCGCTATCGTGCGGCGAACGGTCAGGTCATGCCGCTGACCTTCTACGTCTTTCCTCCGGACGAACAGAAGGCGCGCCGTGATTTCAGCGTCATTCCGGACATCATGCGCAGCCACGCGCAGCGCTTTGGCGAGTATCCGTTTCTGCGCGAGAAATACGGCGTCGCCGAGTTCGCCACGTACAGCTTCCGCGAGCACCAGACACTGCCGAGTTACGCAGAGAAGCTGATCACCGGCGATCACGCCAACGATGCCATTCTCGCGCACGAGCTGGCGCACCAGTGGTTCGGCAACAGTCTGTCCGTTCGCGACTGGCGGCACGTCTGGTTGAACGAAGGTTTCTCCACGTATGCCGCGATGCTCTGGATCGAGAGCCGCAAGGGCGCGGCCGCCTATCGCGCCGAGATGGACAAGTCGGCGGACCAGGATCTGTACGGGCCGATCTTCATGACCGACGTCACGGACAACAAGAAGCTGTTCGGCGCGGCGACCTTCGACAAGGGCGCATGGGTCCTGCACATGCTGAGACACGTCATGAGCGACGAGAAGTTCTTCGCGGCACTACGCGAGTACGTCAAGCAGCACAGCTACGGCAACGTGACTACCGACGACTTTCGCGCCGTCTGCGAGCGCACGTACGGCAAGAGCCTCGAATGGTTCTTCGCGCAGTGGGTCTACGGCGTCTCACGTCCGATGTACCGGGTGAGCTGGGCTGCCGCCGACGATCATGTCGCGCTCACGATCAAGCAGGCGCAGACAGATGCTCCTGCGTTCACGATGCCGATCGACGTCGTCGTCACGACAGCATCTGGCGTCACACGTCGCACAGTCTGGAACGATCGCAGCGAGCAGACCTTCGAGATTCTCATGAGTAGCAAGCCTTCCGCTATCAAGAACGTGAGCATCGATCCAGACGGCTGGATCCTCAAGCGCGTGATCGATCAGTCGGCCGACACGGTCTTCGAGCTACGCCAGTACACGCTGCATCCAGGCCAGCGCGACGTGCTCGTGGACGTCTTCGACGATAACTTCGTCGAAGGGCAGGAGGCGGTCGGCATGCGCATCATCGGTCAGAACCGCGATCTCGACGATCCGGATCGCTTCGTCTGGCTGCGCAGCTTCTCCGACATGGAGTCGCGGAAGGATGCGCTGACCGCGTTCTACTCAGGTCCGGTCTGGAAGACGCACGGCCGGCTCGCTGCGGGCACGATGGTGGACTCGGACAACGTGCTGCTGCTGCGGCCACTGCGGCCAGACACTGCATTCGCGTCGTCGACGATCAAGTTGCCGCCGCCCGGCGCGCGTGGCCCGGGGAAGGGCGTCCTGGTCGCGAGCGTCGTCTACATCGAGCGCAACACGCCGCGTGAATTCGGCGAATTCTTCGCGCAGCAGTTGCAGTCGCCATGGGAACAGGCCGGCGGTACGGTTATCGCACAACTGGTCAGCGAGCACAGCGCGAACACTTATCCGGCGTTGCCGGTGCGCGAGAAGGAGAACGTGTTCGTGTGGTTGTCGCTATTCCCGAATCGAGCCGCGGTGGACAAGCAGCAAGCAGCGCTCGCGCAGTCGACGCAGTGGCGCGAGGCGACTGGACAGCTGACCGCGTGGACGCATCACAAGATCGAGACGTTGCGCCTGGAACCGACGGCGCGGTCGCGATTGCAGGCGCCCTGAGGTCAGAGCCGTGGGTACTCGAGCTGCATCGCGACGATGTAGCG
>DATJIP010000230.1:0-26253 GCA_035493235.1 Steroidobacteraceae bacterium
CTCGACGTGGGCGAGCACAACTGGCGCTGGATGCTCGGCGTGCAGGTGGTGCCGGCGCTGTTGTATCTGCTGCTGCTGTCGCGCATTCCTGAGAGTCCGCGCTGGCTCGTGATCAAGGGCCGGGACGAGCAGGCACTGGAGGTTCTGACGCGCGTCGCCGGCGCCGCGCAGGCGCAGGAGAATCTGCAGCAGATCCGCCAGAGTCTCGCGGCGAAGCACGTCTCGCACGGCTGGCGCGGCTTGTTCGATCGGCGCATCCGTCTGGTCATGCTGATCGCGCTCGGACTGGCGTTCTTCCAGCAGATCACCGGCATCAACGCGATCTTTTACTACCTGCCGACGATATTCGCGCAGGCCGGCGGCGGCGTCAGCGACGCGTTCCGCCAGGCCGTGATCGTCGGCCTCGTCAACGTGGTGATGACTGTGGTTGCGATCCGGCTCATCGATCGCCTGGGTCGCAAGCCGCTGCTCATCATCGGCATCGCTGGCATGGCTGTGTCGCTACTGACGATCTCTTGGGCTTTCAGCGTCGCACCCCACGATCCGGCGCTGGCCGATGTTGCTCCGACGGTGAATGCACCGCTCGTGCTGATCGCGATCATCGGCTTCGTTGCTTCGTTCGCGATCTCGCTCGGACCGGTGATGTGGGTGCTGCTGTCGGAAATCTTTCCGAACGAGTACCGCGGTGTCGCGATCTCGGCTGCGGGTTTCTGGAACGCGCTCGTGAGCGCGAGCGTGACGTTCGTGTTCCCGTGGGAGCTGTCGAAGCTCGGCCCCGCCGGCACGTTCCTGGTGTATGGCCTGTTCGCCAGCGCAGCGCTGCTGTTCGTGCTGGTGTTCGTGCGCGAGACCAAGGGCCGCACGCTCGAAGAACTGGAGGGTGAGTTGCTGTTGCCCCCGAAGTCGACGACCGCATGAAGCGACCGATGAACCTGACAGATCTGCGGCGGCGCTTTCCTCGGGACTTTGTCTGGGGCGTCGCGACCAGCGCGTTCCAGATCGAGGGCGCGGCGCGCGCGGAGGGCAAGGGACTCTCGATCTGGGACGAGTTCTGCCGTGTGCCGGGCGCGATCGCGGACGGCAGTAATGGCGATGTCGCGTGCGATCACTATCACCGGCTGGATTCCGACCTGGACCTGATCGCGCATCTCGGCGTGCGCGCATATCGCTTCTCCATCTCCTGGCCGAGGATTCAGCCGTCCGGCAGCGGTGCGATCAATGAGGCCGGTCTTGCATTCTACGAGCGGCTCGTCGACGGCTTGCTCGCGCGCAATATCCAACCGTACGCGACGCTGTATCACTGGGACTTGCCCGCAGAACTGCAGCGCCTCCACGGCGGTTGGCGCGCGCGCGAGACTGCCGAGCGCTTCGCGGACTACGCGCAGCTCGTCGCGGGTCGGCTCGGTGACCGCATCGTTTCCATCGCGACTCACAACGAGCCGTGGGTCACCGCCGTGCTGGGGCACGAGCGCGGCATCTTTGCGCCGGGTGTGCGTGACCGGGGCGTGGCCTATCAGGTGGCTCACCATGTGCTCGTGAGTCACGGACTCGCACTCCAGGCGATTCGCGCGGCGAACACGAAGGCCGAGGTGGGCATCGTGTTGAACCTGTCGCCCGTCTATCCGGAGACGGATTCGGAGCTCGACGCAACGCATGCCCGACTGGAAGACGGCCGGCTCGTGCGTTGGTACATGGATGCGCTGTTCAAGGGTGGATATCCACCGGACATCATCGAGCATCTCGGCGTGGATGCTCCGTCGGTGCGGCCCGGCGATGCGCAGCTCATCGCGCAGCCTTTCGACTTCGTCGGCGTGAATTACTACAGCCCTACGGTTTTCTCCAGCAGCTCGAACGCTGCGTTGCCGGCGTCGAGCGGCGCGGCGGTGACCGACATGGGATGGGAAGTAGCGCCGAAGAGTCTCGCGGAGTTGCTGCTGCGCCTCGATCGCGACTACGAGCTGCCGCCGTTGTTCATCACGGAGAACGGTGCAGCGTACCAGGACGACGTCGTGGGCGGCCGCGTCGACGACGAACAACGCCGCGAGTACATCGAGTCGCACCTGGTTGCCGTCGCGGACGCCATCGCGCGCGGCGTGGATGTCCGCGGCTATTTTGTCTGGAGCCTGATGGACAACTTCGAGTGGGCCGAAGGCTATCGCAAGCGATTCGGCATCGTGCACGTCGACTATCCGACGCAGCGTCGCACGTTGAAGAGCAGCGCCCTGTGGTACCAGGCGCTGCTGACCACTCCTGCCTGAGAAGCATGCGCCGCATGCTCAAGGCGGCATTGATCCTGACGGTGCTCGGCGCGGCTGCAATCGCATCAGCCGACACGATCGATGCTGGGCGCACGCTCGCGCTCATGGAGAAGGTCGCCGACTGGCAGCTCGCGCATCTCGAACCAGTCGTCTCGATCACGGTCATGCGCGAGGAGACACGCAGTCCTCGCAGTTGGCAGCAGGGATCGTTCTACGCTGGGCTGACCGAGCTTGCGGAGCGGAGTGAATCGCCGCGTTTTCGCGAGGCTGTGCTGGCGCACGGACGCAGCACGAACTGGCGACTTGGCGACCGCCGCTATCACGCGGACGATCACGTCATCGGGCAGAGTTATTTATGGGCGGCGGCGCACGGTGCCGGACCGGCGGCGATAGCGCCGTTACGCAGGCGTTTCGACGAAATCCTTGCCGCTCCGCGGCGCGGCAGTCTGACCACGCAGGCGCAGACGTCGTGCACCGATCGCTGGTGCTGGTGCGACGCCTTGTTCATGGCGCCACCGGTCTGGGTCGGGTTGACTGCGGCGACCGGCGATCAGCGTTACGCCGAGTACGCGCACGCCGAGTTCACGGCAACGAAAGAATATCTCTATGACCGCGAGGAACATCTCTTCTATCGCGACAGCCGTTTCTTCGAGCAGCGCGACAGCCACGGCAGGAAGTTGTTCTGGAGCCGCGGCAACGGCTGGGTCTTCGCCGGCGTTGCGCGCGTTCTGCAGCGTCTGCCTGCAAATGACCCGGCGCGGCCGAGGTATGAAGAGCTGTTCAAAGAGATGGCGGCGAAGCTGAAGGCCGTGCAGAAACCGGACGGCTATTGGGCACCATCGTTGCTCGCCGCTGCGGAAGCTGCGCCACCAGAATCGAGCGGCACGGGCTTCTTCGTCTACGGCATGGCTTGGGGTATCGCGGCGGGTTTGCTCCATCGAACCGAATACGAGCCGGTCGTGCAACGTGGCTGGCGCGCCCTGGAGCGAGCGGTCCAATCCGACGGTATGCTGGGTTGGGTTCAGCAAGTCAGCGATCGTCCCGAACAAGTTGCGCCCGGCGATACGCAGTTTTATGGCGTTGGCGCATTCCTGCTCGCGGGCTCCGCAGTTCATGATCTGTATCGTTCGCGTACACGGTGACACTGCTGTTGTGGAGCTTGTTATGAATCGTTTCCTCGCGCATGCAGCGCTTGGCATCTACCTGCTGTTCAGTGGCATCGCGTACTCGGAGGAAGTGGCAAAGCTCGGTCGCATCGAGCGACTGGACGGCGCGCTCGACCGGCAAGCATCTCGGCACGCTGGCCACTGGCGTCGCGACGGCGAATCTCGCGTTCGGCGACGACGGCAGCACCTTGTATCTCACGGCGGACAAGAACCTGGTTCGCGTCCGCACGAAAGTGAAAGGCTGGTGAGCTGCAGCGGCTACGGCGGCGCCCAGTCGATGAAACTGTTGATCGACAGGCGACCGGTCGCGGGATTCAGGTCGGGCACGTTGGCCTCGATGCAGCCCGAGTGCAGCGAGTTGCGCCGATAGACCAGCAGACGGTTGAAGACGCCGTCCTGTTTGGCGATCTGCTCGAACAGCTCGGTATTGCCGTTGATGTATGCCGGGCCGGGCGCAGCGGCGGTCGCATGTTCTGCATCGAGCGCGCGCGCGTATTCCGCTCGGCGCGTCTCGTCGATCGATTCGAATCCGGTTCTGCGGTGGCGGTAGAACGCAGTGCCGCCGAGATTCGCTTTGAACAGATAGTGCATGGTCGCCAGCCCGGATTTCGCGAACGAATCGACGTGCGGGATCCGTTGCGGCGGCGTCAGCTCGTGCGCCGGTGTCGTGATCAGCGAGTAGTGGCACATCGAGAATGAGAGCGTTCCGTCCGGCACGCCGAGGCAGTCCAATAGCGCGCTTCTCAGTCGAGCGAGCAGCAATTGTTGGTAGGCGGGCGGTGCCTCGGCCCTGATGCCGGGAAAGTAGCGGCCCTGCACGGTCAGCCGTCGCGAACATGCGTCCGCGACCAGCGCCTCCGCGTCGGCGACGAAGTTGTCGACCACGAGCAGGGGCGCGCGCTCGGCACCGATCGCCAGCTTGCGCAGACGCAGGTCGGGATGCAGGTCGAGATCCTTCACGGTGAAGATCGCGAGCGATCTAACCGCCGTAGTGGTCGACGCCAAGCTCGCGCAGGATTGCGACTCGCAGCTCCTGAGCCGAAGCGCTGGTGAGCCGGCGTGGATGCGGGAAGGGCACGTCGAACGCGGCCTGGATTCGCGCCGGGCGCGGTGACAGCACGAGAATGCGGTCGGCGACATGGATCGCTTCCTCGACGTCGTGCGTGATCAGCATGACCGTGTGGCGCTCCTCCGCGAGGATCCGCAGCAGCTCGTTGCGCACTCGCAGGCTCATCAGCGCATCCAGCGCCGAGAACGGCTCGTCCATGTACAGAACTTCCGGTTTCACCACGAGCGCGCGCGCCAGTTCGGCGCGCTTCAACATGCCGCCCGACAACTCGTGCGGGTAGCTCGACTCGAAGCCCTTGAGGCCGACGATCGCGGCGTAATGGTCGGCGATCTCGGCCTTGTTGCGCGGCGCGTGCCCATTGAGGCCGAACATCAGGTTCTCGCGCACCGTGAGCCACGGGAATACCGAGCCGTGCTGCGTGATCAGAATTCCCTTGGGATCCGGCTTCAGGCGCGGCTTGCCGTCGATGACGATGGCGCCGGCGTCCGGCTTGACGAAGCCGGCGATCATGTTCATCAGAGTCGTCTTGCCGCAGCCGGACGGGCCGACGATGGCAACGGTTTCGCCATCGCGAACCGTAAAGCTGATGTCCTCGACGACGACCAGGCGTCCCTGGTCGGACTCGTAGCTCTTGTTGAGGTCGCGGACTTCGATCTTACTGTGCATAGCGCCAGCGAACCCACCTGATGCGTTCCAGCCGACGCATACTACTGTCCAGCGACAGGCCGATCACGCCGATGATGATCATGCCTGCGATCACCAGATCGTAGCGATTACCAGCGTTGCGCGAATCCATGATCATGTAGCCGAGCCCCGAGCGCAGCGCGATCATTTCCGCAGCAACGACGACCAGCCAGGCGACGCCCAGCCCGATGCGCATGCCGACCAGGACTTGCGGCAGCACTGCAGGGATTACGACCTGCTTGAACAGCGTCGCGCGCGACACGCCGAAGTTCTCGGCCGCGCGCAGGTAGCGCTTGTCGATCGTGTGCACGCCGACCGTGGTCTGCACGATCATCGGAAACACCGACGAGATGAAGATCAGATAGATCGGCGACGCGTCGCCGACGCCGAACCACAGGATGGCGATCGGGATCCAGGCGATCGGCGAGATCGGCCGCAGCATCTGGAAAATCGGATTGAGCGTGAGGTACGCGCCGCGCACCCAACCCATCCACAGTCCGAGCGGGACGGCGATGCAGACGGCGAGCGCGAAACCAGTGCCGACGCGCAGCAACGATGCAGCGATGTGCCGCCACAACGTGCCGTTCGCCAGTAGCTCGATTGCGCCGGTGACGACTCCCCACGGGGTAGGGAATATCAGGCTCTGCGTGGCAACGATCGCGCCCCACCAGGCGAGGAGCAGCGCCGCGATGACGCCGAGAGCGGGCAGACTGGTTTTGATTCTGTTCATAGTCTTCTGGCGCGCCACATGATCCGGGCCCACGGCGTCGCTGGATACGGATACACGATAACCCGCATCTGCCCGCTCGCGTGCGCGGAGCAGGCGAACTGATATTCCGCCGCCTGTTCGAACGGGAGCCGGAAACTCTGGCCCGGCATCATGAGCGTCGGGCCGAAGATCTGGGGCACCTCGTCCAGGTTCCGCAGCACCAGCATATCGCGGATTCCGAGCGTCAAGCGGATCTCGTCCGGCAGGATGCCGAGATCCTCGCCCTTCATGCGTCGCGCCCAGGTTCCGCGCGGAATCTCGAACAGCTCCTCGCGGTCGGCGCCGGTCCGGGTTTCGATCGGCGTGAAGCCGGCCCAGGCGAGCACGCCGACGCCGACTGCACCGCATGCCAGCAGGACGGTCCGCAGCGGCGAACGCATCATCGCTACTCCGCGAGGAGAATCTGCAGATCGTGCACGTAATCGTCCGGGCCACGCCCGTAGGGCATCAGTGCACGCAGCTGCCCGCGGCGGTCGATCAGGTAAATGAAGGAGGAGTGCGCAACAGAATAGCTGCTGCCTTTGACATGTTTCTCCGCGACGATCCCGTAGTCCTTGCGTACTGCGGCGAGCTCATCGGCTCCACCTGTGCCGCCGATGAACGTCGGATCGAAGGCGTGCAAGTACTCCTTCATCCGTGCCGGATTGTCGCGCGCGGGATCGACGGTTATGTAAACGACCTGGACCTCGTCGGCTGCAGCGCCGAGCTTGCGCCGCGCCTGCGCCAGAGTCGCGAGCGTGACCGGGCACACGTCCGTGCACCACGTGAAGCCGAAGCCGAGGATCACGACTTTGCCGCGATAGCTGTGCAGCTCGAGCTTGCCGCCGCTAGAACTTTGCAGCGAGAACTGCGGAGCCGCGCGCGGCGGTTCGAAGACTCCGGCTTTCAGCGCCGGCGCGCTGGCCGCCGGTCCCGCTACGAGTGCAGCGAGCGTCAACAAGAAGGAACGCACGGTGCGCGCGTTCATAACGGGATGACCGCGGGCTTCGCGGCGAGCGCAAAGCGCTCGTCGACGTACTTCTCGTACGGGATGGGATGTTTGATGGTGCCAGCCTGCATCGACAGCTGCATCAGCTCTTCGAACTCGCTGCGGATCATGCGCAGGTCGCCGTAGGTCACGCGGTCGGTCGGGTTCTGCATCACGAAGCGGATGATCTTCGGATCCTGGTTGAAGTACGCCGGAGTGGCGGCGATCTGCACGGCCTTCTCGCGGTTCGCCGCTTGCTGATCGAGCCACACGCCGGCGCCGAGCACGTGGTCGACCAGGTTCTGCACCATGGCGGGATTCGCGGCCATCAACTCTTCGCGCACGGTGAGGACACAACAGATGTACCTCGGCCACTCGTCGCGCGTCATCCGCAGCGGCCTCGCGTAGCCCGCGCTCTGCGCGGCGGCACCGAACGGCTCACCCGTGCAATATGCGTCGACGGCATTCGCGTAGAGCGCAGCAGGCATGTCGGGCGGCGGCATTTCGATGATTTCCAGGTCCTCTATGCGCATGTTCTCCTGGGCGAGCATGCGACGCAGAAACAGGTAGTCGACTGCGAAACGGCTCGGGACCGCGACGCGGCGGCCGGCAAGCTGGCGGAAGTTCTGATAGGGAGAGTCGTTGCGGACCATGATCACCGCACCCGAGCGATGCCCGAGCGAGACGATCTTGATCGGGATGCCGCGGTCGGCGAGATCCATCACCAGCGGCGCGAGCATGTAAGCGGCCTGAATGCGCCCGGCCATCAGCGACTCTTTGATCTCGGGCCAGCCGTTGTACTTGCTGAACTCGAATGCAAACTTCGGCGCGCCGGCGGCTGCGGTGCCGTTGCTCGTTGCCCGTGCGACGCACGCGACGGGCAACGTCAGGTTGCACGTGACCGGCAATCCGCCGACGACGAGAGCATTCGGGTTGGCCTGCGTGCAGGCGCCTTGGCCGAGCGGCAGAGCGACGGCGATCATTCCTTGGAGCAAGGTGCGTCGATTCATATAGCTGGGAAGCTTACCGCCATCCCTGCGGCCGGCGCCATGTCACAGTGCTGCGGGAAAAATGGATTAGGATTGCGCGCACTTGTTTCGAGGTTCATTCCGGGAGGAGAGTGAAGCGGATCGCGCACCTGCGCTGGTGGATCGTCGTGCTGATCTGTCTGGGCACGATCGCGAACTATCTGGCGCGCAATTCACTGGGAGTGCTCGCGCCCCAGTTGAAAGTCATCTTCTCGATGAGCACCGAGCAGTACAGCTACGTCGTCGGTGCATTTCAGGTGGCTTACACGATCATGCAGCCCATCGCGGGCTTCATCGTCGACCACATCGGACTGCGCTCAGGCTTCGCACTGTTCGGCATCGCGTGGTCGGTGGCCAGCATGCTGCATGCATCCGCGACCGGCTGGCTGGGGCTGGCTGCGTTTCGCGGACTGCTCGGACTTGCCGAAGCGGCGGCGGTTCCCTCGGGCATCAAGGCGATCGCCGAATGGTTTCCCGCCCGGGAGCGCTCGGTGGCGGTGGGGTGGTTCAACGCGGGTACGTCGCTGGGTGCGCTGATCGCGCCGCCGTTGGTGGTGGCCGTCACGTTGTGGGCGGACTGGCGTGTCGCGTTCATGGTCACAGGTGCCGTGGGTCTTGTGTGGGCTGTGATGTGGTATGCGTTCTATCGCGCACCCAGCCAGCATCCGGCCATCGCGCCCGAAGAGCTTGCGATGATCGCGGCGGATCAGCCGGCGGCGCCTGCGCGCCGCACGAGTGCGCGAGAAGTCCTCGTCACCGCGCAGTTCTGGGCGCTCGCCGTGCCGCGCTTTCTCGCAGAGCCGGCGTGGCAAACCTTCAGCTTCTGGATTCCGCTGTATCTGGCCACGGAACGCGGCATGGATCTGCAGCAGATCGCGCTGTTCGCGTGGCTGCCGTTCCTGGCTGCGGACCTGGGCGGCATCACGGGCGGCTATCTCTCGCCTTTCCTCGTGCGCCGCTTTCAGGTTCGAAGAATTCCCTCGCGTGTTGCCGGCGTCACTCTGGGCGCCGTCCTGATGATCGCACCGGGCTGCATCGGTCTCGTCGCGAGCCCGTACGTCGCGATCGCCTTGTTCTGCGTCGGCGGTTTCGCGCATCAGATGATCTCGGTGCTCATCAATACGTTGTCCGCCGACGTCTTCCGGCCCGACGTCGTCGGCATGGCGAACGGTTTCATCGGTCAGGCGGGTTGGGTCGGCGGGTTGTCGTTCTCGCTGCTGATCGGACGGTTTGCCGACACGATCGGCTATGCGCCGATGTTTGCGGCGCTCTCCGTGTTCGACTTGATCGGCGCCGTCGTGCTCATCGTCTGCATCCGCAAACTCACTGCCGCGGAGTACCGTCCGTGAGACGCGCTACCTTATCCAATCCACCGCTGTTCACACTTGCCGAGCAAGTCCGCGGCCGGCTGACGTTGACGTCCGATACCGGAGCAGTCGCGCACTTGTTCGTGCTCGAAGAAGACGTCGCGCGACTGCTGCTGCTCACTGACGGCTCCGTCACGAGTCCGCCGAGCTGGGCGATCGCACCCGGCGCGGATGATGTGACCGAACCGGGCCGCGACCGCATGGACGTTTCGGGCTTCAGCTGTCCGGACGTTCACGTCGTCAGCGGTGACGGGCAGCTCATCGTCGAGACCGCGCGACTTCGCGTTCGCATCGCGCTGCATGGCTTGCGCTGCACCTGGGAGCAGCGTGATGACGCGCATTGGCGAGTGATGTCCGCCGACCGCGCGACGCAAGCCTACGATTTCGGCTGGTGGGATGGCCGCGCCCATCACTATTGTCAGCGCCGGCCCGGCGAACGTTTCTACGGTCTCGGCGATCGCGCGGGCGATTGCGATCGCGCCGGCAGATCGTTTCGACTCACGAATCTCGACGCGATGGGCTACGACGCGCAGTGGAGCGATCCGCTCTACAAGTCGATTCCGTACCTGTTGGTCGCGGATGCTGATGGACATTGCCACGGAGTGTTCTACGACACTGTCGCCGATGCTTCTTTCGACTTCGGGCGCGAGCTCGACAACTATCACGGTGCCTACCGGCACGTGGTTGCTGATGCCGGTGACCTCGATCTATGGATGATTGCGGGCCCGGACCCTCGTGACGTCACGCGCCGCTTCACGTGGCTGACCGGTCGTCCCGCGCTGATGCCGCGATGGACGCTCGGCTATTCGGGCTCGACGATGAGCTATACAGATGCGCCCGATGCGGCCGCGCAGATGGCGGGATTCTTGCGCATGCTTGCCGAACACGACATCGGCTGCTCGTCGTTCCATCTGTCTTCCGGCTATACATCGATCGGCGACAAGCGTTATGTGTTTCACTGGAATCGCGAGAAGTTTCCCGACCCGCGAGCTTTCGTCGCGAGCTTCGCGGCTGCTGGTGTGCAGCTCGTGCCCAACATCAAGCCGGCGCTGCTGCGCAGTCATCCGCGATTCGACGAGGTCGCATCCGCTGGATTCTTCGTCGCGGATGAAGCAGGCGTTCCCGTCGAGGCGCAGTTCTGGGACGAGGTGGGCAGCTACATCGACTTCACGCAACCGCGCGCGGCGCAGTGGTGGCGCGGACAAGTGAAGAGCGCGCTGCTCGATCAAGGCATCGTTGCGACGTGGAACGACAACAATGAGTATGAGATCTGGGACCGGCGCGCCCGGTTCGCAGGCTTCGGCGAGCCTCGGGCCGCGGCCGAGATGCGCCCGGTGCAGCCGCTGTTGATGGCTCGTGCTTCGCGCCGCGCGCAGGTCGAAGCCTTTCCGCAGCGTCGGCCCTATGTGGTGACGCGCTCGGGAATGGCCGGGCTGCAGCGTTATGCGCAAACGTGGAGCGGCGACAATCGCACCGAGTGGAAGACGTTGCGCTACAACGCGCGGATGGCGATTGGCCTTGCGCTCTGCGGCGTTTCCAATAGCGGCCACGATGTCGGCGGCTTCGCGGGTCCCGCACCGTCTCCAGAGTTGCTGGTGCGGTGGGTGCAGGCCGGCGTGCTGATGCCTCGCTTCAGCATTCACAGCTGGAACGATGATGGCACCGTCAACGAACCGTGGATGCATCGTGAGGCGTTGCCCGCGATTCGCAGACTGATGGCGTTGCGCCAGCAACTCATCCCGTTCTTCTATGACCTGCTGCATCGGTATCACGCTGCGTACGAACCGATGGTGCGTCCGACGTGGCTCGACTTCCCTGACGATCCCGATGCGTGGCGCGAGTGCGATGAGCATCTGCTCGGTGCCGACTTGCTCGTGGCCCCCGTGATGGAGCAGGGCGCTACGACTCGCGAGCTGCGACCGCCAGCCAGCGCGGACTGGATCGATGTGTGGAGCGGACGGCGAGTGCCGGGCGGCGTCTCCGTCGTCCTCGATGCGCCGCTCGACGGGCCGCCGCCGCTGCTCGCGCGCGCTGGCTCGGCAATGTTCGTCGATGTTGCCAAAGGCGGCTGGCGGCCTGATCCGTTGCAGCGAGGAGCGTGGTTGTTTCCGCCGGAGCAGGGGGCGTTTGAGTGGTCGGCGGTCGAAGAGGGTGGCGATGGCGACGGCGCAGTCGATCGCTGGCGCGTCGCGGGTCAGGCTGACAAAGAAAAAATCGTCGTCGCAGTCGACCACGATCGATCCGGAAGTTCGGTCGAGCGCACCCTCACTTTGCTCGTGCCTCCTCATGAAGGACGGCCGCTGATCGTGACTGGCCGCGCCGGCCGGCCGGTCGAAGATCGGGGACGACGCGGGCTCGAGGTCACCGTGTAGCTAGCTCCAAACCTGTCAGGCATCTCTTGTAAGTGGTCAGGCCATTTGCCATGATTGGTCAAGTGGGCGGCACCAGACCCGCCCGGTCCAAAAACACGGGGGACATCGAGATGCGCAGACTTGCCCACTCCAATTACTGGGCCGCTGGCTCGGGTGCTTTCGCTCTATCGCTGGCGCTCTGCAGCGTTTCCCAATCGGCGCGAGCCGCCGATGCCTCCGACTCGACAGCCGCGGGAACTCTCGAAGAGGTTGTCGTCACGGCAAACAAGCGCGCAGAGAACCTGCAGGAAGTGCCGCTCGCCGTTTCGGTCATCAACGAAGATGCGCTGCAGGCAGCGGGCATCACGCAGTTTGCGGAGCTCGGCAAACTCGCGCCGTCGCTGACCATCCGGCCGGCCGAGCATCCCGTGAATTCCAACATCTCGTTGCGCGGCGTCGGCACCTTTGCCTTCGGCATCGGTGTCGAGTCCAGCGTCGCGGTGCTGGTGGACGAAGTGCCGCTCGCCTTCCAGGCGCGCGCGTTCACCGACCTGCCGGACGTGGAACGCATCGAGGTGCTGCGCGGCCCGCAGAGCACGTTGTATGGCAAGTCCGCCTCCGCGGGTCTGATCAACGTCATCACGCGCGGACCGACTGACACGTTCCAGGCGCACGTCAACGCGATGGGGACCAACGACGACGAGTACGGCGGCAGTTTCAGCGTGTCCGGTCCGCTCAGCCCCGAGCTCGGTTTCATCGTCTCGGCGGCCTATTCGCAGTGGGACGGCAACGTCAAAAACCTGCTCACCGGCGATGAAGTGAATGGGCGCGAGGCCTTCAATTCGCGTGCGAAGCTGAAGTGGGAACCGAACTCGGACGTTGCCCTGACACTGTCGGCCAACTACGTGGGCGGTGAAACTTCAGTAGGCCGTCCGTTCATCACCCTCGATCCCACTGCGTTGCTGCGTAACACGGCGGGGCAGACGCCGGACGTGGTCTTTCCGGGCGTCACGCCCGCTAAGGACAACCTGGATATCAGCAACAACTACGACTCGCGTACCAGCTACTCGGGCTACGGCGGCTCGCTGCGCGGTGAGTTCGGTCTCGGTAATCTGAGCCTGGTATCGATCACCTCGTACGACAAATTCCGCCTCAACGACTATCTGGACCAGGACGACACGTCGTCGACGGCGACCATCGGCAACAACAACCAGATCGGCGAGTTTCATTCCGAGCTCATCACGCAGGAATTGCGCTTGCTGTCGCCGAGCACCGATCCGTTCCGTTACACGGTCGGTGCCTACTACGGCGACGTGAAGTTCGACCGCCCGTTCTTCCGCGGCCCGGTGTTCTCACTCGCCAACTGGCATGCAACCTCGGAGTCGAAGCAGTTAGCAGGCTTCGCGCAGATCGACTGGGAAATCATCTCCAAGCTGACGCTGACCGCGGGCGGACGCGTGCAGAGCGAGAAAGTGTCGTACACGTTCCATGACATCCAGAACGGCAACGCGCACTTCAGCGGCGATGCGGACGACACGGCGACCACTTACAAGATCAGCCCGCAGTACCAGATCACGCCGGATCTGATGGTGTTCGCCACCTACGCGACGGGATACAAGGGCCAGACCTACGACCTCACCACCGGCTTCAACGCGAATCGTGCGGCGGCCGGCCCGATCAAGCCGGAAAAATCCGAGGATCGGGAAGCCGGTATCCGCTCGCAGTTCTTCGATCGCGCGCTGACCTTGAACCTGACGTATTTCGATACGGACTATGAAGATCTGCAGGCGCAGACGATCGAGACGCTGGCCGACGGCACGACCAACTTTCGCCTGACCAACGTCGGCGGCCTCAGCACCAAGGGCTTCGAAGTGGACGCTGCGGCTCGAGTCGGTGAGAACCTGAACCTGACGGCGGCTGCCACGTTCCTCGACGCGGAGTACTCGTCGTTCGACGTGGCGCAATGTTATCCGCTGCAGACCGCGGCTCAGGGATGCAGCGGGACCCCGGCGCGCCAGAATCTGACGGGCGCGCGGGCGGTGCAGGCGCCGGAGCAGAAGTTCTCGGTCGGCGCCGACTATTCGCATGCGCTCGGCAGCAGACTCGTCGGCTTCGTGCAGGCGAGCTACCAGTACCAGAGCAGCGTGCACTACGTGGCCGAGGATCCGCAGACGTTCCAGCCGAGCTTCGGCATCACGAATCTCGGCATCGGTGTGCGCGATGATTCCGGTAAGTGGCAGATCACCGCGTTCGTGAACAACCTCACCGATGAGCAGTACTTCCCGGCGTTGGTCAACACGGCGGGCAACTTCGGTAACAAGGTGGCGACGCAGGCGATCATTCCGCGGGACTTCGAGCGCTACGGCGGAATTCGACTGAGCATGGACTTCCAGTGATCCGGCTCATGCTTGCAGCCCTCGTCGCGTGGAGCGCGACCACGGTTGCACAACAAACGACGGCTCCCGCTCCGCTGCTGGTATCGGCAGACATGCGGGCGGGAGTCGACTTGTCGGGTCCCTGGCACTATTCGATCGATCCGTTTCGCGCCGGGGTCGCGGGATTCCACGGCGAGACGCCCGATCGCGGGCAGCTGCGCTATCGCGAGATCGACGTGCGCAAGGAAATGGCCGCGGACAATCGCGTGCTGTATGAGTTCGACCTTGCGCATTCCCCCGTCACGACGTTGCCTTCCTCGTGGCTCACGCAGGCACCGGAGTTGCGCTACTACCAGGGCCTGATGTGGTACCAGCGGACTTTCCCCGCACCGGCGGAGCGCAAAGGGCGCAGCTTCCTGCACTTCGGCGCTGCGAACTATTCGACCGTCGTTTTTCTCAACGGCCAGCCGGTCGGTCGGCATGAAGGCGGGTTCACGCCGTTCACCTTCGAAGTCACGAAGCTGTTGCGGGCTGGCGATAATCAGATCACCGTCGGCGTCGACTCGCAGGCAACCGACGCCACGGTTCCGCCACCCGTGACGGATTGGGAGAACTACGGCGGCATCACGCGTTCCATCCGGCTGATTGCGACGCCCGACACGTATGTCGACAGCGCCTCGCTCGAGTTGACGCGAGACGGGCGCATCGCGGTCGCAGCGCATCTCGATGGACCGCGGGCAGCGAATCAAAAGCTGAATCTGAGAATCGCGGATCTGCGCATCGATCTTGGCGGTACGACCGATGCGCAAGGCAACTGGCGCGGCACCGTCGCTGCTCCACGTTCGCTGGTGCGCTGGTCTCCCGAACAACCGCGACTCTACGATGTGTCGATCACGGCGGGCGAGGACTCCTGGCGCGATCGCGTCGGCTTTCGCGTGATCGAAGTCCGTGGGTCCGACATTCTGCTCAACGGCAAACCTGTGTTCCTGCGCGGCATCTCGCTGCACGAAGAGGAGCTGGGCACCAACCCGACGCGCGCCATAACGCCCGCAGCGGCGCGTGCGCTGTTGACCGAGATCAAAGAGGGTTTGCACGGAAACTTCGTGCGGCTCGCGCACTATCCGCACTCAGAAGTAATGACGCGCATGGCCGACGAGCTCGGCTTGATCGTCTGGAGCGAAGTCCCGGTCTACTGGCGCGTCGCCTGGTCCAATCCCGATACGCTGGCGACGGCGCGCAACATGGTGGCCGAGAACATAACGCGCGATCGCAACCGTGCATCGATCGCGATCTGGAGCGTCGCCAACGAGACGCCGGTCACCGAGGCGCGCAACGCTTTCCTGCAAACGCTCGTGCGCGACGTGCGCGCGCTCGACAATACGCGACTGGTCAGCGCAGCGTTGCTGGTTGAGCGCTCGCAAGGCGAGCACGGCCCGGTCATGACGATGGCCGATCCGCTGGCCGCGTCGCTCGACGTACTCGCCATCAATACCTATAACGGCTGGTACACGCCCGATCGATTGGCCGATCTGCCCGCGATCACGTGGCGCGTGCCTACGGACAAACCGCTGGTTTTCTCCGAGTTCGGCGCCGACGCGAAAGCCGGATTCCACGACCTGGGCGCGGCTCCGCAGAAGTTCTCGGAGGAGTACCAGGCGGAGTTCTATCGCAAGACGCTCGAGATGGCAGGCAAGATGCCGACGCTGCGTGGCATGTCGCCGTGGATCCTCAAGGACTTTCGTTCCCCGCGTCGTCAGCACCCCGACTTCCAGCAGGGCTGGAATCGCAAGGGGCTGGTCTCGGAGACCGGCACACGCAAGCAGGCGTTCGACGTGCTCGCGGGGTACTATCGAGAGCACCAATGAAAATAGCGGCTGCCCGAGTCATCGTCACCTGTCCCGGCCGGAATTTCGTGACCCTGAAGATCGAGACCGATCAGGGTGTCTACGGCATCGGCGACGCCACGCTCAACGGGCGCGAGCTGGCGGTCGTATCCTACCTCGCGGACCACGTCGCACCCGCGATCATCGGCATGGATCCTCGCCGGATCGAAGACATCTGGCAGTTCCTCTATCGAGGTGCCTACTGGCGCCGTGGCCCCGTGACGATGCGCGCCATCGCCGCAGTCGACGTCGCGCTCTGGGACATCAAGGCCAAGATGGCCGGCATGCCGCTGTATCAGCTGCTCGGCGGACGCAGTCGTGACGGCGTATTGGTGTACGGGCATGCAAACGGCGGCGACATTGCCGAAACCGTCGATGCAGTCGGGCAGTACATCGAGCTCGGCTATCAGGCGATCCGCGCGCAGACCGGCGTGCCTGGCATCAAGGACGCGTATGGAGTCGGTCGCGGCAAGCTCTACTACGAGCCTGCGGATGCGGCGCTGCCGACCGTGACCGGATGGGATACCCGCAAGGCACTGAACTACGTGCCGAAGCTGTTCGAGACGCTGCGCAAGACGTACGGCTTCGATCACCACTTGCTGCACGATGGCCATCATCGCTACACGCCGCAGGAAGCGGCCAATCTCGGCCGCATGCTCGAACCGTATCAACTGTTCTGGCTCGAAGACGTCACAGCCGCCGAAAACCAGGAGTCCTTCCGGTTGGTTCGTCAACACACCGTGACGCCGCTCGCGGTGGGCGAGGTCTTCAACACGATCTGGGACGTGAAGGACCTGATCCAGAATCAGCTCATCGACTACGTCCGCTGCACGATCGTGGGTGCTGGCGGTGTCACGCATCTGCGCCGCATCGCCGATCTTGCCAGCCTCTACCAGGTGCGCACTGGCTGTCATGGGGCGACGGATCTCTCGCCAGTGACCATGGGAACCGCGCTGCACTTCGATACGTGGGTGCCGAATTTCGGCATTCAGGAATACATGCGGCACTCCACCGAGACCGACGCCGTCTTCCCGCACGATTACCGCTTCGAGACGGGAATGCTCTACTGTGGCGAAGCTCCCGGACATGGCGTCGACATCGATGAGAAGCTCGCGGCGAAATATCCGTACCAGGCGGCGAGTCTCCCGGTCGCGCGACTTGCCGACGGGACGATGTGGAACTGGTGAGCAGACGAGCGTGATGATCAAGCAGAAGCTCTATCAACAGGTCGCCGAGTCCATCGCTACCGCGATCGCGAAGGGTCGCTACGCGCCCGGCAGCCGGCTGCCCGCCGAGCGCGATCTTGCCGAAGAATTCAAAGTGAGCCGTCCGACGATTCGGGAAGCGATGATCGCCCTCGAGATTCGCGGTCTGGTGGGTGCCAAGAAGGGCTCGGGCATCTACGTCACCGCTACGCTCCCCGATCTCACGTCGACGACGCCGGAGCTCGATGTCGGTGCATTCGAGCTCATCGAGGCCAGAACGTTGTTCGAAGGCGAGGCCGCCGCGCTCGCCGCCACCGCCATCGACGCTCAGCAGCTCGACGAGCTGCGTAAATTGCTGGTCGAGATGGAGCAGGCGGGCGAGACCAGCGCCGCGTTGGACGCCGACAAGCAATTTCACCTCGCGATCGCCAAGGCGACCGGCAACAGCGTGGTCGTGTCGGTGGTGGAAATGCTCTGGACGATTCGCGAACAATCGCCGCTGTGTGTGCACATGTTTGCGAAGGCTCGACGCGAGGGGGTGACGCCGCGCGTCAACGAGCATCAGCTCATCGTCGACGCCCTGGCGGCGCACGATCCGCAGGCCGCGCGCGACACGATGCGCAGCCACCTGCGGCGCGTCACGGACGATCTGCTCGAGGCCACGAGGCTCGACATGATTCAGAAAGCGCACGCCGACTTCGCGGCGCAAAGACAGCGCGTCGTGTCGCGGGGCTCGCTGTAAAGTCACGGCGCGATGGCGAGGCGCCGGTCCTGCTGTATGATCGCGCCATGCTGCGGACCCTCGGAATCGTAGTTGTCGCTGGCATCGCCCTGACAGCGTGTAATTCCTCGTCGGAACCCAATACGCGAGCCGCTCAAGGCGCCGGTGCGTCGGCCATCAAGGCATGCGACCTGCTCACGCTGGATGAAATCAAGCAGGCCACCGGGGCGGCGATGGGCGCGGGACAACTTCAGACGACCGATACCCAAGCCTCCTGCGACTGGTCCAGCCCCGATGAAACCGCGGGAGCCTCGGGTGTGGGTGTCATCGTGCAAGACTTCGACAACTCGCTGTGGCAGTCCATGTCGGCCTCGCAGCACGCGGTGCCGGTGACGGGTGTAGGTGAGCAGGCCTACAAGGGGTTCCCGCACAGCGGAGACTTGAGCGTAAAGAAGGGCAAGTACGAGGTCGACGTCGGCATCGTCGACTTCAAGCATGACAACGCGACCGTGGATGCGGCCGCTCTGAAGCTGATGAACCTGGTGCTCTCGCGTCTGTGAGGGCGCTTGACTCGAACTGGCGGCCGCCCGGCGACTTCCTTCGCATCACGACGATCGATCTCCACACAGGCGGGGAACCGCTGCGCGTGGTTCTTTCCGGGCTGCCACCGCTCGAGGGCAATACTGTTCTCGAAAAGCGCCGCTGCTTTCGCGAGCGCTACGACCATTTGCGCACCGGCCTCATGTTCGAACCGCGCGGCCATGCCGACATGTACGGCGCCGTGCTGACCGGATCGACCACGGCCGACTTCGACGTTTTCTTCCTGCACAACGAGGGTTACAGCACGATGTGCGGGCACGCGATCATCGCGCTGACGAAGTTCGTCGCAGAAGCGGGGCTCATCCAGGGCGAGCGAGTCGCGTTCAATGTTCCCGCCGGCCGCATCGAGTCGCGCGCGCGTATCGAGGAAGGCAGGGTGGTTGACTCCGCCTTCCGCAATGTCCCGTCGTTCCTGTATCGGCGCGACCAGGCGATCGACACCGAAGTGGGTGAAGTGAAGTTCGACATCGCCTATGGCGGGGCCTTCTACGCGATCGTCGAGGCGGAACCCTTGGGTCTCAGCCTCGATGAATCCGCATACGCGCAGCTGATCTCGACGGGGAGAGCGATCAAGCATGCGATCATGAAGGCGATGCCCATCGAGCATCCATTCGAACCCGATCTTTCGTTTCTGTACGGCACGATTTTCACGGGGCCGGCGCGTGAAGCAGTTCATCACAGTCGCAACGTCTGCATCTTCGCCGACGGCGAGGTGGACCGCTCCCCGACGGGATCAGGCGTGAGCGCGCGAGCGGCCCTGCACTACGCCAAAGGCGAGGTCAGGCTGAATGAACCCATCACGATCGAGAGCATCCTCGGCAGCACGATGACAGTCCGTGCCGTCGAGCAGACGAAATTCGGCGCCTACGATGCCGTGATTCCTGAAGTGAGCGGGACTGCGCACTTCACTGGGCGCAACGAGTTCTGGTTCGATCCGAAGGATCCGCTGCGCAATGGATTCATCCTGCGCTAGCTCTGCAGTACCGACCTGGTCATCTCCAAGGACTCTTTTGTCGACGATCGGGGCTTGTACTCGAGTCCGATCGCGCCGGTATATCCCAGCTCCGCAAGCAGGCGCATTTGTGCGGGCCAATCGATCTTCCCGCTACCAGGTTCATGACGGCCAGGTGCGTCGGCCACCTGCACGTGACCGACGCGGTGCATACGACCGGTGAGGACTGAGCGCGGATCCTCGCCCATCATGATCGAGTGATAGAAATCGTAGAGCACCTTCAATCCGGGATGATTCACCTCGTCGGCGATGTCGAGCGCCTCCGCGGTTGAAGTGAGAAAAAATCCCGGATGGTCGACGACGCTGTTGAGCGCCTCGATGAACACGACCTTGCCAGCAGCGTGAGCCATGCGCGCTGCTTGCGAGAATGCTTCGACCACGGCCGCGCGCTGTTCGCTGCGCGGGCGATCATTGGGCGCTGGACCGATGGTTGCGAGGACGGCGGCGGCGTTCAGGCGCTGCGCAACTTGCAGCGCCTCAGCGAAGTCAGCGAAGAAGTCGACGTGTGTCTCGCGCTTCGTAAGATGCCGGCGCGGGTCGTTTATCAATGCAACCAGCTCGATACCGGTCTCATCGAGCGCGGCCGCGATTGCATCGAGCTGCTTGTCCCGCCACAGGTGGAACTCGATGGCCTGAATGCCGGCCCGGGCGCAAGCGCGGATGCGATCCGCGAAGTCCGGGACTTCATTGGCGAACAGCCATTCGATGCAAGCAGACAACCTCATGCTGCGCTCCGACTTGGCGCCGAACTCCCTGCCCGAAGATTTGCGATCAGCAATCCGACAGAGATGGCTGCACAGGCAAACCCGATGACGCCGAGGCTCTGCAGAAAGCCATCGGTAAAACGTCCGATCACTCCGATGACCACGCCGCTGACGAAGGATCCGACGTAGAAGCTGCCGCTCCACACGCCCACGCCGCGACCGCGATATTCCGGCGGGAAACGGCTCAGAGCCCAGGCGAGCACCGCCGGATAACACATGCCGCCGGCAAGTTGGCCGATCGCGTCAATGGCGGTGCCGATACCGAGCGGCGGCTTGAAAGACAGCGCGATGAAGCTGATCGCGAACAGGCCGAACACCAGCGTAAGAATCTGCTCGATGCGACGGACCGGGAGAATGCGGAACGTATAGGCGCCGAGGACCGTGCCGACGCTGGCCATCATCGCGTACAAGCTGATGTCGAACGACGAGCTGAGCCCGAGCGCAGCAAAGATGCGTCCATGCTGGATGTTCTGCGAGAAGAACGGCATGGCCGCGATCAGCGTGCCCGCGGACACGAGCGCAGCCGTCTTCCATGGAAAACTGCCAACCGTCGCATCGACCGTTTCGCGCTGCTTGCGTTCGGGTTCCCACACGAGCAGCAGCACGCCAATCAGCACCAGCAGGCCGATTCCATATAGAAGGAACGGTCCGCGCCACCACAGCGTGCCGAGGTAGCCGCCGGAAATCAGAACGCCAGACCCGACGATCGGACCGAGAATGGTTTCGTAGCTGAGCCACTTGCGGCGCGTTTCGCCGGAGAAGTAATCGCCCATGAGTGCATTGCCAGCCGTCAACGTGCAGGCCTCGGCGATGCCGAGCCCCACACGCGCCAGCAGAATCCAGTGCAACTCGTCGAGCAACAACGGAGCCATGCCGCACGCGACGAACACGCCAAGCGCGGCGAGTATCAGACGGCGTCGTCCCCAGCGGTCGGCGAGAACTCCCGCGACAGCCGAGAACAATCCGATGCACAGCGTGGGCAACGTGATGATCATCGGCACCCAGAAGTTGGCGCCGGGTACTGCGGCGAAATGTTTGAGGAAGTTCGGCAGGCTCGGCACGAGCGACGCGTTGGCGAGAATCGGCATCGCGTTCAGGCAGATGAGCACGAGTGCCTGCCGGGCGCCGGCGACTGCGTGCGCGTTACCGTCGTGGTGCGAGGACACGGTTTACATACCAGCCATTGAGCATGGCGCTGGTCGCGGGATACGGGCTTTGATCGCTCTCGACGACGATCCAACCGTCGTAGCCGCGGGCTTGCAGCCGCGACAGCAACGCCGGGAAGTCCACCAAACCGCCGGGCGTTCCCAGTTCCCAGAACCATCGCGCGACCTCGCGTGAGCCGCCGCCCGACAGAAAGTTCAGCTCGGCATTGCTCTGCGTTGCTTCGCCGAGGTCGTCACGCAGCAGGACGTCCTTGAACTGGACGTGATTGACGCGCTCGGCGAACCGGTCATAGACCGCCACTGGATCGAGCCCGGCTAGCGTCAACTCGGCAGTATCGATCGCAAGCCCGACGCTCTGCGGGTTGGTCGCGTCGAGCAGCCGGTCGATCGCTGCCTCGGACCTGATCGCGGAGAGGCAGTCGAGATGCATCGCGACTTTCACACGCTGCTGAGCTGCAATCTCACCGACTTGATTCCATAGCTCGGCGATGTTCCGCAGCAACGGTTGCGAGGGTTCGCCACTGCGCCAGTACGCCGGCGCTGGCTTTACCACCAATCGGTCGCCACCCAGCAGCGGCAACATGATCAAGTACTCGCGCGCTCGCTCGACAATCTCCGCGCGATCGGCAGGATTGGCGACCGCGAGCGGCACGCCGGCACTCGACAGGAACACACCTGGATCGAAGAAGTAGCTCGAAACGGCGTCGATGGCGCACGACCGAAGAAAGTCGACGAAGCCGTCGATCGAGCCGTGGTTCGTCTCCATCATCTCGCGGTTGCCCAGCGGCTCCCAGCGGCCCGCGCCGCACGACAACTCAACCGAGCGGAAGCCGGAGACTGAAATCGTCTTCAGCGCTCGTGCATGCTGTTCGCGCCGGACGAAGCTGTCGTAAGTGGGGCGCCAACTATTGAGCGCGTAGGAGAACTTGATGCTGGGCATCGCGCGTCGACTCAGGCGTAGATCTTCGACAGGACGTTGTCGGCATACCATTTGCCGACGGCAGTAGCCTCGGCGTAGTTGCTGCCGCCGATATCCGCCTTATCGTGCTCGAGCGCCACCCAACCCTTGTACTCATGTTTCTTCATGGCGCGCATGAGCGCGGGAAAGTCCACCAGGCCCTCCGGCGTTCCCATCTCCCAGAACCATCGCTCGACCGTTGGGGAAAGCAGCTCTGCGTCGGGAGGCCTGCGGAAGTCTTCGGTCGTATCCACGTCGTGCGTGTCCTTGAAATGAAAGCCCGAGCAGCGCGCGTGGTACTTCTCGTACAGCGCTACTGGATCGACGTGCGCAATCACGTGCTGCGCGGTGTCGCAGAAGAAGTAGACCAGCTCGGGATCGGTCAGCTCGTAGAAGCGCTCGATCTGTTCGAGCGTACGGATGCCGCACCAGAACTCGTGGTGGATGCTGGTCTTCGCTCCATGGCGACGAGTCATTTCGCCAACGCGGTTCCAGAGATCGGCAATCACGCCGATCCTGTCGTCGGTGACCGGCTCCATCTGCCAGTAGGTGTTCGTCGGCATGACGATCAACCCTTCCACCGAAATGTCGCGACAGCGCTCCAGGATTCTCTCGCAAGCCGCGACGATGTTGTCGTGGTCGCTCCGCTCGTGAAATGCGAAGCCCGGCGTCGCGTTGGGCTTGGCGAAGAAGACGTTGACGATCTTGTCCATGCCGCGCTCGCGCATGAAGTTCTCGAAATTCGGCAGCGAACCGAACATCGCTTCGAACTGCGGCAGGCTGAAGAAGAAGGTATCGATGCCCGCGAAACCCAGCGCGACGAGTTGCTTGATGAAGCGGTCCATGCTGCGCACTGACGCGTACTGGGTGACCAGGCCTCGCGGCGATGGCTCGCGCCAGTGGTCCATGTATGACCAGCGTAGATTGGGCATGCGTTAACGCTACCACTCCGGATTTCGCTCCGCAGGGTGCGAGCGCCGCGACCGCCTGACGAGGCAACTGAAACCGCTAGTTGAGACTAGCGGAGGGACGATGTCCGACTCGCCTCGGGCCGTGCGTTATAGCAGTAGCGCCAGAACCGAAGATCCAAATGAAGGCCGCGATCGTCACGCGTAGGCAGATCTTTCAGGTCGTCGGAGGAGTGGGCCTGATCGCGGCCCTCCCTGGTTCGTTCGCCAGGGCGGACAGTGCCTTGCCGCTGCATCGAGTTGTCTTCGACGGCGCTCATCCACAGAGTGTGTGCTTCGCGACCGAAGCGCGCCGTCGGGGAGCCGAGACTTCCGACACTGGTGGCGACGTTGCCTCACTATATGTGCGCGACCTGATGCCGCGATGGCGCGAGAGTGCGATTGCAGTGGCCGGTCTCACGCCGCACTCCCAGTTGTTCGGCTTGAGGTTGCTGGGGGAGACGCCGCGCCTGCGCCTGGTGTTCCTGCAGGTGATGGACAGCGGCGAGGCCTATGGTCCCGCGACCGTATGCAAGGCGGCGCAGAGCGGCGATCCGGCTGCGGCTGCGAGCCTCGTGTGTGACTGGCCCGCACGCTACGCGACGGTAACCAAGCGCCGATCGAACATCCTTTCGGCGCAAGATCATTCGTTCACGAGCGACGCTCTCGTCGCCTGGCTGATCGCACCGGTGCCGGCATGACACTTCCCTCCGGCGTCAACGAAAGCGCCTTCAAAGCGGCGATCCGCGAGTTCACATCCGCGCTCGGTGCGGAGCAGGTCTTCACCAGCGAAGATGACCTCGCGCTGTATCGCGATGTCTACACGCCTTTTCGCGGCATGCCGGACAAGGAGATCGTCGCGAGCGCCGCGGTCGCTCCGGTCTCCGTCGAACAGGTGCAGGCGGTGGTACGTATTGCCAACAAACATCGTGTTCCACTGTTCGCGACTTCCACCGGCCGCAATCTCGGTTACGGCGGCGCCGCGCCGACGCTGTCGGGCTCAGTGGTCGTCGATCTCAAGCGGATGAATCGCGTCATCGAGATCAACGTCACCGATTGCTACGCGGTGCTGGAGCCCGGCGTCAGCTTCATCGAGCTGAGCCACTACTTGCGCGAGCGGAACATTCCGTTGCTGGTGTCCGCTGCTGAGAACGGCGCGGGTGGGCCAGTAGGCAACTCGCTCGATCACGGCGTCGGCTTTCTCGGTGACAACTTCGCGCGCGTCTGCGGCATCGAGGCCGTGCTGCCGAATGGCGAGGTGATTCGTACCGGTTCCGGTGCGGTGAGTAACGCCAAGCTGTGGCCCGTGTACAAGTACGGTTTCGGCCCAGACGTCTCGGGTCTGTTCCCGCAGGCGAACTTCGGCATCGTCACGAAGATGATCTTCTGGCTCGAGCCCGAGCCGGAGCGGATGCAGGGGTTCAGCGTGTCGTCGTCGAAGCACGACGACTTCGGTCCGATGGTCGATGCGATCCAGATGCTGCGTCACAAAGGGATCATTCGCAGCTCCGGCGCGCGCAATCCTCTGCGCGGCGCCAACAACTCGACCGTCGGCATGCGCTCGCGAAACATTCCGGAGGTCGAGCAGCTGTTGTCGCGCCCGGGTGATGGCGCTGCGAGTGACTGGGACGCACTGTCGATCGCGACTGGAATCCCGAACTCCGCAGTGAACGGCACGGTGTGGGGACCTGCGAAGATCGTCGAGGCAACGCTCGACCATGCACGCGAGCACTTCGCGAAGCTGCTGCCGCATGCCACTTTCAGCGCGGGCACGGCGCGGGATTTCCCGCTCGACCTCACGACTGTGCCGGTGGATCAATGGGTGGGGCTGGGCATGCCGAATCTGTGGGGCTTCCAGCGGCTGGCGAATCAGGGCGTGAACCGCGGGCACTATTACTTTTCGCCGCTGTTCAGGGCGCACGCCGACGACATCTTCGCGATGAATCGCACGGTCAGGAAGGTAATGGCGGATGCGAACGAGCCGGAGATCCTGAAGCGGTGGGGATGGCAGGGCGGCGGCGGGCCATTCCCGAAGACGTACGTTCTCTACTACGACTTCCTCGTCTACGACGACGCGTCCATCAACGCGCGACATCTGAAGCTGTTCGATCGACTGGTGAAGACTTGCGCCGATCACGGCTGGGCGGAATATCGCGCGCCGGCCGCGTTCCAGGATCTCGTGGCGAGCGTCTACGCCAACAACAACAGCGCATTGCGAAAATTCTGCGAGACGATGAAGGACGCGGTCGATCCGAACGGCATTCTCTCCCCCGGCCGCGGTGGCATCTGGCCGCGGCGTTACCGCAAGGAATGACGATGCGCGCGAGTCTGTTGGTCGCTCTCGCTATCACTGCGTCGACGTCTGCAGTCGCGGCCGACGCCAGTCGCGGCGAGCGACTGTACGAGCAGTGGTGCCAGGGCTGTCACGATCGCCTGGGTCCGACCCGCGAGACGATGCCAGGCACGACGGCGCTGGCAAACCGCTACCAAGGCGTTCGCCCTGCGGCACTGGTCGATCGTGATGACCTCACTCCAGAAGCGATAAAGGTGTTCGTGCGTCAGGGCATCAGCTTCATGCCGACATTTCGCAAGACCGAGCTCTCGGATGCGGAACTCGATGACGTCGTGGCGTTCCTCGTCCGCAAGCAGCCGGCGAAGTAGTGATTTCACGAACGCTCTTCCTGCTGGTCGTCGTCGTTGCCCAGTCGTTCGCACGGACTGGAGCAGCAACTGATACGACGCTTGCTTGCCGGGAGCTTTCCGCGCAGGCGCCTGCCGGGACGACGATCTCGAGCCTGGATCTCATCGCGTCGGGTGCTTACCAGCCGGTCAATGATCGTGCGGAGCTGTTTCGCGCACTACCCGCTTTTTGTCGTGTGACAGCCAGCATCCGCACGAGCGCGAGTAGCTCGATACGCGTCGAGGTATGGCTCCCGGCCGAGCGCTGGAACGGAATGTTTCTC
>DATJIP010000231.1:0-17511 GCA_035493235.1 Steroidobacteraceae bacterium
GCCGAGAGCGGCAGCACGCGGCGCCAGGGTCAGCCAGTCGTTGATCGTGGGAGTGGCCATGGTCGTCTCCGAATTGCTCACTTCATCCTGCCGATGATCGAGGCCAGCGAGATCCCTTCGTTCGCCGCGTAGGTGCCGGTCGCGCCGTTCAACTTCGGCATGCCGAGCATGCCGCCTTTGTGATGCAGGGCGATCACTTCCCAGGCACTGGCATTGAACACGGGACTGCCGGAGCTGCCGCCTTCCGTCGGTGCACGATAATGCACACGCACGATGCCGGGAATCGCCGGCGTCCCACCCTCTTCGCCCTCATGATCGATGAGCTCGTTGTCCTGCAGCGAGAACGACAGCTCGCGCCCGCCGGGATGGCCGATGATGTAGACGCGCGCCGGTTGATTGCGCGGCGGCAGCGCCTTCGCGAGTTGCATGGGCTGCAGCGGCGCGCCGAGTCCTGGCACGCGCAGCAGCGCGGCATCGCATTCTTCTTCCGGCGACTCCCACAGCACCTCGGCCACCGGATACCTGCGATCCGGATCGACGGCTTCGAAGACGATCTCCGCCTGTTCCGCTGCCAGCGCACCGCGCAGACCACCGCGGTTGATCACGTGGAAGTTGGTGAGCACGAGCAACTCGTCCTGCGGCTCGCGCCCGAGGTCGCCCGCTCTGACGAGGAAGCCGGTTCCGACGCGATCGGCGAGCTTCTGGCGAATGGCCGCGACCGCATCCGCGCGCTGCATGCCCGTGCGCCACCACTCGAAGGTCTTCGCACCTTCCTTGCCGAGGATGGCTTCGTACTGCGACTTGTCGGCCGCGTTCTGGTTCACCTCGTGCGCCGCGATCCGAACGTTGGCCTGCTGCAATCGCAGCAGCCGCGCCCGCAGGATTTCCAGGATCGCCTTGCCTCGGGTCGACTCGCCGAGCTCCCACACCTGCGTGAACTGGCGCAGCGTGCTCTGCAGATGGAACTCGCGCACACCCGACGCCACGACGTACTGCCGAAGGTTGTCCTCGATGAGCGGCCAGTCGCGCGTGCCGAGGCTCGCCTCGGCGACTGAAGCCAGATACCACTCGTTGCGAGCCAGCGCCGGGACCTGCCGCAGTTGCTCCAGCAATTGCAGCGCGAGTGCACGAGGCTCGTACGGAACAGTCAGCGGCATGCCGCGTCGACGCGCGTTGTCGAGCAACGCGAGCAGGTTCACGCCGTGCCAGTAAAGCTGCGGATCGGCTTCATACGCTTGACGATAGGCCGCGATGGCTTGCGCCAGCGCCTGCTGCGCCGGCAGCGCGCCTCTGACGCGAAAGTCGACATAGATCTGCTTGAACGCGCGACCCGTCAGTCCCATCGCCTCGTACGTTTCCGGATCGTTGGGCGACAGCGTGCTGCTGAGTGCACGCAGGACATCGACCGCTGCCGTTGCCTTGCCAGTATCGATGAGCGCCTGTGCGTAAATGCGCCGCGTCTGCGCATCGCCTGGAGCAGCGCGGCTCAGCGCTTCGACGAGCAGCAGCAGCTTCTCGAATTCCGTTCGATCGCGCAGGTCGCGGATCAGACTTCGCGCCGCATCGAGATCGCGTTGCGCAGGCTCGTCGCGAAGAGCGTCGATCAGCTCATCAGCGCGACGACGCAGCTCCTCCGCGGCCAGCGGCTCGTTCATGACTGGAAATCGTATTGCGCGCTCACGCCCAGGTCCGGGATCTTCCTGATGTAGCCGGCGTCGCCGAAGTCGACGGAGGGCGGGCCGCGCCGCTCGAACCCGGGCAAGCCTGCTTGCGCACGCAGCGCGTTCACGCGGTTGAGCCAACCCTTCAGGAACACCGCGAGGTCCGGATTCTTGTCGGCGAGCGTTCGATAGTAAGACTCGCGCGCGTTGCAGTACTCGATGACTGCCTGACCTTGATCGCACGCCGCTACTGCGTCCGCAGTGTTCTTGCCGTAGGCACCATCGACGCTGCAGCCAGCGCAATGCTGGAGGAAGCGCACGGCGCGCCCGACTCCCATGTTCACCGCCGTGTCGAACTGCACCAGGTCGAGCGGCGTCTGCAATTCCTGCGAATGCGCGGGCAGCCAATACTGCTTCTCGTAGATCGCTTGCACATCGGCATCGGTGATGAGCTGCACGCTCTGCGTCGCTGCTCCTTGCGAACGCCGCCAGTCATCGTAGACAGCTTGAGTGATGCCCTTGTTGGTGGCGCCACCCGGATCCTTCGGGTGATTGACGAAGCCGCCTTCCCAACGCAACACGAACGGTAATGCAGCAACGAATTGGTCGGAAGCCATGACGGCCCTCCTTTGCTCAGCGTCGCACGCGCCCCAGGCGCAGGAACAGTTTGTCGAAGATCAGCAGGTGCAGGCCGCACAGCAGCCAGCCGACGCTGGCCATCACCAACGCGAACAGGATGCGGCTGATGATCGAACCTGGATTCAGGGCGGGCTTCAGACGATTGATCCAGGCCTTCGCCACCGGGAAGGCGATGGCGAGCCCGATGGGCACGAGCAGCACCAGGATGTTGCGCGCGAGCTTGCCGAGGTCGATGCGCCGACCGTCGAGCGGAATCTGCACGTGCGCGCTCATGAGGTAGATGAGCCCGCCGAGCGCGCCGAGGCCGACAGCAATCGCGAACGCGATGCGCAGAGCATTCAGCGCCGGGTGCAGATGCCAGACCTTGAACGCGAGCTGCGCGCCGGCACGCAGGTGACGCAACAGCGCCTCGGTGCGCAAGACCGGCGGCTTCTGATCGACTGGCGGCTTCTTGCCAGCAGCAGCGTCGGCGACATCGAGGAACCGCCATTGCTCACGCGGCGCGTCGCGGCCGTAGCATTCGCTCACGTACTTGTCCGCCATTTGATAGCCGCTGTACATGAGACTCAGCGCTTCGCGATCGGTGAACGAGTCCAGATCGGTGCGCAAGCTTGCCAGCGCCATCTGCACCCGGCGCTCGATGCCGTAGCCCGTCGTGTCGCCGGGCAGCAGCTCGGGCTCGCATGCCGAGCCGGAGACGCTCTGTACCGCGCGTTCCAGATCCTTGCGTAGATGCAGAAACACACAATTGCGCAACTGCCCGGAGCGCACGCGTGCTTGCAGTTCCTGGTGCTGCGAGATGCGTACGCGAGCCTGCAGCACGGTGTTCGTCCGCAACGCGACTCCGATCTCGCTGTGCGGCGGATTGATCAGCGAATCCATCTGTCCGCTGGCATCGCTCACGACCAGCACGTCGCAATCCTGATCGAGCAGCGCACGCATACCCTGATTGTCGTGCACGCCGCCGTCGACGAGTCGCACCGTGCGACCCTTGAACAGCTCCGGAAGGACGATCGGCGTGAACAATGCGGGCACGCACGAAGACGCGGCTACTGCATCGCCGAGGCGAAACTGTCGCCAGCGCTCCGGCGCCTCGCTGAAATACACGGGATCGAGCCGCTCCGTTGCATCGGCCGCCGTGCCATACGACAGCGGCTCACCCATGAACGATGCCGTGAACTGCCAGTTGCGTCCCGTGTTGAGCGTGGTGGCGTTCAGCACCAGCATCGGCACCTTCGAGCCGCGTCGCCAGTTGTCGGCTCGCGGCGAAAACGCGTCGGCGTATTGACCGTCCTGGTTCTTCGGCAGGATGAACGCCTCGTTGAGCCAGCGCTGCATCTTCCCCTCGCCGTCGTCGACCTGCGAGTAAAGGTGCTTCTCGTAGAGATCGCCGAGCCGCTGCGTGCGCGAGTAGTGACTCGGCTGAAACAGCATCCGCAGGTTGGTGAAGAGATCCGCCGCCACGCGCATGCGCACGTTCTTCTGGACCCCCGCGAGGAACTGCTGCAGCAGGTCGTTGACGATCGCGACGTAATCCTCGCGCTTGATCGAACCGTCGGCCTTCTCCTGCAGGACTTTGCGCAGCAACAGATAATAATGTGCGCCGACGATCGAGCCGCCGGACACGCACGAGATCACCTCGACGTGTCGCAGCAGATCGAGCTCCGCCATGCGCGCCAGCACGCCGATGTGAAACAGCGAGGCGCGAAAACCGCCGCCGGAAAGCGCCAGACCCAGCTTGCCCTCGATGCGGCCGAGGTCCTCGACGATCACCTGGTCGGAAAAAGCAGTCTTGAGAGTTGCCCTCAGCAGATCGTCGATGTGCTGCGGCCGTCCCGGCCCGAGTCGCTTCTGCAATCGCGCGAGCCGCAGCAACTGCGAGCCGGTCGACTCGCGCTGCCAGGGGCTCACATTGAACTTCGCGACGAGCTCCGCCTGCACCGCCAGCGCGGCGACGTATGCGGGCTCGTGGCAAGCGAGAGCGAAAAGCAGTTCGAGCAGTGTGGCGGACAACCACCACTTGTTGCCAGGGGCGTCGGCTGCTGCCAGGGTCTCGACTAGCTTGAGCCTGATCTCGCGCGCTTCCCGCAGACGACGCTCACGCGTATCGCCATCGACGTCAGCCGGCGTTTCAGCGGCCAGCATCTCCGTCACGTAGATGACGTTGACGCCGGTGAACGCTCCCGAATCGAACAACCTATGAGCGGGTGTACGAAGCATCACGTCATAGCCGCGCCGGTAGTAGGCACGTGCCATCTCGAGATGCGTGCGTGCGCGCGTGACGTCCCACAGACGCTTATATATGGCGCCACCGAGCCCGAGCGTTTCAGGGTCGTCGCAGGTCGTGAGATTGAGCCTGCACTCGCGCTCCAGGATCGTCAGCGCGTCCTGCAACCGTGTGTCGCTCGGCAGCGAAGGATCCTTGTACGTGCACAGAGCGCGTTGCTGCCACAGCCACAGCCGCGCATCGCTCAACACCGCCGGCGCGGCACTGCGCATCGGCTCAGCCTCGAGCAGACTCGCGGCCGATTCGAGCACCTGCCGCGCGTAACCGAAGGCACCCTTGCGATTCAGAAAGTCGTAGTAGGTCTTGCTCAGCTCGAAGTCTGCAGTCGGCGGCAACGCCAACAACTCGTTGGCGAGCGAACCGTCCGGATTCTTGGGCTCCAGCGGCACGATGTGAATCTCGCGCTTGCCGACGCCGAACGCGATCGTGACGCGAACATCGAACCGACCCCAGGTTTCGTCCGCGGCCAGATCCGAGCGCATCGTCAGCAGAAAGCCGTTGGCGGCGTTGCGGATGACCCGATTCGGATTGGGGAACACCGGATGCAGGCCGTAGGTCACGGAGCGAACCTGCGCGAGATCGGCGGCCGAGCCGTCGATGTGCATCGACCAGTTCCAGGTACCGCGGTCCGCAGGATCGATGCTGGTTACGACTTTGAAGAGAGTTGGCTGCACGCTGCACCACTATCCGGCTGAACACTGCGTCGAAATGCTCGCGGCTTGTAACGCATCCTGCGCCGCCCTGACGCTGGCGATCAGCGGCTTCAGCTCCTCAGCCGTTGCGCTCCTTGGCAGCCCCACCAATCCCTGGAGATTGCAGAAAGCAGTGTTCAGGTTTTGTACGAGGTAATCGTCGAAGGACTTCGACTGCGAGGCCGGCGGTGGCCGACCCTCGATGACGCGTCGAATGGATTTCGATGTCGTGTCCGCAATGCTCTTGGCCTTGGTTAGATTTGCGTCCCCAAGCGTTGCGCCGGAACTGACCAACGCCTTGGTCGCAGCAGCTTGCTGATCCAGGATCGCCAGCTCCGGCGCGATACGAATGAAGGAACAGTCGCGCGGCTGCTGTGCGGGATCGGCATTGACCTTCGCGCAGACGCCCTCGCCCTTGTCGCGAAGCGTCAGCAGTTGCTGGTTGCGCGGCGGCCCTGCGGTCCAGGCAGTCGTCGCGGCGATTCGGTAGAAGCCGGCTGCCGTCGCAGGATCGGTAGCGGTCGTTGCGTCGCCGCGCTGCTCCGCGGTGGTCGACACCTTGACGAGTTGATCGGTGACGGACTGCCCCGTCAGGCGTTGCTGATAGAGGCTGCTCCATTGCTTGTCGAGATCGATGAGCGCAACCGAGGTTCCCACCGGCGAGGTCTCGCACCCGACCAGCGAGACGGCGACCGCGATAACGAGCCAGCTTCGAATCATCGGCACTCTCATGCGCGCACTCCCGCTGCATCGGCCAGCGCTGCGTTGATGGTGGTTTCATCGAGCGGGTCGGCCAGCGCGCCAGTGAGAATCACTTGTGTGATCAGTACGCGATACAGGCACAACCACTCCTTGCTGCCGTACTTGCCGAGCTTGTCGGCAACCAGCGCAGTGATCTGCGTCGCCAGCTGCTTGAGCTTCCCGGCATTGAACATGGCGTCGGCTGCCTGACCTGCGCTGGCGCGAATCGCAACGATCATCGCTTCGCGCAGCGTCGGGCCGAACAGCACGGTGCCGCCCTCACGACCGCTCTTCTTCCACTGTTCGCTCGCCACCTTGATCAGATCGCTGAGCAGAATCGACAACAGAGTGCCGTCGCTGCCTGTGCCCTTGATACCGAGCAACCGACCTGGATTAGCAGCGACTTCCTCGGCCGCGGCCGCGACGATGGTCAACCAGTCCTCCTGCGCGAGCAGCAGGTTTTCATCTGCAGCCATGGCCGCAGCGACAGCGGCGACGAGGCGGTTGACCTCGACGTTGTCGCTGGACGTGATCATTCCGGGCGTGCGCGCAATCTGCGTCACGATGATGCGAATGAAGGCTTCGAGGCTCGCGGGACTGGCAAGCTGCTTGAGCCCGCCCGAGCTGCCGGTGCGCAGCGCGTTGACGGTCGCAGCAACGACCGGCGTCAACGTCTGTGCGATCACGTTCTCCCACGGCTTCGTGGGGTCGATCAGTGCGCTCGCCTCGCGACCTGCGATTTCCAGCGTGGACGCGCCGAGCTGCGCGAGGAGGTTCGTGTCGAACGGCGGCGAGTGATTCTTGGTGACCGTCACCAGGTCCTGGAACACCGTCGCGAGGAAGCGCTCGGTCGCATCATCGGGTTTGCCGATGAACAGATCGGGCCGGGACGCCGCGAACGCGAGCGTGGCCCGATACAGACTCACCACGCCCGCCTTGGTGAAGGTCTGATCGAGCCCTTGCTCTGCCGCCTTCATTAGATAAGTGCGCGTGAGCGGCCCGAGCAGGCCGTCGTCGCCAAAGCGTTGACCGAAGAATGCACGCGGATTCTGCGCAACGACCGTCATTGCTTCGCTCGCGACCGGACCCAGGAGCGCATCGATCGTCTCCCGCCAATCGACCTGCTGGTCGAGCGACGTGGGGAAGGAAGCAATGAGCTTTGGCAGCGTGCTCTTCACGAGCTGCTGCACATGCTGCTGATCGATCACCGCATCCGGGTGCTCGTTCAACGTGCTCAGCGCAGCCTTGAGGAACTGGCTCGCGAGACGTTCGCCGAGCAGATTCTTCGGGCCCAGCTCGTTCGTGTCGTCCGGAATGAATTCGGCGATGTGCGTGGCGAGCGCGCGTACCAGCACCTCGGCGTTGCCACTCACGCCGAACAACTGAGGATCCTGTGAAGCAAACTCGGCGGCGACGTCGACGATGGTCAACACGACGCGCGCAACCGGACTTGGCGGCTCGGCGCCGCTGCCCCATTGCTTGACGATGAACAGTCCGCCGTATTCGTCCGCGACGCGGCTGAGTGCGGGCTTCTGCAAGGCCTGGGCGCGAGCATACGCTGCAGCGATCAGATCGAACTCGCGCGGAACGACACCGGCACCTGCTCCGTCCACTTTCTTCCAGGCTGCCTGCAGCCCGTCCGGAACGAGCTCTGGATTCACCCGGAAGAAGCCGCGCACCGTGTCGATGGGCGCAAAGTCCACCTTCTCGATCGTCTTCAAGATCGCATCGCGGTCGCGCGCGTATTGTCCAAAAGCCTGCTCGCCCGTGCGTACCAGGCGCAGTGCTGCGCGCACTGCCATGACCACCAAAGTTGGATCCACGTTTCAGACTCCTCTGATCGGTCGCCCGACCGGCGACAGCAGGATGCGCGCACGTATCGGCTGAGCTGCTGCAATCGCTACCTTGAAGGCCTCTACCGGAGTTTGCGGAGGCGACGACGAACCCTCCTTGGTCACGACGACAGTTGCCGCTGGCTTCTTCTCATCCTTCGAGCCGATACCGGCCGCGCGCATGATCTGTGCGCTGCGTGTCAGTCCGCGTGCGAGGTCGAACCAGAACGGCGCTCCCAGGCCGATCAGCACGCCTGCCAACACCACCGACACGAACCAGATCGCGCCGGCGCCGGAGAAGATGCGCTCTGCAACTGGCGTCAAATCCTTCATCGACGTCAGCTTGGTGACCGCGGAGCATTTGCGGTCAGCGGGCGTGGCCGGACTGGCCTTCACATCTGCCGGCGGCGTGGCGACGTTCGCGTCCTCGCGCTTGCTGCGTCCGGTATCGCCCAGCACGCCCATGCAGAACGGCCAGGCCTCGACCGTGATCGACAGACCGGTGTCGCGCAGCTCCGTCACCTTGAGTTGCGCGGTGGCGATGTTGTCCTGGAAGGCTTTGAGGTCACCGTCATTGATCACATTCTGAGCGTGCAGCTCATTCATCAGCGCCAGCGACTCCTTCAGATCCTGCGGCCGCCGAGCACCGTCCTCCACGGCGGCGCCGTACTGCGCAATGATGCCGCTGGTCAATTGATCGTCGTTCAGCAGCTCCTGGAAGACGCGCACTGCATCGACGTTGACCACGAACGCCAGCAGGATGGACGTGAGCACGCACCAGAAGCGCGCGTGATCCTGAAAGCGCTGCGAGGACGCTGCGCCGAAGCGCGCGAACTTCTGCGCAAGATCGTTGATCGCACTGTCGACGTACTCGGACCCGCCGCGCGCAATCGCCTTGCCGACCGCGGTGTCGGCCAGCCGATCGGCAAACTCCATCATCGTCATCGACGCGAGCTGGTTCGGCTGGATGAAGCCGCGAACGCGGTTGAACTCTTCGTCGTAGGCCTGGTTGCGGGTGACCGTGTTCAGGAAATGCTCGCGCGCCTCTGCCAGGGTGACGCCGCGCAGCAGATGCGCGGTGCGAGGCTTCAGCACTTCATCGAACAGTCGACCCATCATGATGCGGAAGCCTTTCTCGCGCGTGAGCAGCGCGCGATAGGCCGTCTCGAGGATCAGGGTCACGACGGTCGCGAGCACCAGCATGATCAGAGAAAATGCGAGCGCAGCCTGCAGCCACTTCATGGGGCACCTCGGCGCTCCCGGTGCGCCGCACGCAGATTGTTATTGCCGACTCATACCATCGGCTGTCGAGCAGCTGCAATAGGACTTACGCGCTACTCAGCCACGCGCGAGTACATCGACTCGAATTTTTCCTTCGCTGTGCAGTAGGCATCGTCGCCGTTCTTGTTGTTGGAGACGATGTAGTCGCCGGCCTGGTAGTGCGACTGGCCTTCCTTGGTCTTCACGCTGCCGGCGTGCGTCGCAACTTCGGCCCACACGGGTGTGATCTTGATGTACACGCCGGCGAGCACTCGCTCATAGGTTCGAGCGAAGACCTCGGCATCCACGGTGTAGACGTCGCCAGCGTTGTCGACGAGCCAGTCGCCGGCCTTCGCGCGCTGCGTGCCGCCCCATTTGCGATAGACGAGTCCATCCGTTTCGAAGTCGAGCCGTACAGCCACGACGTACTCGCTTGCTTTCTTGCGGTAGGGAGCGCGGTTGGCTGCAGGCATCTCGAGGTCCTCCGGACTGGCAGGCCACGAGTATCGGCTTCGAGCCGTCGCCGGCGCAACGCATGTAAAAAAAGGAGCCCGGCCTTGCGACCGGACTCCCTTCAGCTCACTGGAACCTGGATTCGCACCACGTCCTTGAGCACGCCGTCGAGGCCGCCGAAGACGGTGAGCTTGTCCACCTTCTCGGTAACCTTTTCCAGCGTTTCCAGCTCCTTCAGGCGCAGCAGCGTCGGGTTCTCGTCCATGAGACGCGCCGTGTTCAGCAGCGAACGCGTTGCCGCGGTCTCTTCGCGACGCTTGATCAGGTTCGCTTGCGCGACCTTCTCAGCCTCCACGACGCGGTTGAGAATTTCCTTCATCTCGCCCGGCAGGATCACGTCCTTGATGCCGACGCTCGCGAGCTCGATGCCGTGCTGCTCGATCTTGCCGCGCGCCGATTCCTGGATCTCGCGATCCAGAGCGCCCTTGGCGCCCAGCAGCTCATCGAGCGTACGGCTGCCGATTGCCTCACGCAGCGCGAACTGCAGTTCCTTGTAGACGTACTCCACGAAGTTCTGCAGTGCCGTGCGCGCCTGCACGACGTCCACGATCTGCCACAGGGCAGTGAGGTTGACACGCAGGCTGACCTTGTCCTTGGTCAGGATGTCCTGACCGGAGACTTCCATGGTCTGCACGCGGCGATCGACATGCTCGATCTTCAGCACGCGCTGGAACTTCCAGAACACGTGCAGGCCCGGCTCCAGCACCTTCACGAACTTGCCGTCCACGATCAGCAGCGCGACCGACGTATCGGCCACTTCTACCGAGCTGACGGCATCCGTTGCCTGTGCCAGCAGCGGCTGCTTCGCACGAGCCAGCAGCTTCGCCACGCGAGTCGGGACTTCCAGATCGCCGTTGAGATCGATCTTCTCGACCTGCACTCCGATCGGGCCCTTCCAGTAGAGCTGGCGCTTGCCCGGCGGCAGCACACCCGCCAGCTTGCCGTTCTTGTAGACCAGACCCGTCTCGCTGTCGGTGAGCTCCACGATGTCGAAGTATCGATCCATCGTTGCGCGCGCTTCCTTCACCAGGAAGTCCACGCGCGCGTGCTCGAACTCCGGGACCGTGAGGTCATAGAGCTGCGCCTGTACGTCGCTCATCGGCGCGATGAGCCAGTGCTTACCCGGCTCCAGCACGCCTGCAAAGGTCTTGTTCTTCCAGACCAGTGCACGTTCATGCTGGGCGACGGTGATGCGCTTCATCGTCATGTTGCTTCTCCTTCATCTTCTCTGTTTCACACTCGCCCTTCGAAAAGTCCGAAGCCACCCCGCGCTTACCGCACGGGTATCGCGGTCGACGCGTCCTTCGCCGACGAGCGCGCAGCCGTCATCGCTCGCGCCTCCGTGTCGCGAACGCTTGTTCGACCGCACATCTCATCGAGCCGGGCGCGCGTCGAGCATCGACGCACAAGGCGTGGTACTCGCTGCGATCGCAGATCGCTGGGGCGCTTCGGGTGCGGGACTTGCGTCCCGCGGTGGAGGTGCTGCTGGCACCGACAGGGGGGACTCGAACCCCCTCGAACCTTTCGGTCCTTACCAGTTGCAAAGGGGGGAATCGAACCCCCGACCGAGCAGTTATGAGCTGCTTGCTCTTTCCGCTGAGCTACATTGCCTTGATGGACATGGTTGCGTCGTGCGCCGGTACACACAGCAGCAGCGCTGCAGCGTGCCAGTGTGGTTCGAACCACAACCGCTGGCGTCAAACGCTGACCAAGACCTCGGTTGGAGACTGAGCGGCACCCATGCGCCGCTCAGTCATCTCATCTCTCGTAATGATGACGATCAGAACCGTCGAAGCGTCCTGACGTCAGACAACAATTCTTGAATCGCTTGCCCGAGCCGCACGGGCACATGTCATTGCGACCCAGCTTCTCGAATGAGCTCCTTGCCTCCATGCACGACACGCGTACCTCGCTTCACTTGTCGTTCCGACGGATAACCGTTACGTCGCTTGCTCATCGGCTCGAAAGCAGCCGGGTGAATATTCGTCGTGGTTGCGCATGACATTCTCCTTCACTGTTGTCGTTGCAGAAAACGAGGGCGGACTCGTCGTCCGCCCTCAAATCGCGGCATGCATCCGCGAGCTCTTCGGCACGCCGTGGAGCAGGAACTCCATCTGGTCGGCCAGGATCTTGCGATTGCTCAGGATGAAAGCCTCGTACCGGTTCGGCACGTACGGCACGTAGTGCAGCTTCATGCCGGCGGCCTCCGGCGTGCGGTCCGCCTTGCGGTGGTTGCACGCCTTGCACGCAGTCACGAGGTTCATCCACGAGGCAGCGCCGCCCTTCGAGCTCGGCACGATGTGCTCCATGTCGAGCTGATCGAAGCGGAAGCGTTGTGCGCAGTAAGCGCACACGTAGCGATCGCGCGCGATCAGCATGTCCTTGGTGAGCGTCGGCACGTGATCGAAGTGGCGGACTATGAAGTCCTTACCCTTGATCGCGACGATCGAGCTCGCGCGAATCAGCGACTGCAGACCCGTCGAACGTTGCGTGCCACCGCGCAGCACGAACTCATGCGTGCCGATAGCCCACGCGATCATGTCGGTCGCGTAGTAGTGTGCAGCGTTGCGCACATTGATCCACCGGTGCGGAGCGCCGGCGACGTCGAGCGCAAGAATATGCGGGCTCATGGTGCTCCTCCTTCCGGTGGTTGCTGGTGATGGACGTGCAGGATGGATTCGAACCATCGATGGTCGGCTTATGAGGCCGATGCGTTAGACCGCTACGCCACTGCACGGAAATTGGTGGACCTGGCGAGATTCGAACTCGCAACGTCCTGCTTGCAAAGCAGGCGCTCTGCCAGTTGGAGCTACAGGCCCGGAAAAGTATTGGTAGCCGCTGCGGGATTCGAACCAGCAACCTCTCGATTATCGGTCGAGCGCTCTCGCCAGGTTGAGCTAAGCGGCCGCATGAAAGTGGTCGGGACTGCGAGATTCGAACTCGCAACCTCCTGCGCCCAAGGCAGGCGCTCTGACAAGCTGAGCTAAGTCCCGAATGAAATGGAGCCGAGAGTCGGAATCGAACCGACGACTTGCTGCTTACGAAGCAGCTGCTCTGGCCTGCTGAGCTATCTCGGCTATGTGGGGTGACGTGCGGGGCTCGAACCCGCAACCTCCGAGTTCACAGCCCGGGGCTCTGACCGATTGAGCTAACGCCACCACGTGAACGTCGAACTTGTGCGGCGTGCAGGACTCGAACCTGCGACCTCCTGGGTCGAAACCAGGAACTCTGTTCCGCTGAGCTAACGCCGCATGCTGTGTGGCGCGACGTGAAGGACTTGAACCTTCGACCTCCGGCATCGCAAACCGGTGCTCTGTGCCAACTGAGCTAACGTCGCAGTTTCCTGGTACACGCACTTGGAATCGAACCAAGGACCTCCGCTTTGTAAGAGCGGCGCTCTGCCAGCTGAGTTATGCGTGCACGCGAGAATTTGCTGGCCAGGCAGGTTTCGAACCTGCGCGCGCTCCGTTAACAGCGGAGTGCTCTACCAACTGAGCTACTGGCCAATGCAACTGGTGCACCGAGCAGGTTTCGAGCCTGCGACCTCCTGGGCTTCAACCAGGCGCTCTACCAGTTGAGCTATCGGTGCGTGAAACAAAGGTGGCGCCACGTATGGGATTCGAACCCATGACTTCTCACTAGACAGGCGAGCACTCTGGCCGCTGAGTTAACGTGGCAAGCGCAATCGAAATGGCTGGGGCTCCAGGATTCGAACCTGGGTTTTCGCGTTCAAAGCGCGATGTCCTGCCGCTGGACGAAGCCCCAACAGTGGTGAGCTCGGAGGGCATCGAACCCTCGCCGTCCGGTTAAAAGCCGGATGCTCTGACCCTTGAGCTACGAGCTCGTGAGAAACGAACGATCTTCAGTCAATCAATAAGGATGGTGCGGGTGACAGGATTCGAACCTGCACATGGCGGAACTCCGATCATTACTCGAAGACAGCGTCGGCTTGGAAACGCGCTTCCCTAGCGACCCACTGAAGTAGCCGTTCGGTGCATCCGCAACCACGTGCCTAAGCTGATTACCCGCGCAGCCTCTTCGGCTTTCCCTCTGTCAACGTTTTAGGGTCGCGTTTACCTTTTCCGCTACACCCGCATCGTGCAATTGGTCCCTTCCCCCGGACTCGAACCGGGACGTCGCGAGGACACTGAGTTCTGAGCTCAGCGCGTATGCCATTCCGCCAGGAAGGGAGAAACTGCGGCAGAGACACGTCCCTGTTACCGCGCCCGGCCGGCACATCCATGTGCCGGCGTTCGCGCCGTTCGAGGACACGTTAAGTGTCCTCGAACAGACATCGGCGCTCACCCCTTGATGCACATCACTTGCTTCAAGGTGTACATGACATCGACCAGCTCGGCCTGTGCAGCCATCACCGCATCGATGCTCTTGTACGCGCCCGGGATCTCATCGAGCACGCCCGCATCCTTGCGGCACTCCACGCCGACGGTCTGTTCCTTCAGATCCGCAAGCGAGAACGTGCGCTTCGCAGCCGCGCGCGACATGCGACGACCCGCACCATGCGAGCACGAGCAGTACGAGTCCTCGTTGCCCTTGCCGCGCACGATGAACGACTTCGCACCCATCGAGCCCGGGATGATGCCGAGCTCGCCGCGACGCGCCGAGACCGCGCCCTTGCGCGTCACCCACACCTGCAGGCCGAAGTGCTCTTCGACGTTCGCATAGTTGTGGTGACACTGGACCGCGTTCTCGAACGTCGCGACTTCGCGGCCGAATTCCTCATGCAGTGCGTTCAGCACCGCATGAAGCATCAGCGCGCGATTGTGGGCTGCATAGTCCTGCGCCCAGCGCAGTCCTTCGACGTACATGTCGAACTCGACCGTGCCCTCGTCGAGCCACGCGAGATCGCGATCGCGGAGCGTGCGCTCCTTACGCTCTGCGATGTCACGCGCCATGCTGATCGCCGTCTCGCCGATCGTCTTGCCGATGTTGCGCGAGCCGGAATGCAACATGACCCACACGTTGCCCGACTGATCGAGGCACAGCTCGATGAAGTGGTTGCCGCCGCCGAGCGTACCGAGCTGCTTGAACGTCTTCGCCGGATCGTACTGACGGATCACGTCGAGGATGCGCAGCTGCCCGAAGCGCTCATGCAGCTTCTTGCCCGCTTGCGCGAGCTGCAGACCACGAACACCGTCGCGAACCGGGTCGACCGCCTTGTCGTGCGACGAGAAGCCGACCGGCACACGGTCTTCGATCTGCGAACGCAGACGATGCAACGAATCCGGCAGATCGCGCGCCGTCAGCGACGTACGCACTGCCGCCATACCGCAGCCGATGTCCACGCCGACGGCGGCAGGGATGATCGCGGCCTTGGTCGGAATCACCGAACCCACCGTTGCACCCTTGCCGAGATGCACGTCCGGCATCACGGCAACGTGGCCCGCCAGGATCGGCAATGCTGCGATGTTGCGCAGCTGCTGAACCGCTTCCCACTCGACTTCGACCCCCGAGGTCCACGACTTCAGGTTGTCGATCTTGGTCTGTTCCTCGAGGCTCATGACACATTCTCCTATTTTGAGTAACGAACGAAAAACAATTTGGTGCCGGCTAGAGACCGCCATTCGCAGCGCGAGCCTGCTCGAGAAAGGCGATGTGCTTTCTGATGTAGCGCATGAAGAGCATCGCTTTGTCCTCAGCGAGGAACGTGGCGTCGCCGATTTCCACGGCGTCCGTGATCGGCACCGGGAAAGCAAAGCCGGTTGCCGTCACGTACCAAAGCTCGCCGGCCTTGTAGTGCGTGAAGCGCACCTTTCGATCATTGGCGACAATCTCTTTGAGCGAAACCATGACTCTCTCCCGTGTATGGTGCGGACGAAGGGACTCGAACCCTTGGCCTCGACGTTGGCGACGTCGCGTTCTGGCCGCTGAACTACATCCGCGAAATTGAATTCTTCAAACTTCAGAGCGAGTGAGACCCTCACGCTTGCACGTGCTTCAAAAAGTTCTCACCAGCTCCCGGCTCTCACCCAGACGTCGCAAACACTCACTGCGTGTTGGACGCGCGTGCGCGCTGCGCGTCGAAGAACTCGACGCGCGATGCGAGATCCGGGTGAGAGCCCTGATCCAAGTTCCAGATTGTCAAACAGCGTCCTGGCCGAGCGAGCGGCGCAGGGGTCCATACGCAAAGCGCGTACGAATCCGTTTCGAGGACTTGCACCTCGCGGACGGAACACTGTTTTGGGTGGTTTTCGCCGACTCTGAGAAGAATCTCAGGTGGCTTAGGCTCCCGTGGGTGCCCGTCCGGCTTGCGCCTTTCGGGACCAAGAGCCCTGGAGGCGGTTACCGATCGAGTTCGGTTGCGAAGTCGCGATAATTTTTCGCGACCGCAAGCAACCGTCTACCCGAAATCATCGGGCAGCCGGCCGCGGCGCGATGGAATTCGCGTTGCGTCAGATGTATGGCTGTCCCGTTGATCGAAAGCATTTCAGTCACTTTACAAAAAGCGCGGCAAATGCCGCGAAATATCGAACGGCGCGAACAATAGCACACGGCGTTGCGGACGCAACTGCAATTTGCCTGCAAGTAGAAATGCGTCGCAGATCGGGCGAGCGCTGCGTGCTCCTTCGGAAGCCAGCAGGACAGCGTCTGCCACAGACAAAAATTTAGTCGCGCCGAATCGTGTAACGCACTACGCTTCCAGTGCGCATGGATCGGCGAAAAACGCCCATCCACCTTGCGGAATAGCCGAGATACATCGGCCGCCGCACACAATGAGGGGCGGGCTCGAAGCGGGGAGGATTCAGTTCATGAGTCTACGGACGTCGTACGCAGGAATTGTGTTGCTCGCGTTGCTCGTCAGCGCGTGCGGTGGTGGCGGAGGCGGCGGCGGACAACCACCTCCTCCACCACAGAATCAGACCATTGCATTTGCAACAGCAGGTCCGGTAGCGGGCGCCGTCGGCACGACAGTTACCAACATCGCGTCGGGCGGCGCGGGCACCGGCTCGATCACTTACTCCAGCGGCACCACTACGGTCGCGACCGTGAACGCGACGACCGGCGTCGCAACGCTAGTCGGCACGGGCAGCGCGACGATCACGGCAAGCAAAGCTGCGAGCACTGGATTCAACGCAGCGACTGCGACATACCAGCTGCAGGTCAGCCCCGGAGCGCAGGCGATCGCGTTTGCGCAGCAGGGACCGCTCAACGTAGCGGTGAGCTCCACGACCAACAATGCTGCAAGCGGCGGTGCCGGCACTGGAGCCATCACCTACCTCAGCAGCAACACCAACGCTGTGACAGTGAACGCGACGACCGGCGCTGCAACCGCAGTGGGCCTCGGCTCCGCGACGATCACTGCCACCAAGGCCGCGGATGCGAACTACAACCTGGCGCAAGCAACCTATGTCGCGAACGTGCAGAGCTCGGACTCGGTGCACGCGTGGGTCGGCGAGCAATCGTCGCAGGTGTTCCTGCCAACGACGGCGAACGGGAAAGAGTTCGGCCGCGCCAGGGTCAGCGACTGCGCATTGGTGAGCACCGATCTGGCCACTTGCATGAGCGTTGCGCTCAATCCCGTCGATGGTGTCTCGATCCAGGACGACAGAGCGACGCTCACGACAGCGGCCTACTACGCGATCAAGGAAGGCACGAACATCGGCCAGCCGATTGTCGCGAACGTGCGGCGCTTCTCCGATCGCATCCTGCACGGTGCAGTGTTCTTCAACAATCGCTACTGGGTGATCGGCGGCGCGATTCCCACTCTGCCTGGCGTCCAGGGCCAGCAGACGCAGCACTTGCCGCAGTCCGACGTCTGGTCGTCGAGCGACGGCAAGACGTGGAAGCTGGAGACCGCGAATGCAGAGTTCGGACCGCGCTGGCTGCACAAGACGATCGTGTATCACGATGCGATCTGGGTCTTGGGC
>DATJIP010000232.1:0-4026 GCA_035493235.1 Steroidobacteraceae bacterium
AAGGCGCGCGGGAAAATAGCACAAGATTCGCCGCGGATTAACTAGCGCGACCAATTTTTTTGCCTATTTTTTCAGCCTCGGAGCGCTTTCGCGGGCGCGCGCGTCAGGTCGTGACGAACTCGCGCGTGAACTTGACTGACAGCGGCGCTTGCGTGCCGGTCGGCGTGACGGTGATGTCGAACACCAGGATCTCGGTGCCGCTGATCGAAACTTCGCCGATGTAGTAGATCGCTTCGCCTTCGGAAACACGCCGCAACTCAAGGTCCTTCAGCTGCTCGTTCAAGTTGCGTGCAGCTACTTTGACGTCGGCTTCCACCGGCTTTTTCGCCGCTCCTGCCTCCTTGTGGAGCACGGTGACGTTGAGCATCACGCGGTTGGTGCTGCGCTGAATGCCGTAGTTGCGAGCGATCTCGGGGGTCAGCGCGTCGGTGCGCACTGCGTTGTAGTGCACTTCGTAGCTGCCGAAGTCGCGGAACGTCTCTTCGCTGGGCTGCGCTTTCGCGACCGGCGTCTGTGAGGAGTGGTCGCAGGCGCTCGCCAGCAGGGCTGTAGCTGCGAGCGCCGCAGCGAGAGTGCGTGTTGCTGATTGCACCGACGTTTCTCCCTTCGAGCAGGCAAAAGCCGAGCGACCGCGCAAGACTATGCGCCGCGCGAGGCGGGTTCAATAGCCGGGCGCGAGCAGATATTCGTTGATGGCGATGTACAGCGCCCACAGCGCGATGATGACGAACGCCGCGGAGAAATCGATGCCGCCGAGCGGCGGGATCACGCGCCGCACCGGCGCCAGCAGCGGCTCACACAGGCTGGAAACCAGCGCCGAAGCCGGGCTGTAGGTCCCCGGCGCGACCCAGCTCAGCAGCACGTAGAGCAGCAACGCGAACGTATAGAAAAGGAGAATCGTGCCGAGCAGGCTGCCCAGCGCGAGCAGGAAGAACTGCGGCGTCGTGACGACCCACGGATACTGGCGCAGCGACCAGAGGATGCCGGTCGCGAGCAGTTGGACCAGCACCAGCGCGACGATCGACGCGGTGTCGACTTTGCCGATCGGCGGCAGCAGCTTGCGTAGCGGCAGCACGACACGATTGGTCAGGCGTATCACTGCCTGCGATAGCTGGTTGCGCGAGTCGGCACGCGCCAGGGGCAGCAGCACACGCAGCAGGAAGATCGTGACCACCAGCTGCAACAAGGCGCCGACGACGAAAGTGATTGCTCGCATGGACGCGTATTTTGACTACGCCGGCGCGAGAGTCCAACAAATGGCGTTATTGACCTGAGCCAAACTCATCCGCGAGCTCCGCCGCCCGGCGGGTCGCGGCCGCTACGGCTGCGTCAAAAGCCTCGCGGACACGCTGCTCTTCCAGCACCCGCAACGCCGCTGCAGTCGTGCCTCCCTTGGAGGTGACCTGCTCGCGCAGGACGGCCGGAGGCTCGCTGGCTGCGTGCGCCATCGTGCCGGAGCCGTAAGCCGTCTCGATGGCCAGCTTGCGACTGACCTCGGCGGACAAGCCCTGCGCGATCCCGGCGTGCTCGAGCATCTCGATCAATAGAAAGAAGTAGGCCGGTCCGCTCGCGGAGACGGCAGTGACGATGTCCATGTGCTGCTCGCGTTCGAGCCACAGCGTCGCGCCGACTGCACCGAGGATCTGTTCCGCCAGAGTGCGTCGCTCGCTGGAGACATCTTCGGTCGCGTAAAGCCCCGTCATCCCGCATCCCTGCAGAGCAGGTCGGTTGGGCATGGCGCGCACGACCGGGATGCCAGGCAGCCAGCGTTGAATGTCCGATGCACGGATACCGGCAGCAACGGAGATGAGCAGCGGACGCTTGGCGGCGACGGCAGCTCGAATGCCGTCGGCGGCCCGCCGCATCTCCTGCGGCTTGACGGCCAGCACCACGATGTCCGCGTCGCGAGCGGCGACTGCATTGTCGTCCGTCACGCGAACTGCCAATTGAGCGCGCAACGCGTCGAGCTGCGCGGGCATCGGGTCGGCGACTGCGATCTGCTCTGCGCGCCAGCCGCGTGCGAGCAGTCCGCCAATGAGGCTTCGCGCCATGTTGCCGCCGCCGATGAATGCGATGTTCAACGTCGCTCCCCAAAAATCGCCGTTCCGATCCGCACGCAGGTCGCGCCAGCCGCCACTGCCGCTTCGAGATCGCCGGACATGCCCATCGACAGCGTGTCGAGCTCGATCCCTCGTTCACGCAGCTTGTGTGCGCAATCCGCCAGCTCGCCGAACAACTGCCGCTGCGCCTCGAAGCCGTCGCGCGGCGGCGGGATGCACATCAGACCGCGGAGCTTGAGGTGCGGCAACTCCAGCACGCGGCGCGCCAGCGGCGCGAGCTCCGTCTTGGAGATTCCGCCCTTGCCGGGCTCATCTTCGAGACTCACTTGAATGCAGATGTTGAGCGGCGCTGCATGCGGACTGCGCTGCTCGCTGAGACGCACGGCGATACGCTCGCGATCGAGCGTGTGTACCCAGTGAAAGTGCTCAGCGACGACGCGCGTCTTGTTGGCCTGGAGCTGGCCGACGTAATGCCAGGTCAACGACAGGTCGCGGAGCTCGTCGAGCTTCGGCAGCGCTTCCTGCACGTAGTTCTCGCCGAAGTCCTGCTGACCGAGCTCGGCCAGCGTGCGGATCGCAGCGGCGGGCTGCGTCTTCGAGACGGCGATGAGCCGCACGGAATTGGGATCGCGACCGTACCGCATTGCAGCGGATGCGACTCGGTTCCGTGTTTCCGCAAGTCGCTCCCGTACATTGCTTGCGCCCGCGCCACCGGCCTCATCAGCCGAAAAGTGCGGACCAGTTAACATATTGAGCTCGACATCGCTCCGTTATACTCAAAACCCGTTTTTCGGGTTCGTGCCCGCGCGCCATCGAAAGTGCGTAGGCGATTTCTCAAGGTAGGAATTCATGCCGGTCGACATTGCGCAGCTGCTGGCTTTCGCCGTCAAGAACAACGCGTCTGACCTGCACTTGTCAGCGGGCGTGCCGCCGATGATTCGCGTCGACGGCGACATGAAGCGCGTCAACATGCCTGCACTGACTCACAAGGAAGTGCACAGCATGGTGTACGACATCATGAATGACAAGCAGCGCAAGGCGTACGAAGAGTTCTACGAGACCGACTTTTCCTTCGAAATTCCCAAGCTCGCGCGCTTCCGCGTCAACGCTTTCAATCAGAGCCGCGGCGCTGCCGCGGTGTTCCGGACCATTCCGTCGCTGATCATGTCGCTCGACGATCTGAACGCACCGAAGATCTTCAAGGATCTGGCGATGCAGCCGCGCGGCCTGGTGCTGGTCACCGGCCCGACCGGTTCCGGCAAGTCGACCACGCTCGCGGCGATGGTCAACTACGTCAACGACAACAAGCCCGATCACATCATCACCATCGAAGATCCGATCGAGTTCGTGCACGAGAGCAAGCGCTCGCTGGTGAACCAGCGCGAAGTTCACCGCGACACGCTCGGCTTCAGCGAGGCCCTGCGCTCGGCACTGCGCGAAGACCCGGACGTCGTGCTGGTCGGCGAAATGCGCGACCTCGAGACGATCCGCCTGGCGCTGACCGCCGCCGAAACCGGCCACCTGGTGTTCGGCACGCTGCACACCAGCTCCGCTGCCAAGACTATCGACCGTATCGTCGACGTGTTCCCCGCGGCTGAGAAGGAAATGGTGCGCACGATGTTGTCCGAGTCGCTGCGCGCCGCGATCTCGCAGTCGCTGCTCAAGCGCATCGGCGGCGGCCGCGTCGCCGCGCACGAGATCATGATCGGCACGCCCGCGATCCGTAACCTGATTCGCGAAGGCAAGATCGCGCAGATGTATTCCTCGATCCAGACCGGCCAGAAGGACGGCATGCAGACGCTCGACCAGTGCCTGCAGGAGCTCTTGCAGAAGGGCGTCGTCACCAAGGAAGAAGCGCGCTTCAGAGCGCAGAACAAAGAGCAGTTCTGAGGCTGCGCAGACTCCGGAGACTACTGTGGAACGCGAACAAGCTATTAAATTGATGCAGGACCTCCTGCGGCGCCTC
>DATJIP010000233.1:0-63487 GCA_035493235.1 Steroidobacteraceae bacterium
CACCGACTCGATGTTCTCCTGCGCGGCGGCGAGCCCGAGGTCCAGGCTCGCGTTCTGACCGACCTGCAAGGTGACCAGTCGCGCGATCGCGCCGGTGGGCCCGGTCACTTCGACTTTGTACGTGCCCGGCGGCAAGCCGGCTACGAGATAGTTGCCCTCCTGGTCAGACTGGACGCGCCGAGAGAATCCAGTCTCTGTGTTGGTCGCCGTGACAGTCGCAGCCGACACCGGCTGCTCGCCCGCCAGCACATGGCCACGCAACGACCCGCTCGTCGACTGCGAATAAACGTGTGGTGCGGCGGTGAGCAAGCAAGCGGCAATAGCAGAGGTCAGCAGCGGGCGCTTCGCCTGCCGCGCGAACGAGGTCTCGTGTTTCATGATCCGTCCCCAACCAGTCGAAGGGTTATTGGTAGCGGAATATTCCGCGTCTCCAATGGCTGCACTGCCAGAGGAGTTCCGACAGTAAGACGGAAACGGTGGGGAGTTCCTTACATCGCGTACACGTACGGCCCGCCCTTCTTCAGCGCCGCCTGGTATGCCGGCCGTGCATGTAAACGAGCGAGCAGCGCTTGCAGGTGTGGATACGCATCATCGAGCAATTTCTGCGCAGCGCTGATCTCCAGCGGAAAGCTCATCTGCACATCCGCAATTGTCAGCGCCGGGCCGGTGAAGAATTGCGAAGCGCCGATCGATGTTTCGATATACGCGAGATGCATGCGCACGGCGCCATTGACACGCTCGCGCAATGCCTGCGCGGGCTCGCCGACGCGATCGAGATACACCTTCACCAGGAGCTGCATCATCAGCGAGCCCTCCGCGTAGTGCATCCAGTAGCGGCAGGTTTCGTATTCGCGCGTACCCGGCGGTGGACGGAAACGTCCGCCGCCGTACTTCTCGACCAGGTACTCGATGATCGCGCCCGACTCCGCGAGCACGAAGTCGCCGTCGCGGATCACCGGCGACTTGCCCAGCGGATGCACTTGCTTGAGATCGGGCGGCGCAAGCGAAGTCTTCGCGTCACGCTCGTAGCGCACGATGGTGTACGGGACGCCGATCTCTTCCAGCATCCACAGCACGCGTTGCGAACGGGAGTTGTTGAGGTGATGGACTTCGATCATGGCGAGCCCTCAGAGTTCTAGTCGAGCGCCGCGCCCGCGCGCTCGCGTGCAATCATCAGCACGATGCCGGTAACGATCAAGGCCGCCGCGAGGTACGCACTCAGCGCATGCGTTCCGCCGAAGGTCCTCTGCAACGTCGCAAGCACGAGCGGCGCGATGCCGCCGCCGACGATCCCTGCCAGCGTGTACGCGAGCGACGAGCCCGCATAGCGTACGCGCGTCGGAAACTGTTCGGCGATGAATGCCGCTTGCGGACCGTACATCATCGCGTGCACGACCAGCGCGGCCGCGATTGCGCAGGCGATTGCGACTGGCGATCCGGTGTCGAGCAAAGGGAAGAAGATGAAGGCGACCACCAGTGCGCACAGCACTCCCGTTCCATACACGGCGCGACGACCGAAGCGGTCGGACAGCGAGCCGAAGAGAGGAATCGTCAGCGCGTTGCAGGCGCCGCCGATGGAGAGAGAGATCAACGCGAGTGTTCGCGATACGCCGACTGTCATCGTCAGGTAAGAGAGCGAGAACGTGGCTGCGAGCGAGTAGAGAACATCGGGACCGATCCGTGCGCCACCGCCGATCAGGAGCTTCGGCCAATGCGCGCGAAACACCTCGCCGACCGGTGCGCGTGCCTGCGACTTGTCGCGTTCGAGTTGCCGGAACAGCGGCGTTTCCTCCACGCCGACGCGGATCCACAGACCGAACCCGACCAGCACGACGCTCGCGAAGAACGGCAGCCGCCAGCCCCACGCAAGAAAGCTTTCCTCCGGCAGCAGCGACGTGACGATCGCGATAGATCCGGTCGCCATCAACGTGCCGAGCGACGGGCCCATCTGCGCCCACGAAGCATTGCGGCCGCGGCGGCGCTGATCGCCATGTTCCACCGAGAGCAGCACCGCGCCCGCCCACTCCCCACCTAGCGCCGCGCCCTGCACGAAGCGCAATGCGACGAGCAAGGTCGGACTCAGCACTCCAGCCGCTGCGTACGTCGGCAGTGCGCCGATCAGCGCTGTCGTGGCGCCCATCACCATGAGCGTAGTGACGAGCACGAAGCGCCTGCCGTAGCGATCGCCGAGATGTCCGAAGATCACGCCGCCGATCGGCCGCGAGAAGTAGCCGACGGCGAAGGTCGAGAACGCGAGGATCGTACCGGTCAGCGGCTCGAACGACGGGAAGAACAGCTTGTTGAAGGCCAGGGCCGCGAGCGTGTTGTAGATCGCGAAGTCGTAGTACTCGAGCATCGTGCCGACGATGCTTGCCGTGGCCAGTCGAGCGGTGCGCGGTTGCTCAGCCAAAGCCGCCACCGCTCGGCGTCTGGATCACGAAGACGTCGCCGGCTTGCATCTCTGCGGAGTGGGTCGCACCGAAGTCCTCGACGGTGCCGTCGACACGTTCGATCCAGTTCTTGCCGGTCGCGCCGGATTTGCCGCCCGCCAGGCCGAAGGGCGCGACGATGCGATGATTGGCGAGCAGCACCGCCGTCATCGGTTTGAGGAAGCGCACGCGACGCTCCGAACCGTCGCCGCCACGATGACGCCCTGCTCCACCCGAGCCACGGCGGATGCGAAACTCCTCCAGGCGCACCGGAAAGCGCCATTCCAGCACTTCCGGATCGGTGAGGCGCGAGTTCGTCATGTGCGTCTGGACGACCGACGTGCCGTCGAAATCCGGTCCTGCACCCGAACCGCCGGCGATCGTTTCGTAGTACTGGTGCACACCGTCGCCGAACGTGAAGTTGTTCATCGTGCCCTGGCTCGCTGCGAGCACGCCCAGTGCGCCGTAGAGGCAGTCCGTGACGACCTGCGAAGTCTCGACGTTTCCGGCGACGACAGCCGCCGGGTACTGCGGCCTGAGCATGGAGCCGGCCGGCACGATGAGCTCCAACGGCTTGAGGCAGCCTGCGTTCATCGGGATCTCGTCATTGACGAGCGTGCGGAAGACGTAGAGCACAGCAGCTCGCGTGACTGGAGCAGGCGCGTTGAAGTTGTTCGGTTGCTGTGCGCTGGTGCCGGTGAAGTCGATGCGCGCCGATCGCGCTTGCTTGTCGATGCGGATGGAAACACGCACGCGTGCGCCGTTGTCCAGTGCGTATTCGAAGTCGCCGTCCGTCAGCGCGTCGATCACGCGGCGCACCGATTCCTCGGCGTTGTCCTGCACGTGCTGCATGTACGCCTGCACGACCTGGAGGCCGAAGTGCTCGACCATCGCAGCCAACTCGGCCGCACCCTTCTGACAGGCCGCGACTTGAGCGCGCAGGTCCGCAAGGTTCTGCTCGACGTTGCGTGCGGGATATTTACCGTCCGCAAGCAACGCGCGGAGCTCGGGTTCGAGGAACACGCCCTTGGCAACGAGTTGGACGTTGTCGAGCAGCACGCCCTCTTCATCGATGTGCGAAGAGTCCGAAGGCATCGAACCGGGCGTGATGCCGCCGATGTCGGCGTGATGACCGCGGGCAGCGACGAAGAAAGAAGGATCTGCGCCGGACAAGAACACCGGCATCACGACGGTGACGTCCGGCAGGTGCGTGCCGCCCGCATAGGGTGCGTTCAAGACGAACACGTCGCCTTGCCGCATTGTCTCGCCGCGTCGACGCATGATCTCCTGCACCGACTCGCCCATCGAGCCGAGGTGCACCGGCATGTGCGGCGCGTTCGCAATCAGGTTGCCCTGCGCGTCGAACAGCGCGCAGGAGAAATCGAGACGCTCTTTGATGTTGACGGAGGTCGCGGTGTTCGCGAGCGTCACGCCCATCTGCTCGGCGATGGACATGAAGAGGTTGTTGAACACTTCGAGGAGAACCGGGTCGACGCGTGTGCCGATGGCGCTGGCGCGCTGCAAGGGTTGCACGCGGCGGAGGATCAGGTGATTGAGCGTCGTGACTTCGGCGCGCCAACCAGGGTCGATCACGATTGTGGTGTTGCGCTCGCGGATGACGGCGGGACCGGGGATGGTGTCGCCGGGCTGCAGCGCATCTCGCTCGATGAACGGCGTGTCGTGCCACTGGTTCTCGAAGAACACTGGGCGCGATGCGGATGTCGGTGCTGGCGCTGTAGGTCGGGCTTCAGCCCGACTCTGGCCTGTTGTCGGGCTAAAGCCCGACCTACGGCCCTCTAACCCACGTTCACTCGCACCCACGGCCTCCGCCGAGATCGACTCGATCACCAGCCGTCTCTCCGGCATCAGGAACCCATACCGCACGCGGTACTGCTCCAGAAACGCCGCGCTCAACGTCGCCGCATCGCTTACGACCGGCAGCTGCAGCGTGCTATCCGTACCTTCGTACTTCAGCGCAACCCTTCGCTCGATCGAAATATCAGCCTCCGGCACGCCCTGCATCAGCAGTGCATCGCGCGCCTCACTCACGAGCTCACCGAACGGTGCCCTCAGACCTGCCAACGCACGATCGTCCAGCACGGCTTCGATCGCTCGCTGCTTCATCACCGTCACGTCGGCGAGACCAATACCGTAAGCCGACAGCACGCCAGCGAGCGGATGCATGAACGCCGTCTGCATCCCGAGCGCGTCGGCAACCAGACACGCGTGTTGTCCGGCCGCGCCGCCGAAGCACGACAAGGTGTACTCGGTCACGTCGTGGCCACGCTGCACGGAAATCTTCTTGATCGCGTTCGCCATGTTCTCGACGGCGATTCGGATGCAACCAGCGGCGACGCCGTGCGGAGTCTGCGGCACGCCGGTCGCACGCTCGATGTCTGCAGCAAGCACGCTGAACTGTTCCGCGACCACGGCGCTATCCAGCAGCGCATCGCCGCCTTCGCCGAACACGGCCGGAAAGAATTCAGGCTGAATCCGACCGAGCAGCACGTTGCAATCGGTCACGGTCAGCGGACCGCCACGGCGATAGGAGGCTGGACCCGGATTGGCACCGGCAGAGTCCGGCCCCACCCGCAACCGCACGCCGTCGAACTGGCAGATCGAGCCACCACCCGCAGCGACCGTATGAATCTGCATCAGCGGCGCACGCAGTCGGACGCCGGCGACTTCCGCATCGAAGGCTCGCTCGTACTCGCCAGCGAAGTGCGCAACGTCGGTCGACGTCCCACCCATATCGAAGCTGATGATCTTGCGAATGCCGGCCTGCTGCGCCGTGCGGGCTGCGCCAACAATTCCGCCCGCAGGGCCAGAAAGAATCGCGTCCTTGCCGTGGAACTGCTGCGCGTCGGCGAGACCGCCCGACGATTGCATGAACTGCAGCTTCACGCCCGGCAGCTGCGCGGCCACCTGATTCACATAGCGACGCAGGACCGGCGACAGATACGCATCGACGACCGTCGTATCGCCGCGCGCGACGAGCTTCATCAGCGGGCTGACCTGGTGCGAGACGGAAACCTGCACGAAGCCGATGCGTCGCGCGAGCTCTTCGAGTTGCAGTTCGTGCTGGTGATATCGATAGCCGTGCAGCAGCGCGATCGCGCACGATCTGATGCCGCGCTCGAACGCTGCGCGCAGCTCGCGCTCCGCTTGTTGCAGATCGAGCGGACGCACGACGTCGCCGTGCGCGCTCATGCGCTCGTCGATCTCGACGACCTGCTCGTACAGCATCGAAGGCAGCTCGATGTGCCGCACGAACAACTTCGGACGATGCTGATAACCGATGCGCAGCGCGTCGGCGAAGCCGCGGGTGATCGCGAGAACGGTGCGATCGCCCTTGCGCTCGAGCAGCGCGTTGGTCGCGACCGTCGTGCCCATCCGCACGACGTCGATCTCACCGGCCGGGATCGGCTGGTCGCCGATCCCTAGCAGCTCGCGAATGCCTTGAACGGCCGCGTCGCTATAGCGTTCGGGATTCTCCGACAGCAGCTTCAGCGTGACGAGCGCGCCATCCGGTTGGCGTCCGACGATATCGGTGAAGGTACCGCCGCGATCGATCCAGAATTGCCAGCCACCGGCCATCGATTACTTGGACAGTCGACGCGACACCGCCTCGGCCTGCGCAAACGCGCGCAGCAGATTTTCGCCAGCAAGCAGCGTCAGGTCGTGGTCGCTCCAGCCGCGACGGATCAGCTCCGCGAACAGGTTCGGATACATCGAGACGTCCGAGAGCCCCTGCGGCCACTCGGAGTTGCCGTCGAAGTCGCCGCCGAGGCCGATGTGCTCGACGCCCGCGACGTCACGGATGTGCTCGATGTGGTCCGCGACCTTCGCAATCGAGGTGGTCGGCATCTTCAGCTTGCCGAGCACTTCTTCCTCGATCTTCTCGCGCTCCTGCGGGCTCTTGCCGGCAGCGCGCGCGGTGATCTCCTTCATCGCCGGCAGCTGAATCGCAGCGACGGCCGGATCGATGAAGCCAGCGACGAACGTGACCATCACGACGCCGCCGTTGGTCTTGACACGCTTCAGGATGTCGTCTGGCACGTTGCGCGGCACATTGCAGATCGCACGCGACGACGAATGCGAAAAGATAACCGGCGCCTGCGAGACGCGCAGCGCGTCGTCCATCGTGCCGTCGGAGGTGTGCGAGAGGTCCACGAGCATGCCGAGCTTGTTCATCTCCAGCACCACCTGCTCGCCGAACGGCGTCAGTCCGCCGTGTTCTGCCGGCACTGCCTGCGAATCCGCCCAGCTCGTGTTCACGTTGTGCGTCAACGTCATGTAGCGCACACCGAGATCGTAGTAAGCGCGCAGCGCGCCGAGCGAGTCCTCGATCGCGTGCCCGCCTTCCATTCCGAGCAGCGATGCAATCTTGCCGGCCTTGTGCGCGGCGCGGATGTCCGCCACCGACGTCGCGAACTGCAAGCGATCCGGATACATCGCGATGATCCGCCGCGCGATGTCGATCTGCTCGAGCTGCGTGCGCGCGAAGCCGCCGGGCGCCTCGCCAGGAATGTACACGGACCAGAATTGCGCACCGACGCCGCCGAGCTTGAGCCGGGCGAAGTCGGTGTTACCCGGCGTGGGCTTGCGCAAGTCGTACGCCTTGACGTCGCCCGGCGCCGTCTTGTTCGTGCGAATGGCCCACGGCAGATCGTTGTGGCCGTCGACGAGAATCGCCGTCTGCAACAACTTGCGCGCGTGCGTGACAGCAGCGTCCTCGTCCGCACGCGCGGTCGAGAGGCTGAGGATGAGTAGACCAGCTAACAGTGCACCACCCAGGCGTTCGAGTCTCACAGTCTGTCCTCTTTTCATTGGAGCCGATCGGCACCGGTCACGAGCAGGGAATCGCCGACGTTGCTGGTCTTGCGACCGTTCACGTAATCGTCGAGCCATTTCGCCAGAGCCACGTCATCCACCCTGGCGGTGTAGAAGTCCGGCCGTGTCAGCACGGTGTGCACGGCGCCCGGCATCGTATACGTGCGCAGCTGCGGATTCGACTTCCGCAGATCCGCGATGTCGGCGCTCAGCAGCGGCGCCAGCGACTTCACGTCGTGGCCGAGCTGCGCCAGGAAGAACAGCTGGACGCGGTCCTCGATGCTGTTGATCTGCCCGAGCTGCAGGTTCGGCACGCCCGCCACGCGCGAATAGAAGTCCTCGAAGTTCGCAGTCTCGACGTTGAGGTCGCTGTACAACGGATCGTTCTTGAGCGCCCGCGTTGCGCCCCACAGCTCGAGCTGCGGCGCGAGTCGATTGGTGCGATAGCCGCCGGCGCCATCGCCCAGCTGCACGACCTGCGCCTTGGTGTAGTGACGCGCGAGCTGCGACGCGAAGATCGGCGAAGGAATCGCGCCGGCGCTGCCGCCGCTCACGAAGACCCGCTTCGGATCGGGATACTGCTGCGTCGTCCAGTCCAGCACGCGCTGCGCATTCGCCAGCCCGCGGTAGGCGACGTTGAGGAACTTGCCATCGCTGGTCTCGAAGCGCTCGGTGCGCACGCCGAGGTGCACATCGGCCGTGCAATACGGCGCGTAGACGATCGTGAACTCCCGCAGCGGATTCGCCGGGTTGCTCGCATCGAGGATGCCGCCCGCGCCAGCCTTGTTCACCCACGGACGATCGCCGTCGTCGACGGCGTTCTCGAAGGTCTTCTGCCCGTCCAGCCCGCAATTCTTGCTGTTCCAACAGCCGCCGCCGCCTTGAAAGTAGATGGCCAGCCGTTTCGGATCGCCTTCATGGACGTAGAACTCGTAGGGCGTGGCGTCGGTCGCGCAGCCGGTGCCATGCCCGCCTTCGATCGCCTTCCATCCGGCCGTATCGGCAGCCGCCGGCTGATCGGCCCACGCAATGCTGCTCGAAACACTCAGGCACAGCATGGCTGCGAGCCCGGAAATCCTCGTCATGACGTTCTCCCGCTGCGGCGTCGGCTGTTGGGATTCTCTGCAGGGCGACTATTCTAGACACCCTGACATCCCCTGACACTTTTATCGGTTTCAATGTCGGCCTCAGCCCGATGCGTTCGTCCTAGTGGACAAGAACGACCCTTCGACTTGGAGAAATTGCGATGAAACGCTTCGTACTGCTGCTCGCTCTCGCCGCCCTGGCGGCCTGCTCACAGAAGGCTGCACCTCCACAGGCGCAAGCCGAGGCTGCACCTGCCGCAACGCCAGCACCGGCTGCCGAGCCCGCTGGTGAACCGTCCAGAACAGCGGCGCTCGCGCCGGACGTTCCAGCCGGCGAATACAAGATGGATCACGCGCACTCGACGTTGATCTTTCGCCTGAGCCACATGGGCTTCTCGCACTACACGTCACGGTTCCGCCACTTCGACGCGAAGCTGCAGTTCGATCCGCGCAACCTCGCGGCCACGCAACTCACTGCCACTATCGATCCGCGCTCGATCGAGACCGACTATCCGGATCCGAAGTACAACTTCAACGAAGAACTGGCCGGCGAGCACTTTCTCGATGCGGCACAGTTCCCGCAGATCACGTTCCGTACGACACAGGTCGAAGACCTCGGCAACCAGGCCATGCGCGTGCACGGCGAGCTGACCTTGCATGGTGTGACCAGGCCAATCGTGCTCGAAGCCACGTACAACGGCGGCTACTCTGGCCATCCGATGGATCCGCAGGCCCGCGTGGGATTCTCCGCGCAAGGCACCCTGCGCCGCTCCGACTTCGGCATCGCGGGTGGCATTCCGGGAGTGGGCTCCAACATGGGCGTCGGCGACCAGGTCGCCATCGTCATCGAGTCGGAGTTTCAAGGTCCGCCGAAGGCGCCGGCCGCCGAGGCACCGAAGGCGGATTCCAAGTCTTAAAGCGAACTAAAAATGCGCGACAGGTGTCGTATCGCACGCCTGTCGCGCGTCTTTGGATCAGGTAGTCAAGACCAGTGTCCGGGGTAAGCATGTTCAAGGGAAGTTTCTTCACCATGGCGGAAGCCATCGCGACCCGTTCGACTGCGGGGGCGAGTGCAGGGGCCACCCGTCCGGGAAGCTGGACGCGTGTCGCGGATGCGTGGCGCGACAACGGCGCATCGGCTGGGCGTGCCAGCCCGAGCATGCGTGCGCGACTCACCGTCATCCGGCCGTCATTCTCGCTGCATCAAGTGCAATCCTTACCTCCGAGGTAATCGACGCACTCGTCGCTCGCTCGCATGATTTCCCCACACCATGGGTCAATCATGAGGAGAGCGGCGATGGATCGAAGGGATCTGCTGAGGACAGCCGGCGCGGCAATCGGTGGCGCAGCGTTGCTGAGCACAGACGCCGCGATCGCGGAGCAACGCGCGCGTGCCTCGAATACTTCCGCTCGCGTCGCCGGTCCGTTCGTCGAGACGCGCGACGGCGTCCAACTCTTCTATCGAGACTGGGGCATTGGTGAGCCGCTCGTGTTCATGAGCGGTTGGGCGCTCACGTCCGATTGCTGGGGTTATCAGACAGCGCCGCTCTCCGAGAGCACGCGTTGCATCGCCTACGACCGCCGCGGCCACGGCCGCTCGAGCGACCCCGGTCGCGGCTTCGACGTCGATACGCTGGCTGACGATCTCGCAGCAGTGCTCGATGCGCTGGATCTGAAGAACGTCACGCTCGTCGCGCATTCGATGGCGGGCGGCGAAGCTGTCCGCTACCTGTCGCGGCACGGTTCAAAGCGGGTCGCGCGGGTTGCGCTGGTTGCGGCGACGCTGCCGTTCATGACGAAGACCGCAGACAACCCGGATGGCATCGATCCCGCGGTGTTCGAGAACGGCCGGCGCAACGTCCTGCTGCGCGACTTTCCGAAAGCCCTGCGCGACAACATGCGGCCGTTCGGCGTCGCCGAAACTTCCGACGCGATGCTCGATTGGATCGCCGGCCTGATGCTGCGTTGTTCGATGAAGGCGCTGGTCGAGTGCAATCGCGCACTGACCGCTACGGACTTCCGCGCGGATCTCGCCAAGGTCACCGTGCCGACTTTGATCGTGCACGGCGATAAAGACGTCTCAGCGCCGTTGGCCATCACGGGCCGCAAGACGGCGGCACTGATGCCGCAGGCGACCGTGAAGATCTACGAAGGCGCGCCGCATGGGTTGTTCCTCACCCACGCGGAGCGGCTGAACAAGGATCTGCTGGAGTTCACCAAATCCTGACGCGATCCTTCGGGTCGAGATACTGCTTGTCGCCCGCTTGCACGTTGAACGCTGCGTACCACGCGTCCATGTTGCGCTCGGGGAACGCACCGCGCGCGCCACGCGGCGAGTGCGGGTCGGTCAGCATCTGCGCGCGTAGAGCATCATCGCGCGTCTTACCGCGCCAGGCTTGCGCGAAGGACAGGAAGAAGCGCTGATCGCCGGTGAAGCCATCGAGCACCGGTGCTTCCTTGCCAGCGAGCGAGAGCCGGTAGGCCGTATGCGCCATCTCGAGGCCGCCGACGTCGCCGATGTTCTCGCCCATCGTCAGGTCGCCGTTCACACAGGCGCCTTCGAGCGGGCAAAACGACGCGTAGAGCGCGCCGAGCTTCTTGGTCGCCTCGACGAAGCGCGCATTGGTCTGCGGCGTCCACCAGTTGCGCACCTTGCCTGAGCCGTCGAACTCGCGGCCCTGGTCGTCGAAGCCGTGACCGATCTCGTGCCCGATGATCGCGCCGATCGCACCGTAATTCACCGCGGCATCGGCGTTCGGATCGAAGAACGGCGGCTGCAGGATGCCCGCGGGGAACGTGATCTGATTCTTCGACGGGTCGTAGTACGCATCGACTGTCTGGGGCGTCATGAACCATTCGCTGCGATCGACAGGCTGGTGGATGCGCTTGACCTGTCGCTCCCAATCGAAGATGCGCGCATTGCGGACGTTCTCGAAATGCTTGCCGCGCTCCACGGTGAGCGCCGAGTAATCACGCCACTTGGTCGGATAACCGATGCGGGGTTCGAACGCATCGAGCTTCTTCACCGCCTCCGCGCGCGTCGCATCGTCCATCCAGGCGAGCGTCTTGAGCCGATCCTTGAGCGCCGCGCGCAGATTCGCCACCAGCTCGTCCATCTTCGCCTTGGTCTCGGGCGGGAAATGCTTGCGCACGTAGATCTCGCCGAGCCCTTCGCCGATGGACCCATCGACCAGCGTGAGGCCGCGCTTCCAACGATCGCGCTGCTGCTCCACGCCGCGCAGGGCCTTCGAGTTGAAGTCGAACTGGGCATCGTCGAACGCCTTCGGCAAGTCGGTCGAGTAGCCGTTGACGAAATGGAAGGTCATGTAGTCCTTCCACGCGGCCAGCGGCTCGCTGTCGAGCAGCTTGGCGCCGTCGCGAATCGCAGTCGTCTCGGCTACGACGAAATTCTGCATTTCGCCGAGACCGACGCCGCCGAGCACGAGCTGCCAGTCGATGCTGGGCACGAGCTTCTTGAGTCCAGCCAGGTCCATCGGATTGACGGCTTCGCTGACTTTGCGCTGGCGCTCCGGGGCCCATGCGACCGCGGCAATCTTGTTCTCGATGCCGATCACTCGCTGCGCCGCGCCGGCGGGATCTTTGTTGCCGAGCAGCTCGAAGACCTTCGTCACGTACGTGGCGTAGGCCGCGCGATAGGCATCGAACTTCTCACCCTTCTTGAGGTAGTAGTCGCGATTCGGCATGCCGAGCCCGGACTGACCGACCCACGCCACGTAGCGAGTGGGATCGATCGTGTCGGGGTTGATGCCGACCGCGAACGGCGCTTGATAATCGACCGAGCCGACGAGCTGCATCAGGCCGGCCTTGTCTTTCACGGCTGCGATGCGCGCGAGATACGGCTGCAACGGCTCGAGCCCGCGCGCTTCGATTCCGGCTTGGTCCATCCAGCCGGCGTACATATCGGCGACCTTCTGCTCGACGCTGCCCGCCGCAGGTTTGCTGCCCGCGAGCTCATCGAGGATTGCGTGCAGATCGGCCTCGGTCTTCTCGAACACGACGGTGCCGGTGCCGTAGCCGGCACGGTCAGCCGGCATCTGAAAACTGTCGAGCCACTTGCCGTTGACGTAGCGATAGAAGTCGTCGCCCGGCTTGACGCTCGTGTCCATCGCAGTGAGGTCGACACCGAAACTGCCGTAAGCAGGCTTCGGCGGCGGGGGTGCCGCAGGGGGCGGCGGCGCTTTGCTGCAGGCAACGAGCAACGCCATAGCGGCGAGCCCGCTCAACGACGCAGAACGCATGAATCTTCCCCCTGTGGGTCAGGCTTCAGCCTGACAAATTCTTGATCAATTGCTTCGCGAACTCAGTGCCGATCCCCGCTTCTTCGTGTTTGAAGTACACGAAGACGTCGCTGGAGCCCGCAGTCTTCTCGCGGATCACCTGGGCCCAGCGCTCGATATCCTGCGGCTGATAGCCCTCGTCGCGCAGTCGGAAGTATGCATAGCCGGCGGTGATTTCCACCGGCGTGGAGAAGTTTTCGCTATCTGCGACACACAGCGCGAGGCCCTTGGCCTGCAACCGGCAAAAAACGTCCGATTCCATCCAGGACTTGTGGCGGAACTCAAACGCCGCGCAGAGCCCCTCCGGCAGCATTGCCAGAAAGGCGTCGAGCACTTCCAGGTTCATGCGCAGGTAGGGCGGCGTCTGGAACAGGATCGCGCCGAGCTTCGGCCCCAGCGTGCTCGCAACTTCCAGGAAGTATCTGACGTCGTCGGCGCAATCCCTGAGCCGCTTCTGGTGCGTGATTCGTTGCGGCGCCTTCAGCGTCAGCTTGAAGTTCTCCGGGGTCTGCGCGCTCCAGCCTTCCAGCAGCTTCGCGTTCGGCATCCGGTAGAACGTGTTGTTGATCTCGACCGTCGCGAAGTGCTCGGCGTAGTACGGCAGCATCTTCGCCGTCTGCATCTTTTCGGGGTAGAAGCTGCCGCGCCACTCCGGATAGGCATAGCCCGAGGTGCCCACCCACCATCTCGAGCCCGACTGGCCCATCTCAGCGCGTCTCGCTGGTGAGCAGGCGACGATATTGACCGAGGTGACGGATTGCGTGCTGCGGCTGACCGAGCGCTTCGTAGAGCCGCGCAAGGTTGTAGTGTCCATCGGCGAGCGCAGGATCCTCGCCGACTGCCGCTTGATAGGCTTCGAGCGCCGCCTGCGTACGACCGAGGTCTTCGAGTAGCACGCCGAGATTGAACATCAGCACCGAATCCGGACCGCACTGCTCGATCGCGCGCAGATACACGACTTCCGCCTCGCGCTTATCGCCGCGACCGTGCAGCAGCCGACCCCAGTTGATCCACGCGGCCACGTTCTGGCCGTCGAGTGCGACGGTCTGCTGATAAGCCTTGATCGCTCCGTCGACGTCGCCGTTCTCTTCGAGATCCAGCGCCTCGTCGAACCACTCGAAGGCATCTCTGGGCGGCGGGATGGCTTCCTCGGGCCGTGGCCCGAACTCTTTCTCCACAACCCGCAGCACGCCGTCCTCGACGCTCACGTCGAGCCCGAGCACGTACTGGCCGCTGTCGACTTGATACTGGCTGTTGCCGTCGCGCACGACCACGCGATCGCCGACCGCGTTGATGCTGAGGCCCGACAGCGGCATGGTCTCCGGCAAATGCTTGCGCAGATCTTCGAGCGAGCGGCGGATGCGCCGTCGCGAAACCTTCGCCTGAATGAGCGCGCGCGCGGCGCGCAACACAATGAGATCCTGGAACGAGAAACGATACTCGCGCCGCGGCCCCCGCGTCGGCGTGACGAAGCCGACGTCGATGAGACCTCGAATGGTGCTGCGAGACAGATGCAGGACTCGTTCGATGTCCCGCACGCTGTACGTTTGCATCGGGCGCCTCGGTTGAGGTTACCGACGACTGGCTTTGCGTGCGGCCTTCGCCGGCTGCTCAACGCGCTTGGCTTCCTTGCGCGGGCCGAGCTTGGCGGCGGTTTCTTTCGCCGACTCGGTACGCTCCAGGCTGGCGCGCAGCGCTTCCATCAGGTCGATGACCTTGCCGGTGCTCTCGGGTTCGATCTCAGCCACGGAAATCTCCTGTCCTTCGACTTTCTTCTGGATTTCGGCCTGGATGCGGCCACGATGCTCGTCGGTGTACGCAGCCGGGTCGAACTTCGCCGACGTCTGCTGCTCGATGAGTTGCTTCGCGAGCTTGAGCTCCTGCGCCTTCACTTCGGTCTTCGGCACGTCGACTTCGGTCGACGGGCGCACGTCGGCGGCGAAGTGCAACTGCTGCATCGTCAGCACGTTGTTGATCGGGCGGATCAGCACGATGTAGGCCTTGCCGCGCGTGGCCCAGCGACCGACGGCCGCGAGCTTCGCTTCGTTCATCGCCTCGATCAGCAGCGCGTACGGTTTGTTCGCGCCTTTGTCCGGCGACAGGTAATAGGTCTTGTCGAAGTACACCGGGTCGATCGACTCGACGGGCACGAACTCCGAGATCTCCACCGAATGCGAGCCGGCTTCTTCGAGCGCCTTGATCTCTTCGGGCGTGAAGCGGACGTACTGGTCCTTGGCGAACTCGTAGCCCTTCACCATGTCGTCGCGCTCGACGATCACGTCTTCCTTGATGCAGACGTACTGCTGCCTGAGGCGCGAGCCGCAGGTCTTGTGCAGCATGTTGAAGGAGATCGAGTTCTGCGACTGGGTCGCGGTGAACAGCTTCACCGGAATAGCGACCAGTCCGAACGAGACGGTCAGGGAGCCAATGGAGCGTGGTGCGGCCATGGGAAACCTTTAAGGTGTCGGGCTAAAGCCCGACCTGCGGGAGGTGGGATTCAAGGTGCTTACTACTGCTTCGCGTTTGCCCGTTACTTCTCGATTGTTCGTCCATTACGTCCGAAAGCGTCTGCAAGGCTCTGTTTTGACGAGAGCGCATCTTGCCACCGGTCGCCCGATTTTTCCAATCGCGGCAGCACATTATTAATGGTGAAGTCCGTCGGGTCGGCGGCTTCGAGCTCGGCCCAGCTCAGGGGCATGGAGACCGTCGCCCCCGGCGAGCCGCACGGCGAATAGGCGACCCGCAGCGTCTTGCCGCGCACGTTCATGTTGTGATCGATGAAGATCTTGCCGGTGCGCTTACCCGTGGCCCACTCCATCGTGATCTCCTTGGGGTGCGCCTTGAGCAAGTGGCGCCCCACCATCTCGGTGATCTGGCGGGCGCCGTCGAACGTCACCGTCCGGTTGATCGGCACGAAGACATGCAACCCGGTCTTACCGGAAGTCTTCACGACCGCTTCGAGCGACATTTGCTTCAACAACGCGTGCAGCCAGAAAGCGACCCGCCGGCCGCCCTCGAAACCCTTCTTGTTCAACTCCGGCTCCGCGCCTGCCGGTTCCTTGCCGGAGTAGATATAAGGATCGATGTCGAACACCAGGAAGTCGGGATAGTTCAGTACCGACTCGCCCAGGGATTCCTCGGAGCTTGCGTAGTCGGTGGCCTTGCTCGCAGTGTCCGCCGCAACGTTCGCGCGCGAGTGCCAGACATGGAATTCGAGCGTGCCGCTCTGACCGAGCCACAGCAGCGTCGGCAAATTGTTGCAGACAACGTAGTCGTGCTTCTCGTCCTTGTGCCCCGAGTAGACCGTCACCATCGGCACGAAGTCGGGACGCGCCTGCTCCCAGTGCTTCTGATAGAAGCGCTCGCCGGTGATGCCCTCGGGCATGCGGATCATCGTGAGCGGCCGATCGCGCAAGTGCGGCAGCATGTAGCTCGACACTCCCGCGAGATAGCGGACCAGATCGCGCTTGGTGATCGCGGGCTGTTTCGCTTCGAGATCCGCCGGCCAGTACACGCGGTCGAGATTGGTGAGCCGGATCTTCGCGCCGCCGACGACGATGTCGAGACGGTTGGCTTTGTTCTCGAGCTGCTGCAGGACTTCCGCCACTTCATTCGCGGGGGTCGCGAGTCGAGCCGCCTTCGCGCGCTTCGCCTTCGGTCCGCCCTTGATGCTGCGTGACTCGATGTCGTCGCGTACGCGCTGGAACACTGGCGCACGCAGCATGCCATCGGGTGTCCATTCGGCGAACGTGACTTCGACCACGAGTTCGGGATCGAGCCAGGTAGTCGGCCGTTGCAGCGGTGGCTTCTCGACGAACGCCGGCGTCTTGCGCTCCAGTCTGGCGAATTGCTTCCCGAGGTCCGCGATGACGCGATCGTCCAGTCCCGAGCCGACATGCCCCGCAAAATGCAGCTTGCTGCCGCTCCAATAGCCGAGCAGCAATGAGCCGAGCGCTTCGCGTGCGCCCTTCCCTTTCGTGTAGCCGCCGACGACGAACTCGGCCGTCTGCGTCGCCTTGATCTTGAGCCAGGCGTTCGTGCGCTTGCCGGGTTGATACGTGCTGTCCTTGCGCTTGGCGACGATGCCTTCGAAGCCAGCTGCGAGCGAAGCGGCGTAGAGCTTCTCTGCATTGTCCAACGCGTGGACGAGCTGCAGGCGCGGCGTCGTGAGCAGGCATTGCGACAGATAGCGACGCCGGTCGATGTAGGTCGAGCCGCGCAAATTGATGCCCGCGAAATGCAGCAGATCGAAGCACAGCATCACGACCGGTGCTTCACGCTGTGCGACTGCTACTTCCGCCGGAGTCTTCAGCTCGCGGCGATTCTGCAGATGATTGAACGACGGGCGACCGGTTGCGGCGTCGAGCGCGACGATCTCGCCGTCGACGATCATGGAATCGACAGCCTGGGTCGCGAGGTCAGCGACGATCTCCGGAAAGGCTGCGGTGAGATCGATGCCTCGTCGCGATTGCAGACGCACGACGCCGTTGGCGACGAAGGCGATCACGCGATAGCCGTCGACCTTCGGCTCGTACAACCAGTTCGGGTCGGAGCTCGCCGTCTCGTCGCTCTCGGCCAGCATCGGGTCGAGCTTTTTCGGCAGCGCTTCGCTCGGGCCGGTCGGGCCGAGCACAGCGGCGTCGAGCCGTTGCACGCCGGTGCTCGTCGCAAGCTCGTCGAGCGAACGGCCGCTCAGCACCGAACGACTGCGCGCGAGTACGTCGCTGCCGGCGGCGGTTACGAATCGATCCTTGTGCTTCAACAGCAGCCACTGCTTGTCCGACGACGTGCGCACGAGCGCGAACGATCCCTTCAGCTTCTCGCCGCGCAGGAAGAAGTTGATCTTGCCCGCGGCGAACTCGGTGCGGATGCGCTCCTGCGCTTCGTCGCGATTGCCGAACGAATAGCGGCCATCCTCGTCGGGCGAGTACACGCCGCAATCCCAGACGATGACGTTGCCGGCGCCATATTCTTTCGCCGGGATCACGCCCTCGAACGAGCCATAGTCGAACGGGTGATCTTCGACCTCGACCGCGAGGCGCTTGTCGCCGTACTCGAGCGACGGGCCCTTCGGCACGGCCCAGGACTTGAGCACGCCGTCGCATTCCAGGCGGAAGTCATAGTGCAAGCGTCGCGCTGCGTGCTTCTGGATCACGAACAGCAGCGGCCCACGGCGATCGGTGGGCAGCTTCGGCGCGGGCTCGGGCGTGCGCGTGAACGCTCGCTTCTCGGCGTAGCGTTCAAGAGGGCGTTTCATGCGGCCAATAGTAGCCTGTCGGGCTGAAGCCCGACCTACAGCCCATGGACCGACATTCTGTTAGTACGCTGTAGGTCGGGCTTTAGCCCGACTTCCCAGGCAGGCTGAAATAGAACGTAGCGCCGTGCTCCGGTCGCGAATCGGCCCACACCTTGCCGCCATGCCGACTGACGACCCGATGCACGATCGCCAATCCGATCCCGGTACCCGGGAATTCTCGATCCGAGTGCAGCCGTTGGAACGCGGCGAACAACCGCGCTGCATAGGCAGGATCGAACCCCGCGCCGTTATCCCGCACGTAATACGTCGGCTGCGCCGTGTTCTGATAAGGCCCGACCTCGACCGCCGGCCGCTTTCGACGCGCCGTGAACTTCCACGCGTTCTCCAGCAAGTTCACTACGACGACGCGCAGTAGCCGCGGATCGCCATGAGCGCGCATTCCCGGCGCAATCGCGACGCGCACGGTGCGCTCCGGATTGGCCGCCGCGATCTCGCTGGCCACCGACTGCACCAGGTACGAGAAATCCAGATCGATCGGCTGCAGCTCGCCACGCCCGACCTGCGCCAACGACAAGAGCGCATCGATGAGCTGCGACATGCGCGCGGCGGACGCTCGCACACGATTGAGATAGGTCAGTGCTTCATCGTCGAGTTGCTTCGCATACTTCTCGATCAGCAGCTGACTGAAGCTGTCGATTCCGCGCAGCGGAGCACGCAGATCGTGTGCGACCGAGTAGTTGAACGCTTCCAGCTCGCTGTTCGCCGCTTCCAGCGCGGCCGTGCGCTGCTGCAACGTCAACTCCAGCCAGCGCTCGTTCTCGCGCAGCCGCAGGTCGGTCGCATGTTTGTGAAGCGCGATCTCGATGACACAACGCAGGTCCGGCGCCTTGAACGGCTTGACGAGATAGGCCGAGGGATCCGTATGCCGCGCACGGTGCAGCGTGTCGTCATCCGCGTGCGCGGTCAGGAACACGACCGGCACGTCGTGCTCGTCGCGAATGGTTTCGGCAGCCGTGATCCCGTCGATGTCGCCGTCGAGTCCCACATCCATCAGGATCAACTGCGGATGCAAGCGTCGGGCGAGATCGATGGCTTCTTCGCCGCGCGTCGCCGTCCCTGCAACGGTATAGCCAAGATCGTCCAGGGTCTCGGCCAGGTTCAAAGCTAGGACGCCGTCGTCCTCCACGACCAGAATACGCGCGCCCGTCGGGCCGACCGCGCCGTGCGACGCGGCCGAGCGCGAGTTCGCTGCGTGGACTGATCTCAATTCTTCGTCTTGTCTTCGACGGCGTCGCGCGCTTCGTCCAGCGCGTCATCCACCTTGTTAGCCGTGGATTCCTCGCCGCCGTGCTTGATCGTGTCGACCGCTTCGTCGACCTCCTCGCCGGCACGCTCCACCGGGCCTTGCTTCTCGCAGGCGGTCGTGCCGATTGCCAGCGTTGCCGCCAAAACCGCCCAGATCGCTCGTCGCTTCATGGCTTCCTCCCGCAAAAACGCCGTGACTCCCGCGCAAACGTTCGCGGCGCCCCGGAAGTTCCCCTACAAGAGGGCGTGGCTATTTGAGCCGGTCGACGAACCGATAGATGAAGATGAGTACGCCGAAGCCGAAATACAGGCCGAGCAGCGCCACCAGCATCAGCAGCGCCATCTGGAACGTGATCACGCCCTTCACCAGCAGCACCATCACCAGCACGACGATGCCCGTGAAGGACAGCGAAACCGCAGCGGCGATCTTCAGCTTCTTCTTGTCGCTCATGAGTGCAATCCGTCGATCCAATCGACCAGCGTGCGCACCAGTTCCTGCCTCACGTCCGGATCGCGCCGGCCCGACGAGGCACGCACATGAAAGGAATGATCGGCTTCCTGCAGGAGCTTCAGCGTAGCGCGCGCGCCGAGTCGCTGCACGACCGGCTCCAGCAACTCGAGTGTCGCGAGCTCGTCGCGCGTGCCTTGCAGGAACAGCATCGGAATCTCGACATCCGACAGATGCTCCGCGCGCTCCTGCGAGGGACGTCCCGCCGGATGCAGCGGGAAAGCCAGAAAGGCCAGGCCGGCGACACCCGGCAATGGCGCGAGCGCTTGCGCCTGCGACGTCATGCGACCGCCGAACGATCTGCCGCCCGCGACGAGTAGCAGGCTCGGCGCAGCGCGAGCAGCTTCGGCCACTGCCGCGCGCACGGTCGCGTGACAGAGCGCCGGCGGATCCGGTCGCTTCGAGCCGCGCTCCATGTATGGAAACTGATAACGCAGTGTCGCGATGCCCTGCTGCGACAGGTCGCCGGCCACCGACGCCATCGATGCGTGCAGCATCCCCGCGCCAGCGCCGTGAGCGAACACAAAGCAGGCACGCGCGTTCGCGGGCAGATCGAGCAGGCCCGAGACTGTAACGCTCTCGCTGACGCGGATTGTGACGGACTCGGCAGACGTATTGGCCATTAGGCGCAGCCTAGCACCCTGCGCGAAGGCCTCGTGTATCCTCCGCGCAAACTAATCGGCGGCATTGGCAAGAACTCGAGCGACCTGGCCTGGGGAGGCGAAATGCGGAATCGCAAGAATGGTGCGCGCGCGCGGCGTGCGTTGTACGCGCCGGCTGTGCTGGTTGTGGCAGTCGCGGCACAGGATGCCGGTGCGGCTACGGCGCAGAGCCGGGAGTTTCAGACCCCAGGCAGCGGCACACCGACGTACACCTTCAACGTCGTTGCAAACAATCTCGTGACCACCGGCTCGCGACCCACGCAGCTCGTGAGCGCTTCGGCAGATCGGACGGATCACACCGTCGTCGTCAGGCTCAACTGCATCACGGTGACTCGTCCCGCCGGTCTGGACGCTGCATTCACCCTGACGTACACGGTCGCCGAGGGCGTGGACACCACAGCGACACGCGCAACCGGCACGCTCACCTTCAATCCAGCATCCAACTTCGGCCAGCCAGCGCTCACGGCGCCGTCCGACAAGAGTTGTATCGATCCGCAGGATCAGGAACCGACGCCGGTCGACGATACGGCGACCGGTGGGCGCGGTCAGCCGATCCTCATTCCCGTGCTCGCGAACGATACGAACGTGGACGTGAACGTGTCGCGCATCGTGCTGGTCGGCGCGCCGACCAGCGGCACTGCCGTCGTGCAAGGCAACGGTGTGTTGTACACGCCGGCGCCGGGATTCCTCGGCACGGCGCAATTCGGCTACCAGATTTCCGAGTACAGCTTGTACCCCGACTATCGCAACGGCGGCGCGACAGTGACCGTCACGGTTGCGAACCAGGCGCCGACTGCGAACGCCGGTCCGGACCAAACCTTGTCCGACACGGATCTGGAGCCCGGCGAGAACGTCGTGCTCGACGGCCGCGGATCGACAGATACCGACGGCACGATCGCGTCTTACGTGTGGCGTAACGCCGCGGGTACGCAGATCGCGACGGGTGCGAATCCCACGGTGCGTTTGCCCGACGGCTCACAGGCGATCACGTTGACGGTGACTGACGATCTCGGCATCGCTGCCACCGACAGCGTGACGATCAACGTCGCGACGGCGCCGACTCGCACGACGCTGAGCGAGATCCCGGACCTCACGCCGAATCAGCGCAAGATGGCGCAAGCGCTCGATAGCATCTGCCCTCGCCTCTCTCAGTCCGAGACGCTGACGTCCGACCAGGCCGCACTGCTCGCGCGTTGCAACGGTCTGTCGTTCAACAACACGGTCGATCAGCAGCGCGAGGCGCTCGATGAACTGAACGGCGATGATTTCGCCGCCGCTCGCACGCAGACTTTGCTGTTCGCGAACTTCCAGTACGTCGGAGTGATGGATCGACTGATCGCGTTGCGCGGCGGCGCACGCGGCCTGAGTCTCGCGGGTCTCGACCTGACGCTCGATGGTCAGCACGTGCCGCTCGCAGAAATGCAGAAGATGGTCGAAGGGCTACTCGGCGGCGGCGCTGCGAGCGACGCGACCGAGCCCGGCGGCCTGCTCTCCGACAAGCTCGGCCTGTGGGGACGCGGCAATTACAGCTTTGGCAGCAAGGACGCGTCGAACAGCGCGCCCAAGTTCGACGCCGATCAATGGGGCCTGCTGTTCGGCATGGACTATCGCTTCTCCGACAAGGCCGTCGGCGGCATCGCGCTGGCCTATGGCGATTCGAGCGTCGAGTTCCAGCCGGCCGGCGAAGGCAAGCTGGATGCAACGTCCTGGGCCGCATCGCTGTACGGCTCCGTGTACGCAGCCAGGAACTTCTATCTCGATGCGATCGTCAACTTCGCGAGCGTCGGCTACGAGGCCAACCGCAACATCACGTACGTCGACGGCACGGGTCTCGTCGATGAGAACGCCCACGGCGACACGGATGGCATGACGATCAGCGGCGGCGCCTCGCTCGGCTACGACTTCCTGCTCGGCGGCCTGACGCTTTCGCCGACCGCTGGCGTCTTCTACGTCGATGCCACGATCGACGGCTTCACCGAGAACGGCGCACCCGGCATCAACCTCGCTTATGACGAGCAGAACTTCAAATCGTTGACGGCGAACCTTGGGCTGCGACTCACGTACGCGTGGAACGTCTCGTGGGGCGTGCTGCTGCCGCATCTGCGCGCCGACTTCATTCGCGAGTACGAAGATCAAGTCGAAGTGTTCGGCGTGCGCTTCGCCGCCGATCCGTTCGAGTCCGGCAGCAATCCGACGCCGCCGATCCTGGTCGAAACGGACAACCCCGACACGTCGTACTGGCGGCTCGCTGCCGGCTTCTCCGCGCAGTTCAAGCACGGCGTCTCCGGCTACATCGAGTACCAGCGCCTGGAGAGCTACCAGCTGATCGACTTCCAGGACGTGAGCGTGGGCTTGCGGTTCCAGCGCAGCTTTTGATGAAGGCGCTCATTGCAACGCCGTTGTATGACGGGCGCGCGGAACGCGACTTCATCAACGGCTTATTGCACTGTCACGGCCTGTACTACGCGTGGGCCTGCGTCGAGGGTCAGGCGAACATCTCATTGGCCCGCGACATGCTTGCGGGCCAGTTCCTCGCGAGCGATTGCACGACGCTGGTGATGATCGATGGCGACATCGGCTTCGGTCGCGCCGACCTGGAAACGCTGCTGCGCTCGTCCCACGGCGTGACCAGCGGCATGTATCCGCGCAAACGCGAGCAAGGAGGCTGGGTGTTCGAGCCGCTGGACGCGACGAACGTCGGCCAGCAGATCGCGGCCGGCAAGCCCTTTCCCGTGCGCCACGCCGGCGCGGGATTTCTCAAAGTCGAGCGCCGCGTGTTCACTGACATCGCGCGTGCTGGCACCCTGGCGACGTATCCGGGAGCCGATGGCCAGACTACGCAGCACTTCTTCCGGAGCTGCGTCGTCGATGGCGAGTTCCTGTCGGAGGATTATTCTTTCTGCCAGCTCGCCGCGCAGGCCGGGCATGCAGTGCACGTCGATCCGCGGATCCGCCTGCGTCACATCGGACGCCGCGTTTATTGAGCGCGGGCCTCGCCCACCTCACGCGCGAAAAACATTCCCGCCTCTCGCAGCGAGCTGCGAGCTTCCGGCACCCAGCGCTGGAAAAGCTGCCAGACGTGCGGCACGGCCGGCCAGATCTTGATCTGCGTCTTCACGCCAGCGCGTTGCGCGCGTTCTGCAAGCCGCCTTGAATCGTCGAGCAGCGTCTCGTCCTCGCCGACGTGGATCAACAACGGCGGCAATCCCTGCAACTCGGCGTACAGCGGCGATGCGAGCGGTGCCCGGCGATCGCGATCACCAAGGTAGTACTGCGCCGCGCGACCGAACGAGTCACGGTCGAACATCGCGCAACGCTCGCTGTTGGTGCGAGTGGACTCGCCCGTCGACGCGAGATCGACGAATGGCGAAAACAGCACGGCCGCGGCCGGCAAAGGAATGCCGCGTTCGCGCAGCGCCAGCATCAACGCCATGCTGAGTCCGCCGCCAGCAGAATCGCCAGCGATGACGACTTGCTGCGGGCTGTGGTCCTCGAGCAGACCGCGATACGCCGCGACGGCATCTTCGAGCCCCGCGGGAAACGGATGCTCGGGCGCGAGCCGATAGGCCGGCGCAAACGTCTTGAATCCAGCAACAGCGAACGAAGCTGTAACCGCGCGATAAGTCTGCGGCGTGCAGGCGAAGTAACCGCCGCCGTGCAGATAGAGCAGCGTCGCGACTGTAGGTACTCCGTCGGCCGTCAGCCATTCGCCCTGGACGCCTCCCACGGTGCCGGGAGTCGCCCGCGCTCCTGGCGGCGCCGGCATCGGCGACCCGCCGCTCATGACCTTGCGTGCCGCCAGCGCGTCGGGTGCACGCAGCAACCGCGGCTTGAACCAGTGCCGCAACACGAAGCTCGTCGTTCTTGCTTGCCAGCTTGCCATTCGGATTCCTCGCGGCCGACTATAAGCCATGACGCTCGAATTCCGAATCCTGAATGCTGGCGACGCAGCGATGCTGGACCGCATAGCAGACGGTGTCTTCGACGGCGCCATCCAACCGGCGCTGGCGCAGGAGTTCCTCGGCGACCTGCGACATCACCTTGCCGTAGCGATCGACGACGGCATCGTCGTCGGCTTTGCCTCCGGCGTGCACTACGTGCATCCCGACAAGCCGGCCGAGCTGTGGATCAATGAAGTCGCCGTGGCGCCGACCCACCTGCGTCGCGGCGTTGCTCAGTCGCTGCTCCGCCTGTTGTTCGATACGGGCCGTGCGCTCGGCTGCGGTCAGGCTTGGGTACTGACGGACCGCGACAACACTGCAGCGATGCGGCTCTACGCGTCGCTCGGCGGTGATCCGGGCACGCGCGAGCACGTGATGTTCGACTTCCGGCTATAGGGAGCCGCCGATAAAAAAAGCCGCATACCTAGGTATGCGGCTTCGAAGTGGCCGCGGTGCACGGGAGCCCGCGGCGCCGGGAGTCAAAGAACAGCTACTGCTGCTGCAGGAACTTGTCCGTGGCCGAGTCGAACTTCTGCGTCTCGTCGTCGATGCTGCGCACGAAGTTCAGCACATCGGTCAGCTCCTGCGCGCTCAGCGTCTGCTGAATCGTCGCGGTGTTGCCGTTCGTCGTGATCTTGTGCCGGGCCGCGACCTGCTCCAGGGTCTGCGCCGAGCCGTCGTGGAGGTACGGCGCCGACAAGCTGAGGCCGAGCAGTGACGGCGAGTTGAAGCCCGCTGCACCGAAGGCACCGAAGCCCTGCGTCGACTGCACGCCCGGCACGGTGTCCTTCGTGCCGACCGCGGCGGCGCCACGGATCTCCAGCTTGCCTTCCGGCGTATTCGGCGCGGCGAACGTGCCGACGTTGTCGAGGATCGTCAGGTTGGTCGCGTTGTTCCCTGCGACGGACAGCAGCTGCGGACCGTTGACGGCGAGGTCGAGGTCGAACGGCTTCACGCCGCCCACATCGAAGAAGCCAGAGCCGATCGGGTTCTGCGGGAACACCGCGAGCAGCCCGCTGTTGGTCGCCGGCTGACGATCGAACAACGGCAGCGTCTGGCTCTTGGTCCACTTCGCGCCGCCGTGGCAGCTCGAGCAGTTCGCCTCGAACACCGCACGTCCCGCGGCTGCGTTGGCGAGCTGCGGCACGATCGGCGCACGCACCGTCGTCACCCACTCCTGCAACGCGTCGAGCGAGTCGCTCACGCCGAAGATCGGGCCGTGATTGAACACGAACGCCGTGTGGTCACCCGTCTGTGTCTCGGTGGCGAAGCCCTTGCCGCCCTGGATGCCGATCGAGTTCGCGTTGAAGTCCGTGTTCGAGCCGCGCACTGCGCTCCAGTTCAGCGCGCGCTGATCCTTCAAGCGGCCGGCGACGTCGGGCACGGCGTGCGTGAACATGCCTTCCAGCGGAATCGTCTGGCGCGGCCCGGTCTCGAAGATCCAGGTCACGTTGTCGCTGTGGCCGTCGTCGTGACACGAAGAGCAGCTCGACCAGCCGTTGTCGGAGGCCTTGCCACGATTCTTCAGCGGATCGATGTCGCGCAGCGCGATGTCGAACTGATGATCGGCGTTGGTGTCCAGCACGTCGGGCACGCCGAGTGCCGTGAAGAACACCAGCTTGCCGACGAGGTTGCGATGCTCCTGCGTGCCGGGGGCCGGCGGAGTGCTGGAGTCGATGTCACGCTTCAGTACCACGTTGTTGGTGAGATCGAGCGCGGTCACCGAGGTGTTGATCTCGTTGTTCGCGTAGGCACGCGTACCGTCGCTGCTCATCACGATGCCGGTCGGCATGTTGCCCGTCTGCAGACGCTTCGCTTTCGGCGGCGCACCTGCGTCGAGGATGTTGAGCTTGCCCGTCGCATCGAGGCCGGCGCGCAGCACGTAGTTGCCGCCGCGGCTGACGAACAGGAAGTTGCGACCGAGACGGTCGGCATCGACCGCAACGAGATCGTTGAGGAACACCTTGTCGAGGGAGGCGGTCGGATCGGCCGGCGCGCCCTCCTTCACGACCTGCGCGTTCAGATTCAGCGACAGCGCCGGGTCTTCGGCGCCCGCACCAGCCTTGGTGCGATCGATCACGCCCACCAGGCCCTGCACGTTGACGTTGAAGCGCACCGGCGGTTCGGGCGACGCGCCCTCGTTCGGCACGTACAACTTGCCGCCGCGTACCAGCGCGGAGAACAGCATGTTGGGATAGACCTTCTGCGCGACCTTCTGAATCGCGCCGCCGATCGCGGCGTCGGTGGAATTGACATCCGGGCAGAACGTCTCGTTCGCCAGGTTGTTGTTGTCGGCAGCATCCGGCACGCCGTTGGCGCCGCTGTTGAAGAAGAGCACCTGCTCGCCGTTCACGCCCACTTCGAGCGCTTCGCGCGTCTTGGTGCAGAACTGCCGACGGTCCGCATTGAAGCCCGAAGCGAACGGCGCCAGGTTCAACTGCGCGACCTGCGCATTGCCGGCCACGGCGGCGCCGACTGTGAACGTATCGATCACGCCCTTCTTCGCATCGTCAAAGCCGTCGGGGCGCGCCGGGTCGATCAGCTCGCCGAACATGCGTGTCACGAACACGCGCTCGTCGTCGTCGTTGCGATCGCCGTCGTTGGTGATCACCACCGACTGCGGATTGCCGCCGGTGTGCACTTTGCCGACGACCTGCATCGTCGACAGCCGCACGATGGTCACGTCGCCGACGGTGTGATTCGCGATGAATGCATACGTACCGTTCGGCGTGATCGCGATGCCGCGCGGCTCGACACCGACGTCCACCGGGTTGCCCACGGCAACCGGCGTCGCCTGCGTCAGATCGATCGCGGTCATCGTGCCCGCGACCGCGCTGGTCACGAACGCGCGCTTGTCATCCGGGCTGATCGCGACGAAGCGCGGCTCCTTGCCGACGGTGATCTCCGCAAGCTTCTCTTCGGCATCGGCGCCGTTGGCGCGCACGCGAATTACAGAGACCGAGCTCTTCTGCCGATTGGCGACGACGACGCGACTGTTGTCGCTGGTCAGCGCGATGGAGCTGGAGCGGCCCTGCGGAAACAATTCGGTGAAGTCCAGCAACGCCGCCTTGGCGTCGCCGAGCTGGCGGTTCAATGCAGCGAGCACTGCCGCGATCACGGGATCGGCCGCGAATGCAGCAGCGGTTTGATTGAAGTTGACGGTCTTGCCGCCGGCGATAGCGTTGGCGATCGCGGTGTTCGCTGCCGCGTCGATCTTCACGCCGTTGGTCGGGTCACCATCCGCATCGAGCGCACGGAGCAGCACGAGGATGTTGCCGAGCACCTGATCCTGATCGTTCTGCACTTCCTTGAGATCCTGCAGCCCGATCGGCGCGATGCCACCGTTGACGGCCGTCGGCGTCACGGTGCCGATCGTCAACTTGTTCGCGCCCGTGCCGACGAACAGTCGCACGTCCTGTCCGACGGCGAACTTGAACTTGCCGGTCGTGTCGGTCGTAGCGTCGTTTGCGCCGGTGCTGCTCACGCCGAGGCCGTCGAACTGCTCGAGGACGAATTGCGCGTCGGCGAGCGTGACGGGCGGTGGTGGGGGCGGATTGTTGTTGCCGCCGCCGCCATAGCCGCCGCCTCCACCGCAGGCCGCCAGGGTTGCAGCTACCGCGATCGATAGCAGGGATCTCGTCAGGGTGTTCACAGCGATTGTCTCCTTGAGACGGGGCCAGGGATCGATGGAACACAAAATGCCCGCGCGCCGCGGACACGGGCAGTGCGCAGCGATGGAAGCGCTGACTAACGTTGGTGAGTCGTCGAAACCCTCCGCAGCTCAGAACCTTTGCTGCGGAAGACAGTTCCTGCAGGATTTTTCAGGCGGCGCCGGCGCAGCCTTGTGGTTTCAGCACGCGCTGCGTGGACGGCGGAAACTTCGCGAGTTTCTCAGCCGGACGCCGTGGCCGCGCGACGAGCTCGCCGCCGCAGTTCGGACACTTGCCCTTCAGTACAGTTGTCACACACGTAACGCAGAACGTGCACTCGAACGAGCAGATGCGCGCCTCGGTCGACTCCGGCGGCAGATCTTTGTCGCAACATTCGCAATTCGGACGTAGCTGCAGCATTTCGTTCTCCAACTAACCCAGCACCGCGGCGCGACGCGCGAGACTTTCCGCGGGCCACACATTCTTACTGCTGTAATACTCCGGTACGGCGCGCGCGCCGGGCGGCAGCACTACCCACGGTTGCTTCGATGAAGTGAAGATGTGGATGTCGGGCGGAAAGTGATCGGGCTCATCGAGCGTGCCGACGCGAATGAAGCGCACCACGTCGCCCATCCCGCCGTAGTTGCTCCACAGCGCGATCCGGCAAACAGGACAGCGCGAGACCTTCTGACCCTTGCCGCTGTTCGAAGGCGTGTTGACCACGTCGGGCTGACCTTGCAGCAATTCGACGCGCGAGCTTTCGATCAGCGCGTTGAGAGCGAACGACGCTCCGCTCTCGCGCTGGCACCAGCGGCAATGGCAGCAGTGCACGAACATCGGCTTGCTCGTCATCCGGTAGCGCACCGTGCGACAGGTGCAGCCGCCTTCATAGTGATCGCTCATTCGTGCTTCCTCAGACTTGTTGTTCGACTTGCAGAATTCCGCCGAACGTAGCGAGCGCGAACAACAGCACCGTAGCGCCGTCGCCCAGCAGTTCGACCACCGTCAAGGCCTGGGCGGCGATTGCCGGGTCACGCACCTGCCGCTCGATCAGTCTGCGCACCAGGATGACTGCGATCTGGGCGGCGATACCCCATAGCAGCAACGTGCGGCCCGGCGGAAAAAATGTGAAAGCGAGCACGCCGAGGCCGATCAAAGTCGACCTGAACGCCCCGAAGGACCTGCCTCGCACCCTTGTTTCGGACATATCGCGCTGCGTTCCTCGCCGGCAGGGCCGACTGGTTCACACATTTTGCCGCAGGCGGATCTCCAGCCGCGAGCCCATCGGCCGATATTTCTATCTGACGTATGCCCAACCCATGTCGCGCAATTGCAGATCGCACAGCCGGGGCTGCCGTGTGGCTGCTCGCCGCGGCCCTTGCGCTGTTCGCGACCGCCCGCCCGGCCCTGGCACTCGACCCGCACCTGGCCGTCAGTCAGTACGTGTTCGACAACTGGCAGATCCAGCAGGGCCTGCCGCAAAACTCGGTTGAAGGTCTGGCGCGCACGCCCGATGGCTATCTGTGGCTCGCGTCGCACGAAGGCCTCGTGCGCTTCGATGGCGTGCGCTTCACCGTTTTCGATCGCGGCAACACGCCGCTCCTGCGCTCCCGAATCATCACCAGGCTCCACGTCGATTCTGCCGGTCGGCTGTGGATCGGCACTCGCGTCGGCGTCATCACGTTCGCACAGGGACGATTCAGTGCGTTCGACGAGCCTGGCCTGCGCGACGGCTACATTCGCGCCATCGTCTCCGACAACGACGGTCACGTCTGGGTCGGCACCGACGCGGCGCTGTTCGAAGTCGCCGGTACCAGCGTGCACTCCTATGGGCACGAGCAAGGTCTGGCGGACACCGCGATCCGCGCATTGCAGGTCGGCAACAACGGGACGTTGTGGGCGGCCACGAACGTCGGCGGCTTGTATCGCCGTGCGGCGGACCGCTTCGAGAGAGTCCATGTCGCGGACAGCGCCGGCAGTGATGCCGTGCGCGCGATCTTCGAAGACGACGACGGCGCATTGTGGATCGGCACCGAAGACGGACGCCTGTTCCGCGGTCGCGACGGTCAATTCGAGCCTTACGCTGGCGCCCAGGATCTCGGCGCGTCGGTCAGCGCGATCCTGCGCGATCGCGACGGCAATCTCTGGGTCGCAACGACGGGTGCGGGCTTGCTGCGGCTGGGCATCGGCGCGCCGGGCTGGCTCGACAAGCGCGAGCGCACGAGCAACGACGTTCGCGCGTTGCTCGAAGATCCGGAAGGCAGCTTGTGGCTCGGCACGTTCGGCGCCGGTCTCGAACGGCTGCATTCCGGCAAGTTCATTCCGTACGGACCCGACGAAGGACTGCCGGGAAGTCTGACGTGGAGCGTCGCGGCAGGACGGGGCGACAGCCTGTGGTTCGGTACCGATGCCGGCCTCACGCACTATTCCGCGGGCAAGTTCGAATATCTGGCGCCTCGCTTCGGCTTGAAGGACATCCGCGTGCGCGCCGTGATGGAGGATCGCTCCGGCGCGGTCTGGTTCGGCACGCAGGGTCGGGGCGCTTATCGCTGGCAAGGCGGCAAGCTGACGCGCTTCAGCACTGGCGAAGGTTTGAGCGGCGATTCCGTGAAAGCGCTCGCGCAGGATCACACCGGCCGCATCTGGATCGGCACGAACATCGGCGTGCACACCGTCGTCGACGGTCGTCTCCAGCCGTCGCCCGCAGCACTGCGAGAGCTCGGCTCATTCATGACCAGCATCGTGTACGAAGACCGCCGCGGTCAGGTGTGGATTGCGACTGACGCGTACGGCCTGCTGATGCTCGAAGGCGATCGACTCCATCGCTACGGAATTCCGGACGGGTTGCCGAGCCCGCGGATCGTGTCGATCCACGAGGACGAGAGCGGCGCGCTGTGGTTCGGCACGCTCGAAGGACTCGCCTACTACCGCGACGGTCGCTTCGCGTCGCTGGCACAGGCCGCGCCGGCGCTGAACGAGAACATGCTGCAAGTCGTCGAAGACGCGCGCGGCTCGTTGTGGCTCGCGACGAACCGAGGCTTGTTCGCAGTCGCGCGCAAAGAGCTCGAAATGCTAGCGGCGCGCCCCGACTCGGGGAGTCCGCATATCCGCGCTTATCACATCGCCGATGGCCTGCGCACCAGCGAATTCAGCGGCGGCAATACCAGCAACGGTCTGCGCGCCAACGACGGAACGCTCTGGCTGCCCAGCATCCGCGGCGTCGTGCGCGTCGACCCCAGCCGCATTCGCAACAACGAGCTGGCGCCGCCGGTCGTGCTCGAAAGTGTCATCGCTGACGGTCAGGCGCTCGATCTCAGTGGCGAGGTGCGCGCGGCGCCGGGCAGCGCGAACTGGGAGTTTCACTACGCGGCGATGAGCATGCTCGCGCCGGAGCGCGTCCACTTCCGCTACAAGCTCGAGGGCTACGAAGCGGACTGGGTCGATGCGAACACGCGCCGCACGGCGTATTACACGCGACTGCCGCCGGGCAAGTACGTGTTCCGCGTCATCGCCAGCAATGACGATGGACTCTGGAACGAGATCGGCGCCGCGCAATCGTTCGAGCTGCTGCCGCATCTCTACGAAACCACCTGGTTCAAGGTCGTCTGCGTCGTGCCGGTGCTGTTGCTTGGCTTCCTGATATTCCGGCTGCGCGAGCAGCAGTTGCAGCGGCGCTCGCGCGAGCTGAAGGTTCTGATCGACGAGCGCACTCGCGACCTGGCGGATGCGAAGGAAGCCGCCGAACAGGCAACGCGTGCGAAGTCGCAGTTCCTCGCCAACATGAGTCATGAGATCCGCACGCCGATGAACGGCGTGATCGGCATGACCGAGCTGGTGCTCGATACCAAGCTCGATCCGGCACAGCGCGAGTACGTCGAGACGATCCGCGACAGCGCTTCCTCGCTCCTGCGCATCATCAACGACATTCTCGATTTCTCGAAGGTCGAAGCCGGCAAGCTGGACCTGGAGCGCGCGCCGGTCGACTTGCGTGACTTGATTCAGGACGCCGTGCGCCTGGTCAGCGTGCCCGCGCAGGCCAAGGGCGTGCCGGTGCGCGCGGTCGTCGATCCGGGACTGCCCGCGCACATCCTGGGCGATGCGGCGCGAATCCGGCAGATCCTGATCAACCTCGGCGGCAACGCAGTGAAGTTCACCGAGCGCGGCGAGATCACGATCGACGTGCGAGTGGTCAATCGGCGCGATCCGGATCTGACAGTGCGCATCGCAGTCTGCGACACGGGCATCGGCATCTCGCCGGAGCGGCGCGCAGTGCTCTTCAATACGTTCACGCAAGTCGACGCGTCGACCACGCGCCGTTACGGCGGCACCGGCCTGGGACTGTCGATCGTCAAGCGACTCACTGAGCTCATGGGCGGCAGCGTTGGCGTCGAGAGCATTCCGGGCATGGGCTCGACGTTCTGGTTCACGATCGCAACGTCGGTGGCGCAGGACGCCGGGTTCCGTGATTTCTCGACCGCGGAAGCCGAAGCGGTTGCCAAGGAGGCGGCTGTCGTCGCGGAGAATCCTCTGCCCGCACTGGTTCTGACACCGCCACCCTCGATGCCGGACCGCCGGCCGCGGATCCTGCTGGCGGAAGACAATGTGGTCAACCAGAAGGTCGCGGCGCGTGTGCTCGAGAGGGAAGGCTTCGTCGTCGACGTCGCGCACGATGGCCGTCAGGCGGTCGAAGCCTGGCGCCGCGGCACCTACGACCTGATCCTGATGGATTGCCAGATGCCGCAACTCGACGGTTACGAGGCGACCCGCGAGATCCGTCGCGAAGAGCGCGAATCGGGCGGTGCGAGCCGCGTTCCGATCATCGCGTTGACGGCGCATGCGATGAAGGGCGCTGCAGAGGACTGCCGGCGCGCGGGGATGGATGACTATCTGACGAAGCCGCTGGATCGCGAGCAGTTGAAGCGCTGCTTGAGCCAGCACCTGGGCGAGAAGCGATTGGCAGTTGGGCAGTCAGGCTAAAGCCTGACCCACAGCTTCTCGGTGGGTCAGGCTTTAGCCTGACTCTTTCTGGATCTTGGTGAGTTGTTCGAGCGCCTCGCGCTTGCGTTCCGCAGAGTGACCTTCGTAGTAGCGGTCGATCAGCCGACGCGCGATCTCCACCTTGACCGTGCGTGCGTTCTCCGGCAGCTCGATCTCGCTCTGGTCGAAGACGAGCACGACTTTGAACAAATGTTCCAGCAGCGGCTCTGGCACTGCGCGGTCTGCTTCGAGCAGCGCGCCGATGCTGCGATAGATGCGCGTCGCGTAACTCTTGGCGATGCTCTCGGCGATCGACCGATCGCCCGCGTTCTTGGCCGACATTACGTCGTCGAGCAAGCCGATGCCCTGCTCCAGCTCCGCCAGCCCTGCAGCGGAACGATAGTTCGCTTCCCCTCGAGCCAGGTGCTCGCGCGCGGCGAGCAGCTCGCGCGACTCGCTCATGACTGCTTGGGCTTTCGCATGCGACGCCAACCCCACACGAGAGCGACCAGCAGCAGCACCGCCCCGATCGCCACCACCAGCAGATTGCGCTTCGGATTGGTGATGACGTAGTTCGCGTGAGTCGAGTAGAAGCCGTTGAAATCGGCGAGCGCCTGCGGCAGTCCGAGCACATCTGCCTTCGTCAGCGCGAGCGCGCGCTCGTTCGGGTGATGCTGGGAGCCGCTCCGAAACAGCTCGCCGTTCGCATCGAGCTCGATGTGCGCACCGAGAACATGGCTGACCGGTCGATCGCCGAGGAAGGTCACGAGCCGCTGCGCGCTCGCGCGATAGGCGCCGAGGTCGTCGACCATCAAGCGACCCGGGAGCAGGAAATCGCCCGTGAGCAGCAGCGCAGTCCGGTCGTCGTAGAAAATCAGATGGGCAGGTTGATGACCTGGCGCCGCGATCACATCGACCGTGCGACCGCCGAGCGCGATATGCGCCACGCCGTCGGGCCAACGCGGCAGGTTGAGTGTCGTGCGCAAGTCTTCGACTTCCGGCGGCACGACGACGACTCCGGAAGTTGCCTTGAACTGCGCGTCAGCAGCACGGTGATCGCCGTGACCGTGGGTGTGCAGAACCAGCAGCGGAATCTTGCCCCCGCCCTTGTCGGGCAGCAGGCCCATGACTGTTTCCACCAACGGCATCTGCGCTGAATCAGGTACGGCGCCGCTGTCGAGCAGCAGCGCCTCGTCGTCGCCGATGAGCAGGTACAACAAGGGCGCTTCGAAATCGGCGCAGAAGCTCTGGCGGAGAATGAACGTCTGCGCCTCGTACTCATGAACCTGGATCGGCGCGAGCTTGGCCTTGTCGCAATCCTCCGCGCCTTCGCTCCAGCGGACGTCGAGCGATCCGGGCACCGGGTCGCTCCATGCGCGCATGGCTAGCAGCAGCAGTCCGACAACGAGTTGCTTCTTCATCCTGTTTTCCTGTGGATCGTCAGCCACGCCACCGCTCCGCTCAACGCCGCGAGCGCTGCAGCGATCAGCGATACCACTCTGAAACTACGTACGAACGACTCGTGCAGGGTGCGCTCGAGAACCTGCCGTTCGCCGGGCGCGACGTTCTTCGGCACTGCTGCCTCGGCCAGCTTCGGTACTTCTCCCCGCAGCGCCGATCTTACTTCGGACGAGAGCTGCAGACGATCCAGACGCTGGTCCAGCGCGCGCCCGAACACGCCGACCGCAATGGATCCCAACAAGGCGACGGCGAGCATGCCTGCCACGCGGGCTGTGGCATTGTTGATGCCCGATGCCACACCGGCGTAACGATCTTCTGCTCCACGCATCACGGTCGTCGTCAACGGCGCGACGCTGACTGCCATGCCCAAGCCGAGCACCGCCATCGGCGGAAAGAACGTCGTCCAGTACGAACCGCCGATTCCAGGGACAGCAAACAGCGCGAAGCCCACCGCCGCGATCACCGGGCCGAGCATCAACATCCGTCTTGGCCCATAACGCTCGAGCAACCCACCGGACCAGCGCGAGAGCAGCCCCATGATCAGACTCAGCGGCAGGAACGCGGCGCCGGCCGCAGCCGCCGGATAGCCCTGGATGCGGATCAGATTGAAGGGGATGAAGAACATCGCGCCGGCGAGTGCGAAATACAGCAGCAACGTGATCGCATTGGCGCCGCTGAAGTCGGCACTCCGAAACAGCTGCAGCGGCATCATCGGCGAGTGCGCGCGACTCTCGAACCAGACGAAGGAGACGAGCAAAGCCGCGCCGACGATCGATGCGGTAATCACTCGCGGATCGCCCCACGCCGCCTCCGACGCGAGCGTCAGACCATACGCGAGACAGCCCAAGCCCGTGACTGTCAGCACTCCGCCGAGCCAATCGATTCTTTGCACTTCACGGTTGCGGCTCTCCGGCATGTGCCAAAGCGTGATCGCGATTGCGAGCGCCGCGACGGGTACGTTGATGAAGAAGATGGCTCGCCATGACCACGCATCCGTCAGCCAGCCACCAAGTACAGGACCCAGTGCCGTCGTCAGCGCCGAAGCGCCCGCCCAAGTGCCAATCGCTCGGCCGCGCTCCTTCTCCGGAAACGCCGCACTGATGATTGCGAGGCTCGTCGGTACGAGCAGTGCAGCCCCTGCACCTTGCACGGCTCGCGCCGTAATGAGCCCCGGTGCATTCGGCGCAAAGCCGCAAGCGACCGACGCGGCTGTGAATACCAGCACGCCAATGACGAAGATGCGTCGTCGACCGAAGCGGTCGCCGGATGCCCCGCCGATCAGGATCAACGCACCGAGCAGCAGCATGTAGGCGTTGACGATCCACTGCGCCTCGCTGACTGGCGCGGCGAGATCGGCTTGCATCGCCGGTAATGCGACGGTGACGACCGAGCCATCGATGAATGCCGTGCTGGAGCCGAGGATCGTCGCTGCCAGGACCCAGGGCCGGGAGCGCGCGGCGCAGACCGCGTCCTCGCCGCTCATTCGAGGGTGCGAGCGGGGGCGGCGCTGGTCGGCATGGGCCGAGTCTACGGCCATTCATGTCCGCGCAGTTAACTGCGGTTCAGGAGCGACAGCGTAGAATTCACCGACGTCACGTCCGCGCGACGGTAAAAAGGAAAAGCTGCCATGCGAATTCACGCGATAACTGGGGTAGTGGTCCTTGGTGTGCTCGCAGGATGTGCCAGCAGCGGCAACATGTACTCGCGCAACGATGCGGGTAAGCCCTGGACAGTTCAGGAAGCTACCGTCGTTCAGGTCAGCGAAGCGACGATCGAGGGGCGCGACCAGGGCACGATCGGTACGTGGGGCGGTGGCTACATCGGTCACTCCGTTGGCCAGACGGTCGGCCATGGCGCCGGTTCGAGCATCGGCGCCGCAGTCGGTGCAGTTGCCGGCGCGATCGCCGGCCAGGCGACCGAGAAGAAGGTCACCGAGAAACGCGCCTGGGAAATCCTGGTCGAGCCGAAAGGCGGCGGCGAAACGATCGCTGTCGTGCAACCCGCGGATCAGAATTTCAGCACGGGCGAGAAGGTTCGCCTCTACACGCGCTCGGACGGCGCGGCGCGCGTCGCCAAGCTCTAGCTCAAGCTTCGAGCAACTTTTGTAGTTTCACCAGGGCCGCCTTCCACGCGGCCCTTTCGCGATCCACGTCTGCGCGCTTGGCGAGCTTGTTCAACTGAACGGCGATCTGCGCCTTGCCGCCCTCCTTCGCATAGAAGCCGATTTCCAAGCGAGCTGCGCCATTCCAGGAGCCGCGGAAATACTTGTTCCGGGTTTGCGACGACACTTCGAGCTCGCCTTTCGGGAACCACAGCTTCCGCTTGGCGGCGCTCGTCGTTGCGCCGTAAAGAGTCGAGAGCGTCGTTGCGATCGTCTTCGAGGCGGACACAGAGAAGCCGGTAGCAGTCTGGTGTCGCACGCGCAGACCGCGCGCGAGTTCGTACTCGACAGTCACCATCTGCGACCACCAGCCCTGCACGCCGTGCTTTTCGTACAGCAAACGCGCGATCTGCGGATGCTTGAGGTTCGCTGCACCTGCCTTGTCGAGCGCACCGAACCAACCGGCCCAGTCTTTGCCGGTCTTGGCTTTGACGGCCGCGTCGCTCATGCCGGGGATGTATTCCTGGGTGTCGAGAGGCATCGTGATCTTCCCCCTGGTGCGTGCGCGGAATTGTAGACCTCGTTTACGCACTTTTGGCCAATGCGACGCGCGGGAGGCCGGCGCATGATCGCCCTCATGCCAGATCCGACGCAGGATGCGTTTGTCGCCCAGTTCTCAGTCGACGGGCAGGTTTGCTTCGTCGTTCCAGAAGACGCTGCTGAGCCCACGCGCGATGTCCGCATCATCGGCACAGTGACGCTCGGCAAGCGTCGCTACTCGATCTGCTCCAACCAACCGAATACGCACGTTGCGCCCGCGGATGTCCTGACGGCTCGCGAGCTGCAGATCGCTGTGTTGATTGCCCAGGGATTCGACAGCAAGTCGATCGGCCGACGTCTCGGCATCAGCCCGCTCACTGTCAGCACGCATCGAGCGCACGTGTACTTGAAGCTCGGCGTCAACGGCCGCGCCGCTCTCGCCGCGCGCATCGTCAGCAGCGTCGCGCTGCATCGACGACCGGCCAATCCGACACGTGCGGTCGATCAAGCTCCGCTATAAGTGAACCCGCGGCACACGCAGCTCGCTCGCCACGACTTTGTGGTGCTCGACGTGCAGCGGCCGATGCACGAGAAAGCGATCGTCCTCCGGATAGTACCGAGCTAGATCCGGCGTCGCGCCCGCGAACCCGCGAATCGCGTCCATCGATTCCCACCAGCTGATCGTCGTCACTTCAGTCTCGCCGTTGCCGATCTCACGCAGCAGCATCTGAAATCCCAGATTGCCAGGTGTCTTCGAGTAATCGTCGAGGCCCGTGCCCGCGATGTAGGTGACGTACTCGTCCTGCTGGGCCGTGCGGATGCGGCCGGTCCATTTGCGGAGGATGACGGTGGGTGTGGGCATGTGCGTTCACTCGTTTGAAGTTGGCGCCCCCGGCCGGAGTTGAACCGACGACCTACCGCTTAGGAGGCGGTCGCTCTATCCACTGAGCTACGGGGGCGTATTCGTTGGCGCGGCGCGGGCGCCATACTACCACCCGGGTCCGATTTTTCCGCGCTGCGATTCGGTCGAAGGACCTACGACTTATGCGCACATGACGGGGCGCGAGGCGTCAGTACACTGCGCGTCCGCTCATGAAGACCATTGGCGTCATCTCGGACACGCACGGATTGCTTCGCTGGGAAGCCGAGGCCGCGCTCGCGGGCGTCGATCACATCATCCACGCAGGCGACATCGGTACGCCCGAGATTCTCGAGCGACTGCGGCGGATCGCGCCGGTCACCGCTGTTCGCGGCAACAACGACAAAGAGCAGTGGGCCGATGCGCTGCCCGCGACGGCGATCGTCGATATCTGCGGTCAGCGACTCTACGTCGTGCACGACATCGCGCATCTCGATGTCGATCCGGTCGCGAATGGCATCGCGGCAGTCATCGCGGGTCACTCGCACAAACCGGCCGTGTCGGAAAAGGATGGCGTGTTGTTCTTGAATCCCGGCAGTGCCGGGCCGCGCCGCTTCACGCTGCCGGTCGCGGTCGCCAAACTGTTCGTTGATGCCGGCGCGGTCCGCGCCGAGATCTGCAGCCTGCAGATCAAGTCACCGCAGAGTCGCGCTCAATAGCCGCGACTGCGATCGACGACGCCACTCACCGCCCCGCCGCGCTCGAGTCGCCGGACCTTCTCCGCGACCTGCTTCGCCGATGGACCGATCACCGTGATCGCCGACACGTGCGGCGTGACGCGGACTTTCGGATGCGACCACAGCGGGTGACCCTGAGGCAGCGGCTCCTGCCGAAAGACGTCGAGTGCAGCCCCTGCCAAGTGCCCGCTGTTCAACAACTCGAGCAGATCTTCTTCCACCAGCAGACCGCCTCGCGCCACGTTGATGACGTATGACGATGGCGGCAACAAGGCGAGCGTCTCGCGATTGAACAAGTCCTGCGTCGCCGGCGTCAGCGGCGCGATGATGACCAGCACGCGCGAGGCGCGCATGAATGCGGCGAAATCCCCCGCCCCGCCGCGCTCCGCGAACGTTCGGATCCCCGGATGCTCATGCACCGAACGTGCGAAGCCGTTCACGCTGAAGCCGAGCGCGCGAAACGCAGCGGCGACCTGCAGCCCGAGCACGCCCAGGCCGAACACTCCGATCGGCCAGTCAGCCGGATCGCTCGCCGGCAGCAGCTGCTTCCACACTTGCGTACGTTGCTGCTCCTCATACTCGCTGCGTCGTCGCAGCCAGTGGAGCACGGAGTACACGCAGTAGTCGGCCATCTGCGCGCCCATGCCAGCGTCTTCGAGACGGACAACGGGAATGGACGTCGGCATGTCAGCGCTGGTGAGCAGCTTCTCGACGCCGGCGCCAGTACAGAAGAATGCCTTCAGACGATCATGCTGCTCGAAGAATTCTTTGCCCGGCGCAGTCCACGCGATCGCGTAGTCGGCACTCCCGGCGCGACCCTGACCCCAGATGTCGACCTCTGCTTCAGGCAACTCGCGCGCGAGCGCATCGCGCCAGCGCTGGCAGGAAGCCGGGTTGTGATGAGCGACGGTGATGCGCATGCGAGCGGAGCATATTAGCGCCGCCCCGAGATGCACAATGCCGTATTCGGCAGACGAATCCGATGACCGACACGATACGGCTCGATTGCATCCGCCATCGCCCGCTTCAGCCGCTGCACGTCGGCCACCGACAGCGTCGCCTTCGCTTGCTCCACCGGTGCCGACATATCACTGACGATCTGCCAGTGCACGTCCGGCGACTCGACCTCGAACACGACTTCCGTCGGCTGGATCGTGAGTTCGGTGAAGCCGGCACGGCGCAGCACGGATTCGAACTCGGTTGCCGGCGCCAACCGGAACGGCCCCGGCGCTCCCGCACGCGGCGTTGGCCGCGGCATGAACTGTCCGACGGCCTGGTTGATCGTCATGAAGAAGGCGTTCTTCTCCGGCTCGTCCCACGCCGACATCGCGAAGTGTCCGTTCGGCCTGAGTACGCGATGCAATTCGCTCGCGGCCCTGACCGGATCGGCACAGAACATCAGACCGTCTTTACAGGTCACGCCGTCGAAGGAGGCGTCGTCGAAGCTGAGCGCCGCCAGATCCATCGGCCGATGCTCGATGTTGGCGACGCCGGCCGAGCGCGCGATGCGCATCGCTGCGGCGAGCATTACAGGTGAGGAATCGATCGCGACGACTCTGCCGCCGGGATGCACGCGCTCGGCGAGCGCGAGCGAAGGAAGTCCGGTGCCGCACGCGGCGTCGAGAATGACTTTCTTGGGAGCTGCGCCGCTGGCGTCGCAAAACCAACGCGTCATCGCAGCGAACACGACTGCGTTCCAGTCGTGCCACTTCTCCCAGCCGCTCCGTTGAATGTTGTCGGTCGCCACCCCGACGCGATGATGGCACGAGATGCGCGGCGTTCAGAGCACGTTCGGATGAATATCGTCGATCTCGATGACGAGCGCGTCGACGACGCCGATCGTTGCAACGACTGCAACTTGCGAAGCGGAGACGATGGCAGTGTCGTACGCGTGGAGTTGCTCGCTGTCGACAGTGAGTTCGTTGCCCAACGCCAACAAGGCGATCGTTTTGCCCGCTGAGGCAGCAAGAATTACTTGCTTGCCGAATGATTCACGTCGCACGACGTGTCGTGCGCGTCCGCGACGAGTCATGACGTTGAGGTCGAGCGTCGCACCACCGGCAACTGTCGCCGCGATCGCGCGCTCGCCCGCGAACACGACCGGTTGATGACGAATGAGATCGATGCGGCGATCCTGCTCGTGCAAGGTCATCGCGCCACTGAGCAGGACCAGCGTGCGGTCGACGTTGTCGAAACGCGAGAACGGTCCGTCGCGATCGACCTGCGCGAGACTCAGTCGCCAGACGAAGTCGTCGAGCGAGGCGCCCGGCGGCGACGAGGCGATGTCGCGCGTAGTACCACCGCCGTTCTTCCAGGGGCGCGTCAGGTAGTCGGCGCTGCGGATGATGCGAAGCATTCCACAGCGAGACTACCAGAGCTGCGCCACCTGGCCGAAGCTGACGTGGCGTGGCGCACCGGTCAGCTCTTCTTCAGCTCCTTCGCGAGCTGGGCCTGCTGCAACATCAACTTCAACATCTGCAGCCGCCGCAAGCGCTTCGCCGTCGCATCGTCCTCCACCACAGTGGCCCCATTGCCCGGCGCAGAGTAGAAGAAGAAGGAGAAGTCCTCCGGTCGCGCTGCCCCGGTACCCGCGACGGAAGAAAAAAGCTGCTGCGTCCGCGGCTGCTGCCACACGGCTTCGTGCACCTCGCGCGCGCGAGTCAGGACGGTCTCGGCAATCGAACGATCGGGCTTTTTCATGTCCATCTCCTTGAGGCCAACACTTCGGGTCGGCTCAAAGGATGGCGATTACGGCGGGGCGGAACTGTCAACCGGTTGACACAAGGCCAGGACCTCGACGACTTCGACCGGCTGCGACTTACCTTTGACCGGCATGCTGGCGGTGCAGCCGAGCGTGAAGGCTGGTCCGAGCTGCGTGGAAATGTCGCGGGAAACCAGGATCGTCGCCTGCATTTCGCGGGTCAGCGACTCAACCCGGCTGGCGACATTGACGGCGTCGCCGACGACGCCGTACTCGATGCGGTTGTCCGGACCGATCAGTCCCGCGACCACCGTGCCGCTGTGAATACCGACGCCGATCTCCAGCGGGCCGATGCCCTCCTGCGCCAACGTCTCATTGAGACCCTTCAGTCGGTCCACGATGCCGAGCGCAGCGCGCACCGCACGTTCAGCGTGATCGGCATACGGTTGCGGAGCGCCGAACAGCGCCATGACGCCATCGCCGAGGAATTGCTTGACGACGCCGCCTTCCGCTTCGACTGCAGCAACCACTTCCGTGAAGAACTGATTCAGGAGCCGCAGCAGCACGGCGGGATCGAGCCGCTCGCTCAGGCTCGTGAAGCCGCGAATGTCCTGGAACAGGATGCTGACCTCGCGGCGCTCGCCTTGCAGCGGCACGCGACCGGTGAGCACCGCTTCCGCGACGTCGTGCGAGACGAAACGACCGAATGTATCGCGGATGAGCTCGCGCTCCTCCAGCCCATCGATCATTTCGTTGAACGACTTGGCGATGAAGCCGAGCTCGTCGTGCCGCTCGATGCGCGAGCGATACTGCAGGTTGCCGCGCAGGACTTCGCGCATGCCAGCGACCAATCCCTGCAGTGGCGCAATGATCCCGCCGGCAAGCCCGACACCGATCAGCAAAGCTCCGAGCAGACCGGCCGTGCCGATGATCACGATGCGCCGTTGCAGGGCGCGCAGAGGCGCCAGCGCTGCGTCATACGACCGCTGCATCAGAGCGAACAGCGGCTGGGGCAGATGGGAATCCACCGGCACGATCAGCGACTGGAATCGTTCGTCCGCGGCAGTGAACGTCGACGTCGTGCGCGTGCGGCTGGCGAGCAGCGTCGCTCGCGCATCCTGCGACGGAATAGCGCCGCCTCGCCGGTCCGCGGGCCACGAGGATGCGTAGACGCGTTCGCGAGTCAGGAAGGACACGTCGGTTCCCGTCGAGCCCTTGAGCCGCCCTGCCAGCCTGTCGTCGACGGCTTCGCCGAGCAGCAGGAAGCCGATCGCGTCCGGCGCGAACACGGGCACAGCGACCAACTGGAACAACTGCCCATCGATCTCGGCGATGCCCGCCGCGGGCTCCTCTGTTTCGATCGCTTCCTTCAACGGCGAGAGGTCCTCGATCCCCTCTCCGCTGCGATCCTTCTGTGAAGAGGCCACCAGCACCGTGCCGATCTCATCGGTGATCCAGAACAAGTCGACGCCGATGCGTTCCTGCCAGCTCTGCGCGGCCGACGCCAGGGTCGCAGGCTCGTAGGTCGAGGGATCGAAATGCGTTGCGACCGCGCTTTTCAGCGCGAAGTCGCTCGCCAGCAGAATGGAATTCGTCTGGAGCCGCGCGCCACGCTCCTTCAGCAGCGCCGCGAACACCTCGCCGGTCGTCAGCAGCTCACGATCGAGGGTGCGCTCGGCCTCGCGCGACACGACGATCTGCGTGAAGCCGAGCGTCGCCAGCAGCACGGCGATGATCAGCGACGAGAAAGCAATGAAGATCTTGGTGCGCAGCCGGGCCCGCGCCCACCACATCATTCGTCCCACCGCGCGCCGCGTGTAGCCGGACGAGAACGTGCTGGCGCGAGCGAAAGCTTGAAGCTCAGCTGCGGATCCTGATCGGCGATCGTGATGTGCTGCGCGACGTCCTCGGTCTTGTCTTTACTTTGTGAGTGCCAGGCGGTGATCGTGTAAGTGCCCGCGCCGAGACTGGGCAGCGTGAACGTGCCGTCTTCCTTGGTCACGGCGAAGTGATCGTTCGGCAGCACCAGGATGATCGCCGACATCCAGTCGTGGATGTTGCAGCCGATCTTGACGACGCCGGGCTTGTCGAACAGCACGGGCGGCGCGTCCTCGCCTTTGTACAGCGGCAACTCGAAGCGCTTCGGCCGCGAGAACGAGTACACGTGATGCCGGATCTGGTCGCGATTCGGAAACCGCACTTGCGTGCCGACAGCGATTGGCAGCATCTCCGGCACGAACGTCTTGTTGAACTGATCCATGATGGCTGGCGACGCTGTTGCCGCCGGCGGCAGCGACGCGGGTTCCTGCACGAACACGACTGCATTGGCGATTGGCTTGCCGTCCTGGCCGAGCACCTGGCCGGAGACCGTGCGCGCGCCTGCATTCGACGCGAGCGTCGCCATGCCGAGAACCGTCAGAAGGACTTTCAAAGCTTGCATCAGTAACGGAACCGGTAACTCAGCTGCCAGCCATCGTGCGAGCGTTCGCTCGGCGTGCTGCCCGGGCGCGTGCTGTCGAGCCAAGTGTACTCGGCGGCAATCCGGTGCCGCAGGCCGAACTCGACTGAGTACGCCGCCGTGATCCCGTCGCCCCGCTCGGCTGTCGAGTTGCCGCCATCGAGATCGCCGAGATGAAACTCGTCGTAGCGAACCGTCGCGCGCTGCGAGCGATGACGAAATGAAATCAGCGCGTAGAACGCACGGATTGAGCTGTCGTTGGTCGTGTCGCGCACGAGTGCCGTGCCGTCCAGGTACTGGACGACGACATCGAAATTCGACAGCGGATGCAACACCGCACCGATCGTCGTGAAGTGCGTGTTCCAGGAGCCGTCGGCGTTCTGATCGCCGCGGTTGTCGAAGTAGCCGACCTTGATCGAACCGCGCTCGCGCGGATCGCTGATCGTCACCAGCGCGTATGCGGCGGGTCGATCGTCGCGCTCGTCGAAGATGTCGGTGCGCGTGCCGTTCGGCAGCGGCAGATCGGCGTTGTAGCCGCTCAAGCCGTCGGCGATCACCCAGCCGCGCAGTGCGAGCAAGCGTCCCAATTGATCCGGGCCGAAGCCACCGCCCACCACGATGCCGAGCCGCGGACCGCGCGTTCCGACGTGCCACCATTCGCCTTCGACACCTGCAACGCTGATCTCCTCCCACAGCCAGTTGTCGAGCGCGGATGCCGAGATCGTGTACTCCGGAGTCCAGGCCGGTCCGGTGTGCTCGAGCGAGAAAGGCGAGCCTGCAAGTCCGGTCTGCAGTCCCCAGCCGCTCTGCTGGTCGCCCCACTCCTTGCGCAGAAACGCTTCGACCAGCCAGGGGTGGTAACTGTCCGCGAGATCGGGCTGCACGTTCAACTGAGCTTGCGCACGAATCCCCCAGGGCAGCGACGCTCCGAACTGCACGGCGAGGTTTGCCAGTTCGACGCGCGTGACGTGCTCGAACCCGGAGTCCGTCGAGCGTCCGCCGAAACGCAGTTTGCCCGGGCCGCTGTCGGTCCAACTCGGGAATTCCGGACCGCGGGCGACGCGCACGTCGATGAGCGCACGCAGCCAGACGCTGTTCTGCTCGTCGACTTCATACTGAGCGTGCGCCACCAGCGGCGCGAAGCCGCAGCAGGCAAACAGCAGTGGGATTTGAGCGAAGCCGCGGGCCATGACGGATCGCCGGTGCGGAAAGGGCGCAATGGTATATTCGCGCGGCACCCGCTGCCACTGCCCAAAGGCAGCCCCAGAAGTGGAATTCGGACGTCGGAGATTTACGTCGTGGCCCTGAACGCTACAACGATCATCGCGCGCAACAGCCTGTTCCGCACGCTGCCGGAGCAGACCATCGCGCAGATCACTGCGCTCGCGACCCGTCGCTCCTACAAGGCTGATGCCGTCGTTTTCATGCGTGGCGACCCTGGCGATGCACTGTATGGTGTCGTCACGGGGCGGGTGCGCATCAGCGCGAGCGGCGCCGGCGGCAAGGAGGTGTTCCTCAACATCATGGAGCCCGGCGATGCGTTCGGCGAGATCGCGTTGCTCGACGGCCAACCGCGCACGGCGGCCGCAACGACGCTGGCGCCGACGGAGCTGATGATCATCCGGCGCGAGGACTTTCTCGCGCTCGTGAAGCGCGAGCCGCAACTCGCTGTGCATCTGATCGAGTTGCTGTGCAAGCGTGTGCGCTGGACCTCGGAGCAGATGGAAGACTCGTCGCTCCTCAACGTGCCCGCGCGACTCGCGAAGCGACTGCTGAGTCTCGCGGCTTCGCACGGTCGCAAGACGCCGGCCGGCGCGCAGCTGAAGATCTCGCAGGAAGATCTCGCGCAGTTTCTCGGGCTGTCGCGACAGATCGTCAACAAGTATCTGCAGACCTGGAAAAAGCAGGGCTGGATCACGCTCGGCCGCGGCAGCGTCGTGCTCGGCGACGAGCGCGCACTGCGCGAGCTCACCAGGAAGGATTGAATGTCCGTGCGTTGACAGTCTCCGCGGATCGCGATCGGCATCATGTGCCTCACCTGATGGCTACTGACCGACCCGAGGAGACTCACATGAACAAGCCCACCGATTCCTACTCACTGCGCAGCGTCGTCGAGAAAGTGTTCGCCGGCTTCGCCGCCGCCGCGATCCTCGCCTTCGTCTCGGCCGGCACCGTGGCGATGTGCTTCCCGAACGTTGCATAAGCCAGGACGGAGCGGCCGAATAGGCTTCGGTTCGCTCCGAATTGCGGGCAGGGCAGCCGTATACTGGGGGCATGACAGCCCGCCGCCTGCCGCGCAGAGTACTTCTAGCTCTCCTGGCGACTCTGCTCTGCGCATGCGGCGGTGGTGGCGGCGGAGGCTATGGTTCCTCCGCACCGCCGACCCCGGCACCGCCCACCGGGTCGCCGCCGCCGCCAGCCACGATCGTCGACATCGCCCAACCCTGGGCTCGAGCCACACCCGCCGAAGCGAACATCGATGAGGTCATGCTGGGGCGCGCCGCGAGCGACGCCGCAGCGATGCCACGCTTTCGCAGCTTGCTGGTAGCGCGGCACGGCAAGCTCGTCGCGGAGAACTATTTTGGCGGTGCTAACAGCTCGACCCTGTTCGATCTGCGTTCGGTGACGAAGAGCGTCGTGAGCGTGCTAACCGGTATCGCCATCCAGAACGGCAGCCTGCCGAGCATTGATGCCACTGTCGGCACCTACGTCAACGCGCCCTACTCGCTCGATGCGGGCGATCGCGCGGTATCGGTGCGCCAGCTGCTGACGATGACGTCGCGCTATCAATGGCATGAGAACAACGGCAACGACTACAACCTCTGGGTGTTGTCGAGCGACCACGTGCAGTTCCTGCTCGACCGACTCCAGACCGATCCCGCGGGCTCGTTCAACTACAACTCTGCAGCGGTGAACCTGTTGGGCCAGGTGCTACAAGACGCGGTCGCCAAACCGCTGCCTGACTTCGCACAGGAAGTGCTGTTCACGCCGATCGGCATCACCAGCGTGCAGTGGGAGCAGCTCGAACCGAACATGGTCAATGCAGGTGCGGGTATCAAGATGACTGCGACAGATCTGCTGCGCTTTGGTCAGCTGGTACTGCAGAAGGGCCGCACGCCCAGCAAGCAAGTCGTACCCGAGTCATGGATCGACGCCGGCACTACGCCGCAGTTCAACTGGCGCGATCAATACGGCGCCCAGCGCGGGACGACCTACGGATATCTATGGTGGCTTGCAGAGCCACCGGCGACCGTCGCGACGTTCGCGTGGGGTTACGGCGGTCAGTTCGCGTATGTCGTGCCGTCGCTGGACATGGTCGTCGTGGCAACGACCGAGTGGCAGGGAATCAGCGCGGAAGTTGATCCGGTCACCTTCGCGGGCAACGTGCTCACCGTTATCGTCAACGACGTGCTACCCGCGGCCCATTAGGGCGCCATGATCGCCTTGCGCGTCGCGGCCAGCGGCGCGTCGTCCAGAAACTCCACACTTTTACCGCGTTCGCGGATGCCGAGCTGCTTCCAGAGCGCTGGCAGATCGGGCGTCACCGGCTTGTCTTTCATCTGCGCGTAGAGATCCTGGAGCACGGTCGTACCAGTGGCCTCGTCGCCGATCTTCATGACGCGCTCGATCGGCATCTCGAACGCAACGCCGCCGCTCGCACGCAGCACCGCACGCATTGCGTCTCGCAGGCCGAAGCGGTTTGCAGTCTTCTTGCGAATCTCGACGTCGGCAAGCAGACAGAACAGCGCCCCGCCCCAGTAAGTGCGGCCCCAGGTGTGCGTGTGATCGAGACCTTCGTCGCCGGACGCAGGCAGGCCGTTGGACATCGAATGGACTTGCTCGGTAAAGACCTGCTCGGCTTGCAGGTCGCCGACTTGCACACGAGCGATGCCCTCGACGTAGGTCGAGAGCCCCTCGGTCAACCAGACGTGATCGTCGCCGACTTCAGGCAACGCGAGATGGATCATCTCGTGCACGAGTATCCAGTCGTCATGCAGCTCTTCGGCGCTGACGTCGCGGCCAAGTTGCAGCCGGATGAATGGCACCGTCGCGCCGTAAGTCGTGCCATGCAGGACGCGGCCACCCTCACGCGTGCTTACGCTGATGCGGAGCTGCCTCGCCGGAAACTGACCGTAGTAGCGCGCCACGGTCCGCATCGAGTGCTCGATCCATGTAATGACCGGCGCGGTGCCGTGCTTGAAATCCGTGGCCTGGAAGTCGACGCGAACGGTCGCGCCTTCGGCTTCGATCGTGCGCGTGGTGGGGCCGTCCGCGGCGTGCGCCGCGCAGCTGACGAGCAGCAACGCCAGGCACGCACCGATGCGCACTACGGCCGGCGCCTCCGGCACCGCTCGCCAATGTCATCCGGTTGACAGAACTGCCGGCCGCCGCCCGCCATCATGTGCCCCATCGAATCGCTAACTACTTAATTACTTCGAGGAGATAGACATGAGCAAGCACATTGGTTCCTTCGACCTGCGGAGCATCGTGGAAAAGACGCTTGCGGGCGTAGCATTCGCTGCGACCGTGGCGGTGATTTCCGCGGGTACCGCGGCGATGTGTTTCCCCGGCCTCGTCGCGTAACGGCGAGGTTCGGCAGCGGCGGGTCAGGAAATTGGTGGAGCCGAGGAGGATCGAACTCCTGACCTTCTCATTGCGAACGAGACGCTCTCCCAGCTGAGCTACGGCCCCACCGTTGGAAGGCCGCGAATTGTAGACATCGGCTTTCGCAGCCGCAAGCGACACCGCGGCCCCGAAACCCCCTTTTCCCACCGCGGGTTGTGCGCTGGCTCACAGTGCCGGAGACGAAAAACGTCGGGCGATTGCCGGCGACCGGCGCTTTGCGAGATGGTGCGCCGTCCGCCACGGACAGACACTGGGGAATGGTCATGCTGGGGAGCCCATGGATGCGCGCAGCTGCGGCTGGCGCGGCCGTTTTCATCGCCTCTTTCTCGCCGATTTCATTCGCGCAGGACGCGGAGCCGGAAGGCCAGGCCGACGCCGGCAAAGCCGTTTGGGCAGCAGCGGGTGCCGCCATGGTGCACGGGCCGAACACCGTTACGCTCAAAGATCAGGCTCAGCTCGCGCTGCCTGCCGGTTACGGATTCGTGCCGCCGAAGGAAGGCGCCGCTGTCATGGACATGCTCGGCAACCAGACAGACGAGCGCTTCGTTGGCCTGATCTTCCCGGAAGCCGAGGAGTCGAGCTGGTTCGTGACGATGGATTACGAGCCTTCCGGCTACATCAAAGATGACGACGCCAAGGACTGGGATGCCGACGAGCTGCTGCAGAACCTGAAAGACGGCACCGAGGCGGGCAATGAGCATCGCCGCGAGCTGGGAGTCAGCGAAATTCAGGTGACGCGCTGGGTCGAGCGGCCCGCGTACGACGCCCAGACGCACCGGCTGGTGTGGTCGGCCGAGGCGCGCGAGAAGAGCGGCAAGGACACCGATCCGACCGTCAACTACAACACCTACGTGCTCGGCCGCGAGGGCTATGTCTCGCTGAACCTGATCACGAATGCGTCGACCGTCGAAGCGGACAAGCCTTCGGCGCACGAGCTGCTCGCCGCAGTGAACTTCAACGAGGGCAAGCGCTACACCGACTTCAACGGGTCCACCGACAAGGTCGCGGCCTACGGTCTCGCGGCGCTGGTCGGCGGCATCGCAGCCAAGAAGCTCGGCCTGCTCGCGGGTCTGGGGCTGTTCCTCGCGAAGTTCGCCAAGCTGATCGTCGTCGGCGTGGCGGCTGCCGGCGGTGCGGTCGCGAAGTTCTTCAAGGGACGCAACGCCAGCAACGCATGATCAAGACGCTGCTCCTGCTGCTCAAAGCAGGCAAGCTTGGCAAGGTATTGCTGAGCGGCGGCACGATGTTGTTGTCCGTCATCGCGTACTCGTGGATCTTCGGCTGGTGGTACGCGGTTGGCTTCGTCGGCCTGATCTTCGTGCACGAGATGGGACACTTCATCGCCGCCCGGCAGCGCGGCCTCGACGTCGGCGCGCCCACGTTCATTCCGTTCGTGGGCGCGTGGATCGAGCTCAAGGACATGCCGCGCGATGCGGAGACTGAAGCGTACGTAGGGATTGCCGGGCCGCTGGCAGGAACGCTCGGTGCGCTCGCCTGCTTCTACCTGGCGCGCAACTACGACAGCCGGCTGCTGCTTGCGCTCGCCTACGCCGGGTTCTTCCTCAACCTGTTCAACCTCATGCCGCTCGCGCCGTTTGACGGCGGCCGAGTCACCGCAGTGATTTCGCCGAAGCTGTGGCTGATCGGCGTGCCGATTCTGGTCGGCCTGTTCTTCTATCGGCCGAGCCCGCTACTGATCCTGATGGCGTTCATCGCTGCGCCACAGGCGTGGAAGGCATGGCGGGCGCTGCGGGGCGAGCAGACGGCAGAAGAACAGACCTATTACCTGGCGAGCGCCGAAACGCGCTTTGCATACGGCGCGCTGTATCTCGGCCTGGCAGGATTTCTCGCGGTGATGTGCCATCAGCTCCACGAAGAGCTGCCGCGAGCTTACTAGTAGCGCAGGCGGACGACCTTCGTCTTCGCGATCTGCGGCACGAATACGACGAACATCGCGTCGTACTCGTCGTCGCGCAGCGTGACCTTCTCGCCGCTCAACGCTTCGACGATCTCCGGCACGGTGTTGGAGGCGCCGACCACCAGCACGTATTCGCCGCGATGCTCGTGCGTGATTCGACGCGGGAGCTCCGACCATGCGGCGGAGGCAACCACGTTCACAGGCAACGCGACGGTCTCTGAGAGCGGCGTTGCAGTCTGCTGAGTGCGCTTGTACTCGGAGGCAAAGATCGCATCGATGCCGCGCACCGGCCTGGCCTGCGACAGCATCTTCGCCAGACGTGCCGCACGCTCGCGGCCATCGACGCTCAGATCCGGATCGGCGTCGGTCGGCGTTTCGACTTCGGCATGTCGCACGACGAACACGACCGTGGTGGCACGCGCGTCGAACAGCCAAGCAGCCGCGAGCACCACGGCGATGAACAGCAGCACCGGTAGCACCAGCGGGAAGAAGAACGGCCGGCGCCGCATTTTGTCGAGGTCGCGCTGCATGATCGGGCGGAGTGTAGCACTCCGCATGACTCGGACCCGCTACAATCGGTCCCATGCCCAAGCACATCGGTATCGTCGCCTGCTCCGCCGAGGGAGCGGCCCTGTGTTATCGCACCGTCTGCGTCGAAGGCGAGCAGCTGATGGGCCGGCATGCCCATCCCGAAGTCTCGATGCACACGTTCTCGCTCGATGAGTACATGCAGCCGATCTATCGCAACGACTGGCAGGCAGTCGGCGATCTCATGCTCGCGTCCGCCGAGAAGCTGGCGAAGACCGGCGCCGACTTTCTGATCTGTCCCGACAACACGATTCACCAGGCGCTGCCCTACGTGACGCCGCGTTCACCGTTGCCGTGGCTGCATATTGCCGAAGTCGTCGCGGCTCAAGCCGTCGAGCGCGGCTGTCGCCGCATCGCGCTGACCGGCACGCGCTGGCTCGTCGACAGTAACGTCTATCCCGAGAAGCTCGAAGCTCGTGGCTTGAGCTACTTGCGGCCGACGGTTGAGGAGCGCGACGAGATCAATCGCATCATCATGGATGAGCTCGTCTGCAGCGTGTTCAAGCCACAGCAGGTTTCATACTTTCAGCGCGTGATCGCGCGACTCAAGGATGAGGGCTGCGACGCGGTCGTCCTTGGGTGCACCGAGATTCCGCTGATCATGAACGACGGGAATTCGCCGTTGCCGACGCTCGACTCGACGCGCTTGCTGGCGCGCGCGGCCTTACATCGAGCGGTGCACGGATAGCGGCACTCAGCGATAGCCGGTCGTATCGGCCGGCTTGCCTACATCCTGCACCTCGACGAGATAGCGCCAGGCGTCCGGCTGGCTGCCATCGACGTCCGTAAAGCCATACACCCTGGCCAACTGGCCGCTCGACAGCGACTGGCCGTTCCAACGCGACAGCTGCGGATCCTGCGCGAGCGCCGCGACGGCGCGGCCGACGAAGGTCGGTGTCTCCGAGATGGCGAAGTGCGGCTGAAATTTCAGCGCGTCGCGCCAGTTCGCCTCGGTAACACGAAACGCTTCGAGCATCGCTTCCGAGCGCAGCCAGCCCGGCGTCAGCGTGACCGCTGTGGCGCCGCGCGGGGCCAGGTCATGCGCGAGCGCGAAGCCCATGCGTTGCACGCCCGCCTTCGCCAGGTCATAGAAGAACGAGTTGCGGTACGTCTTGTCGTTGTAGTTGGCGGTGCCGTCGTTCACTTCGACGACCAGTCCGCCCGGCGTCTCGAGCAGCAAGGGAATGGCGAAATGGCTCGTGATCGCGTGCGTGTCGATCGCCAGGCGCAACAGGCGCAGACCGTAGTCGAGATCCGATTCCCAGACCGGCTTGTTCCACTCGATCTTGGTCGCGCCGAAGATGTCGTTGACCAGCAGGTGCAGAGCGCCCTGCTCTCGTTCGATGCGTGCTACCAGCGCGCGCACCTGTTCGGCGACCAGATGGTCGACCTGCACCGGGATGCCGCGACCGCCCGCTGCATCGACCAGCGCGGCAGTTTCCTCGATGGTCTCGGGCCGATTCATCTCCGAGCGTTGCTCGGCAGTCGTGCGTCCGGTGCAGTAAACCGTCGCGCCCTGCGCTCCCAGCTGGACTGCGATGCCACGTCCCGCACCGCGCGTCGCGCCGGCCACCAACGCGACTTTGCCTGCCAGTGCTCCGCCCATGGCCGATCTCCTGTAACTGGTGTACCATTCTTAGAAAGTAACAACGCTAACCGACCCGGAGTGACTGGTCAAGTGAAGCTAGACAGTTACAAAGACGCCGGCCTGCTGGTGTCCGAGGCGCTCGTCAACGAGCTGGACTCCAACGACGAGCGCGACGTCCCCGCGCCGGCGCGCGAAGCTGTCGCGGCGCTTGCCCGCATCCTCGCCATCGATCCGCCGTCCGTCGCGCAGCTGACGCAAACGCACGTGCCGGCGTTCGTGGCACTCGCCCAGCGACTTCGGAGTGTGTTCACGGACTTGCGCAACGACGATGTCGACGCGGCCGCTGCGACCTTGAACGAGATGCTCGCTGCTCATCCTGCCCATCCGCATCTCGCCAAGGAGCGCGGTACCTGGCGCTTGCATCACCATCCGCACGCTGCGCCACTCGTGCCGATGTGGACCGCCATCTGCGCCGCCGGGCTTGCGGAAATGATCGGCGACGGCGCAGCGCAGCGCCTCGGGACGTGCGAGCGTGCCGACTGCGGCCGCGTCTATGTCGACGTGTCGAAGAACGCCAGCCGCCGGTTTTGTTCGCTGACGTGTCAGAACCGCGTCAAGGTCGCCACGTTCCGCGAGCGCACTAGCAAACGTCGCGCCGCCCGCCGAAGCCGGTGAACAACGCCACCTCACTCATCGCAGACTTGATATCCCTGGGCTTGCGCCGGGACCTGATCGTCATGGTGCATTCCTCGCTGGGTCGCGTCGGCTGGACGGAAGGCGGGCCGATCACCGTGATTCAGGCGCTGCTCGAGGTGCTCGGGCCGAATGGCACGCTCGCGATGCCGGCGGAGTCACCGCAGCTCGCGGATCCATCGGGTCACGACTTCTTCGATGCTCGAACCACGCCGACGACGATGGGCGCGATCCCGGAAGCCTTTCGCAGCTATCCCGGCACCCTTCGCAGCAGCCATCCGCTGGTTTCCGTCTGCGCCAATGGCCGCCATGCTCGCGAGATCACTGCCGAGCACGCACTGGAGTTTTGCGAAGGCCGCGGCACGCCGTTCGAGAAGTTCTACGAGCTGGATGCCTGGACGCTGCTGCTCGGCGTCGGCTTCAATCGCTGTACGTCGCTGCACTATGCGGAGTCGCTCGTGCCGAACCGTCGCACGATGATCAGTCGCTTCCCGGTCGTCGAGGACGGCGTCCGCGCGTGGGTCGAGAAGCTGTCGATGGGAACTGACAACGGTACGCACTTTCCCATCGTCGGCCGGCGCTTCGCCGATCGTGGCCACGTGCGAGTCGGCAAGGTCGGCAACGCCGACGCGCTGCTGTTCTCGACGCGAGCCCTGGTCGATTTCGCAGAAGGCTACTTCCGCGAGGTCCTCACATCCCCCTGAAGCGATGTTGAAAGGTGCTGCTGACCGGCAACACGTCGGGCCGGCCACGCACCGTCAGATGCAACTTGCCATCGTCACCCTTCTCGACGGCATGGATGGCGCCGACGCGCACGATCACACTGCGATGCACCTGCCAGAAGGTTTCTGAATCGAGCGCGGCCGCGAGTTCCTTGAGCGGCGTGCGGATGTTGCCCTCGCTCGCAGCCGTAACCACGCGCGTGTACTTGTCCTGCGCTTGGAAGAACAAGACTTCGTCGATCGAGTACATCTTCACCGAGTTGCCGACAGTCGCGGTGATCCACTTGATGCCGGACTTGCCGCCGGGGGCCAGGCGTGCCTGCACCATGTCGATCAGCGCATTCATGTCGACATGAGATCCGCCTTCGAGCCGGGCCCGGGCACGCTCGATCGCGCGACTCAAGCGTTCCCGCGCGACCGGCTTGAGCAGGTAGTCCAGCGCCCCTTCTTCGAAAGCTCGCAGCGCATATTCATCGTACGCAGTGACCAGGATCACGTGACACTGCGATCCGGCCGCGCGTGCCACTTCCAACCCGCTCACGCCCGGCATGCGGATATCGAGGAACGCGACTTGCGGATGGTGCTGCTCCAGCGCTTCGAGCGCGCTCAAGCCGTCCTCGCATTCGGCGACGACGTTCAGTTCCGGCCACAGTTCGGTCAGTAGCGCGCGCAGCTCCTGTCGCTGCGGCGTTTCATCCTCGGCGATGATGGCCGTCGGGCGCGTCATGCGCTGGCCGGTTCCAGCGGCAGAACGAGACGTGCGAGCACACCACCAGCACCTCGCTCGAAAAGCTCCAGCGAAGCGGCTGAAGCGAACCGCGTAAGCAACTGCGCGCGAATGTTGGCGAGGCCAGTCCCCTCGCCCATGCCGAGCTTGAGCCCTGCCCCGTCATCTTCGACTTGAACTTCGAGTCGCTTGCGCTCCCCGTCCACGACGACGCGCGCCGCCAACGCCACGCGTGTGACGCCGGGCTTCGGCTCGACTCCATGCTTGATCGCATTCTCGACCAGCGAAATCAGCAGGAACGGCGGGAATGGCACTTCACGCAACTCGGGCGGTAGACGAACGTCCACGTGCAGCCGCTCACCGAGCCGGACCTGCATCAACTCGAGGTAGCTCGCGCAGATTGCAAACTGCTCGCCGAGCGTCGATTGGGCCGCGCCGGTCGCCGCTCGCAGCTTTGGCAGCGTGGCGCGCAAGTGCTGTGCGAGAGCGTCGATGGTCTGCGAAGCCCGTTGCGGATCCGACGTCACGAGCGATCGCACCGATGCCAGCGTGTTGAACAGGAAATGCGGTTCGACTTGCGCCTGCAGTACCGTCAATCGCAAGTCGGCCTCCGCCGTCTGCGAGCTCAGCTTCTCGAGCTCTACGCGCCGCCAGTGCTCGGCCCAGCGCTTCGCTTCGGAGAAGTACGCCCACAAACCCAGGCCGCCGCTGGCAATGAAGAGAATGAACAGGTCGCGGCCCACATCCAGCCCACGCCGCACGATCGGGTGCGCCTCCATCAACGGCATCATGTCCGCCTTGTCGCCAAAGCCATGCGCATCCATCAGGCCGTTGTGGTACTGCGCGGCGAGTTCGTCGGAGAGCGTGCCGAGCACCATGCCACCAATCACCGCCGCGACGATGCATATGCGCTCGATTCGCAGAGGCAAGCGCGCGTGCCTGAAAAGTGCCGCGAGCATCGGACCCGCTCCCACCAGGATCAGATTCGCCAGCGCGCAGACCAACGAGACGGTGATGGCTTCGGACAGGTCGCTCACCATCAGCCCGTGCGAAGCGCCGAACGAAATCCCGCCGAGCACGCCGATCGCGCCGAAGATGAGCGTGCGCCGCCACGCCCACGGCAGGCTGAAGACCGCGTACTTCTGATAGAACTGGATGAACGCGGATTCGCCCGCGGCCACGTCGGGCGGCAGCGGGCGATCCAGCGGGTGCGACGACTCTCTCATCCTGGGCGAATCGTACGCCTCAGCGGATGTTGTGGTCCTGCGCTGCGCGCTCCAGCGCTTCCTTGGGGATCATCGGGCGCAGCGTCGGGTAGAACTGCGCAAACGTCCCGTCGAACGCGCCGTGATCGACATGGCAGCGCACGCAAGCGTTGCCGGCCGGCAGCGGATTGCCCTGCGTGTCGTTCGGGTTGAACACGTAGAACGCATGACCTTTGTCGCCCTGGTCGCCTTTCGCGGGATCGATCACGTGAATTTCGTAGTTCGTGAGATCGGCCTGCGTGAAGCCGTTCTGATTGATCGAGCGCTGCTGCTTGTCGCTGTCGTAGAACGACAGCAGGAACATCGAGCCGGGCGCGTAGCTGCGATTCTGGACGAAGTGTCGATAGGCATTCGGCTCCATCAGCACGACCTGAAACTGGCCCGGATGCGCCGCGTTGAACGAGCCCGGGTTGTAGCCCATGCCGAGCGAGGTGCCGAGAAAGACCCAGCTGTCGAGATCCGCGGGCTTCTGCAGCTTGCCGTCGGCAGTGAATTGCGCGATCTGGATGGGCTTTGCCGTCGCTGCCGTCTGGGCGAATGCCACGACGCCGAGACCCAGGATTCCAACTGCCGTCGCTGTGAGCGCGGCGATCCGCAACACTGACTTCATTGCTCGTGCCTCCGTCCTGAATGTGAGAGCAACCTTAAGCCACTTCGCAGGGGCTTGCCGCGTCGTGCGACGGAGCCGGCGCCCCCAGCGATGAAGGGCCGCATTTGGCGGAAGGGTCGGATCAGGGCTTCCAGTCCACCGAGAAGTCGGCGAGGTAAGCGTCCACGGCTGCACCGATCGTCGGATAGAAGATGCCGAAGCGCTCGAACAGCTCGAAGCGTTTCAGCTTGTCCTGGACCGGATGCTTCATCTCGGCGAACCGCAACTCGACACCCGAGCGTTGCAGGTCCTGTTCCAGCTCGTCGAGCATGTCAGCGGAAGTCACGTCCACGCTTGTGACAGGTTCGGCCGCGACCACGATCCGTCGTACGGCACTCGGGGATTCGGCAATCGTCTCCATGATGCGTTGGTGGAACAGCTCGGCATTGGCGAAGAACAGCGGTGCGTCCCAGCGAAACAGCACGAGTCCCGGCACGCGGCGCGCGTCGGGATAGCGCTTGACGTCGTGGTAGCCCCGCACGCCATCGACGCGGCCCAGCACTGCAAAGTGCGGTCGCCAACCGTCCCAGAGAAATTCGATGATGGCGAGGAGCACGGCGAAACCGATGCCCGGCACCACGCCAAATACTGCGACGCCGACGAAGCACGCAATCGAGAGCCAGAACTCCCAGGCCTGGATGCGCAGGATGCGGCGCAGGTCGGCGAACTCGAACAGGCCGATGGCCGCCGCGATCACGACAGCGGCGAGCGCGCTGCTGGGCAGATCCTTCAGCAGATTGGGTGCGAAGACCAGCAACAGCGCGACAGCGATTGCACCCACGACGCCAGTGACCTGCGTCTTGGCACCGGCCGCTTCGGCAACCGGCGTGCGCGACGAGCTGCTGCTGATCGCGAAGCCCTGAAAGAATCCGCCAGCGAGGTTGGCCGCGCCCAGGCCGATCATTTCCTGATTCGGGTCGACGGGCGTGCGGGTCTTCGCAGCGTACGTCCGCGACAGCACGCTCGTGTCCGCGAACGCCACCATGGCCACGGCGCAACCGGCGATGATCACTGGCTGCAGATCCGCGAAGCTGATGCGAGGCAACGCGAACGAAGGGAGCCCCTGCGGTAGCGGCCCGAGCACCTTGACTCCCGCAGTCACGTCGAGATTCCAGATGGCGACGACGATGGTCGCGGCCACGACCGCGATCAACAATCCGGGAACGCGCTTGAAGCGTTTCAGGATGAGGATCGCGATCAGCGTGCCGACGCCGATGGTGAACGAAGTCCAGTTCGCCTTGCCGTCGCGGATGCCTCCGGCGATGAGCACCACGTCGCGCAATGGACCGACACCGTCGATGGAAAAGCCGAGCAGCTTCGGCACCTGACTGATCAACACCGTGAGCGCGATGCCATTCATGTAGCCATAGCGGATCGGCTTGGAGAGCAACTCGGTAATGAAGCCGAGGCGCAGCACTCCGATCAGGATGCAGACCAGGCCGGACACCACGGCCATCGCGCTGGCCAAAGCCACGGCACGCACCGGATCGCCGCCCGAGAGCGGCAACACGACCGACAGGATGACTGCTGCGAGCGCCGAATCCGGTCCCAGGACGAAGATGCGGCTTGGACCGAACACCGCGTACGCGAGCAGCGGCACGATGGTCGCGTACAACCCATAGATGCCCGGCACCCCGGATGCCTGCGCATAGGCAATGCCAACCGGCACCAACATGGTGGTCAGCACCAGACCCGCGGTGAGATCAGGCATGAACCAAGCGGCCTGGTAAGTGCGCAGCGTCTGCACACCGGGCAAAAAACGCAGCCAGCGGCTGACATGGATCGCCATGCCGCCGCACCCTGTCAGGAGCCCGTGGTTTCGACCATACGGGATCCGTGCACGCGCGCAGCCCGCTCGCGCTGTCGTCGGCGACGAGTCGGCTGCGCTAGCCTTCAGGACCATGAGCGCAAAACCACGCCCCTGGGCCCGACGCTTCCTGAAGTGGGCGGGCTACCTGGCGGGCGTCGTCGCGGCGATCCTGGCCACGATCGTCCTCGTGTTTACCCTCCAGGCCCGCGCGCGCCTGCCCGACCTGCAGGCCTGGCACCGCGTGCAGCTCGACCAGGAATTTCATGTCTCGAGCCCCGACGCACCGGCGTCGTTCACCGAATACCTCGCGCTCGAGGATCGGCTCATCAGGCAGCTGCGGGAGCGGGTGCTCGACGACGCCAAGTCTGCGGATACCTGGCCGCTTGGCCGCTACAACCCGCAGAGCGTGGTGTCACGGCTGGCGCTCGATACTCCATACAACCATTCGTACGAGCTCGCGCCGCCCGGTGAACCGCGCGGTTCGGTGCTGCTCGTGCATGGCCTTTCCGACTCGCCCTACAGCATGCGATCGCTTGCCGAGACGTTCCTCGCGCAGGGCTACTACGTCGTCGTTCTGCGCATGCCCGGACATGGCACGCTGCCCTCGGGCCTGCTCGACGTGACCTGGCAGGATTGGTACGGAGCCGTCGTGCTCGCAGCGAAACACGCCGCGGCGCGTGGCGGCGCGGGCAAGCCGTTCATCGCTGGTGGTCACTCCACGGGTGCTGCGCTGCTTACGCTGTACTCGCTGCGCTCACTGACCGACGACTCGCTGCCCAGGCCTGCCGACATTCATCTGGTGTCCGCGGCGATCGGCATTTCGCGCTTCGCTGCTCTCACGAACATTCTCTCGGGGCTGTCGTTTGTGCCGGGCTTCGAGAAGTCGCGCTGGCTCGACGTGCTGCCCGAATACGATCCCTACAAGTACAACTCGTTCCCGGTGAACGCAGCGAACCAGATCCACAAGCTGACGCTCGTCGTTCAGGACACGATCGACTCGCTCAGCGCCGAGCAGCTGGGGAAGGTGCCCCGCGTGCACGTGTATCAGTCGATCGTCGATTCGACCGTTACCTCGAGCGAAGTGATCCACGGCCTCCTGGCGCGATTGCCCCCGGGCAGGCACGAGCTGATCGCGTTCGACATCAATCGGCAGGCGGCAATGGAGAGCCTGATCGCTCCGAGCCTGCTCGATGACATCAAGCGCCTGCGCTCCGGCAGCCAGCCGTTTCGCATCACGCTCATCTCCAATCGTGAGGACACGACCCGCAAGGTGAGCGCCTACACGCGCGAAGCTGGCTCGGCAGAGGTCTCGGTCAGGGAGCTCCCGCTCGAATGGCCTGTCGGCGTGTTCTCCGTCGGCCATGTAGCGCTGCCGTTCCCGATCGACGATCCGGTCTACGGCCTCACTCCGTCACCCAGTGGTTCGAGCTACAACCTCGGGGCGGTCGCCGGCAAGGGTGAGAGTGGCGCGCTGGTCGTCGGGCTTGGAACGTTCGCGCGGCTGCGGAGCAATCCGTTCTTCGATGTCATTCGGACGAATGTCGTCGAGTCGCTGGCAACGCCGCCCTGATCGACCGGCTCGGCGTGGCGGAGAGGGCGAGATTCGAACTCGCGAAGGTCTTGCGACCTTGCCGGTTTTCAAGACCGGTGCATTCAACCGCTCTGCCACCTCTCCGGCGGGGGCGCATTGTCACAGCTCCTTGAAATGACGGCAAATACACCCATGTGGTCGCTGACACCTCTTCGGTAGAATGGGCGCCTTGTCACCGCCCGGGAGATGATCGAAATGGACCGTTATCCAAACACTGCCGTCAGCACCAGCCAGGCATCGGTGCTGGCGACCAACAAAGTCCTGCGCAATACGTACCTGCTCCTGGGCGCGACGCTCGCGTTCAGCGCGGTGACGGCCGGCATTGCGATGGCCATCAATCTGCCGTTCATGGGGCTGTGGATGCTGCTGCCCTATTTCGGGCTGGTGTACGCGGTCAATGCAACGCGTAACAGCGGCTGGGGCATCGTGTGGACGTTCGCGCTCACCGGCTTCCTCGGCCTGACGCTCGGCCCGATCCTCGAGTTCTATCTGAAGTCGGTTCCGAATGGCGCACAGCTGGTCATGACTTCGCTCGGCGTAACCGCCGCGTCGTTCCTGGGACTGTCGGCCTACGCGATCACCAGCAAGAAAGACTTCAGCTTCATGGGTGGGTTCCTGACCGTCGGCATCATCGGCGCTTTCGTGCTCAGCCTGGTCGCCGTCTTCTTCCACCTGTCGACGCTGTCGCTGGTCGTGTCCGGACTGTTCCTGCTCTTGTCGGGCGGCATCATCCTGTACAAGACGAGCGAGATCATTCACGGCGGCGAGACGAACTACATCACCGCGACGGTGACGTTGTACGTGATGATCTACAACATGTTCCTCAGCCTGCTGCGCCTGCTCTCTTCGCGCAACTGACGAGTTCTACTGGCCGGGCTCGATGAGCGCGAGCCCGGCCATGTAGCTGCGCAGGACTTCTGGCACGACGATGCTGCCGTTCGCCTGCTGATAGTTTTCCATTACTGCCACCAGCGCGCGACCCGCCGCAACGCCTGAGCCGTTCAGCGTGTGCAGGGGCTCGGGCTTACCCGTTTCCGGATTCCGCCAACGCGCCTGCATGCGACGCGCCTGGAACGCCTCGAAGTTCGAGCACGACGAAATCTCGCGATAGGCGTTCTGCCCGGGCAGCCACACTTCCAGGTCGTAAGTCTTCGCCGACTGGAAGCTGACGTCGCCCGCGCACAGCGCGACGACGCGATACGGCAACTCCAGACGCTTCAGCACTTCCTCGGCGTTGCGCACGAGCACTTCATGTTCGGCGTAGGAGTCCTGTGGCTTCACGAAGTGCACCAGCTCGACCTTCTCGAACTGATGCTGGCGGATCATGCCGCGCGTGTCTTTCCCATAAGAGCCTGCCTCCGAGCGGAAGCATGGCGTGTGCGCCGCGAAGCGCATCGGCAGCGCATCTGCTTCGACGATCGAGTCGCGCACCAGATTCGTGACCGGCACCTCGGCGGTCGGAATGAGGTACAGCCCTGACTCGCCGCGGATCGCGAACAGGTCGGCCTCGAACTTCGGCAGGTTGCCAGTGCCCGTCAGGGATTGCGCATTGACGAGGTACGGCACGTACGTCTCACGATAGCCGTGCTCGCCAGTGTGCAGATCGAGCATGAATTGAATGATCGCGCGTTGCAGGCGTGCGATCGGGCCCGTCAGCACGACGAAGCGCGCGCCGGAGATCTTGCCGGCAGCGGCGAAGTCGACCAGCTTCAGCTTCTCGCCGAGGTCGACGTGATCGCGCGGCTTGAAGTCGAACTGGCGCGGCTCGCCCCAGCGGCGCACCTCGATGTTCGCGGTTTCATCGCGCCCATCGGGAACGCTCGCATGCAACATGTTCGGGATGACCAGAGCGAGGTCGTCCCACTCCTTTTGGGCCTTCGCGAGTTCCGCTTCCGCCTCGGTGAGCTGCTTGCCGAGCGTCTCGGTCTGCTTCAAAAGCGGCGCGATGTCCTGGCCCTGCGCCTTCGCCTTGCCGACGCTTTTCGCATGCAGATTGCGCTCGTTACGCAACTCGTCGGCACGGATCTGCCATTTCTTCCGCGCTTCTTCGAGCGCGGCGAGACGAGCGACGTCGAGCGTGAAGCCGCGACGCGCGAGGTTGGCCGCGACGCCGGCCGCATCGGAACGCAGTAACTTGGGATCGAGCATTCGCGAATTCTACTTCTTTTCCCTTTTCTCTCTTCTCTTTTCTAGGGCTTCGGCGATCTTGATTTCCAGGCCGCGCGGCACCGGACGGTAGTACTGCCGCGGCTCCATGCCTTCTGGAAAGTAGTTCTCGCCTGCGGCGTAAGCGTCCGGTTCGTTGTGCGCGTAGCGATAGTTCTTGCCGTAGCCGAGCTCTTTCATCAGTCGAGTCGGCGCATTCCTCAGATGCAACGGCACGTCCAGCGAACCGAGGTTCTTTGCATCTTCCATCGCTTCGCCGAACGCCACGTACACGGCGTTGCTCTTGGCAGCGCACGCGAGGAACACGACTGCTTGCGCGATCGCCAACTCGCCTTCCGGCGTCCCCAGTCGCTCGTAGACTTCGCAGGCTTCGAGCGCCATGGTCAGCCCGCGCGGATCGGCGATGCCGATGTCCTCGAATGCCATGCGCAGTACGCGTCGCGCGAGGTAACGCGGATCGCAACCGCCATCGAGCATTCTGCAGAACCAATACAGCGCGGCGTCCGGATCGCTGCCACGCACGGATTTGTGTAACGCTGAGATCTGGTCGTAGAACGCTTCGCCCTGCTTGTCGAAGCGTCGCAGTCCACCGGTCGCAACTTCTGCGGCAATCGCCTCGGTAATCTTCGGCGGCTCGGTCGCACTTGCCAGATCCAACGACAGCTCCAGCATGTTGAGTACGCGCCGTGCATCGCCGTCGGCGGCCCGGGCGATCAGCGTCAGCGCCTGCTCTTCCACTGCGATCGGAGTACCGCTGCGAGCCTGCTCGGCGAGCGCACGATCGAGCACCTTACGGAGATCTTCTTCCGTCAGGGCACGGAGCACGTAGACCCGTGCGCGCGACAGCAACGCGTTGTTCAGCTCGAACGAAGGGTTCTCGGTAGTCGCGCCGATGAATACGAGCGTGCCGTCCTCGACCCACGGCAGGAATGCGTCCTGCTGTGCCTTATTGAAGCGATGCACCTCGTCCAGGAACAACACCGTGCGGCGTCCGGATTCTTTGCGCACTTCGGCGGCACGCTCTGCGGCCGCGCGAATGTCCTTCACTCCCGCCATCACGGCTGAGAAGGCCAGGAACTCCGCATCGCATGTTTGTGCGACGAGCCGTGCCAACGTCGTCTTGCCGGTGCCCGGCGGGCCCCAGAGGATCATCGAGTGGAGATGCCCGCCTTCGAGCATCCGCCGCAGCGGCTTGCCCTGGCCGAACAGATGCGCCTGCCCGACGTAGTCGTCGAGCGACGCTGGCCGCATGCGATCCGCGAGCGGACGTGCATCCGGCGGCGCTGCTCGTGCACTCACCGCTTCCTCGTGCCGGAGTCGATGCGCATTGCCCAGCCACCGA
>DATJIP010000234.1:0-41042 GCA_035493235.1 Steroidobacteraceae bacterium
TGGCGCTCGCCGCAATCGAAAAGGCCGACGGAGTGCGTCCTGTCACGCGCCGCAATGGTAGCCTCCACAACCACAGCTAACGAAGCCGCGCGCGCAATCGAGCAATTTTGGCCTCAGTCAGACCGATGACGCGGAGGTAGCCTGCGGCGCCTCCGTATTGCGCAAGGTAGGCGAGCATCTTGTGGACGCCCTCTTCCGGGCAACGCAGCGCCTCGAAAATCTCCGCTCGCTCGAGATCGGGGTACCGCACCAGGTACGCATCGGTGAGCTGCGTCGTGCTCGCCGCGTAGTCGGCAGCGATCGCATCCGGCTCGACGTCGGCCAATGCGAGCAATAGCGCCGCGACCAACCCGGTTCGATCTTTGCCCGCGACACAGTGGAACAACAACGGCTCGGCGGCTGCGTCAGCGATGACTTCCATCACGTCCTTCAGCTGCGGACGCGTATGCTCCAGCACCGCAATCTTCCACGTCTCCTTGGTGGGGGCACCGGACAGCGATGCCCATTCCATCTCATCGTCCGCGAGCAGCGAGATATGGTGATAGCGCACGCGATGCGCATTGTCGGTAGCGACAGGATGCGTTCTCGCGGCGACTTCGCCGGGCCAGCGCAAGTCGATGACGGTGCGTACGCCGTAGTTTGCGAGCGCCTGCATGCCTGCCTCGGTGAGTTGCACGAGATCGTCGGCGCGCAGCAGCGAGTGTGAGCGCGTCTTCGCGCCGTCGCGGGTCGGATGCCCGCCGAGCTCGCGCACGTTCAACAGACCGGGAATCTTCAACGAGCTCACTGGCCTCGGCCGCGCCGCTGCACGTAGTCGTCTAATTGCCGCTGCCGCGCGGGATCCAGCGGATAGCGGCGCAAGAGCGTGCGCGCGCCTTCCATGTCGTTCCGGGACATGCTCATGGCAGCCATCAGCACAGCCTGCGAACGCCGTTCTGGCATCTGGATCTGGTTGATGATCTGCTGCATGTCATCCACCGACGCGCCACCGCGCTGGACCAGTGCCGTGAGCGCCTGATCCTTCGCGGGACCATCGTCGAGCGACAGCACCCACTTGCGCGCGGCCGACGAATCGTATTGAGCCCAGCTGCTGGCGACTTCGGCGATCGAGCGCGCCCGCGACTCATCATCGGTGACCCTCTCCGCCCAACGCGCGGCAAGCGCAGGCGAGTGCTCGGCAAGCGGAGGCAGCAAGCCGCGCAGCAGTCGATCGCGCTCTTGATCGTCGACGACGTCTTCCACCAATTGCACTGCGGCCTCCGGGTTGCGCGAGGCAACGGCGCGCGCGAATTGCGTCGCTGTCTGGGCTCCTTCGTTGCCGTACCGACGCACCCACTGACGGCCCTTTTCGACGTCGCTGTTGGCATAGCCGAGCGCCACCGCGGTGATCCAGTTCGCGCGCGCATCCTTCGGAATACGATCGACGAGCTGCGCGGCTGCTTCAGCGTTACGACTCGACAGCGACCAACCAAGCGAATTCGCAGCTTCGAGCTGCACGGACTTGTCGTCGATATCGTTCAGCCAGTCGAGCGCTTGGGTCGGCGTCAGCGCGGCGACACTGCGCGCAATCTCGCCGAGGATCTCCGAGCGCATGCCGCCGAAGGGCAACTTGGCCAGATGCGTCATGGCCAGCGACGGATTGGTCTGCGCGATCGCGGCCAGCACCTTGCCCATCGCTTGTGCGCGCTGCGCGGGACTCTCCGCTGCCTGCGCAATCTGCAGCGCCTGGTCGGGATCGTACTTCGCCATCTCGCCGAGCATCGACGACCAGAGATAGCGCTCGGGCGAACCGGCCAGCCGCAGTCCCCACGCCAGCGCTTCGCTCGGCTTCTGCGCGACGTAGGCTTCTGCGATTCGATACGCATAGCGACCCTGATCCTGGCGCGACAGTCCTTCGACCCAGCGCGCCGCTTCGCTCGGATTGGTTCGCGACCACTGCGTGGCGATCAGCTCGGTCAGCCGCCCTGACACGATCGGTCCCTGACTGTCCACGAGCTTGAGCGCCTGGCGCGGATCGCGCGCGGCGATGCTGGTCACGACTGCTTCCAGCAACTCGCTGCGTTGCCATTCGGCAGGCAGATCGGCGACCTTGGAGAATGCGCGCTCCGGGTCCTGCGCAGCCCACGCTTCGACCACGGCCTGGAGATAGGTGAAGCGCTCGGCGGGATTGGTCACCTGCTTGGCGCGCTCCCAAGTCTGCTCCGGTGCGACAGCGGTGAGTGATGCCAGCAGATGTGCGGCTGTCTCCGGATCGTTCTCGAGCGCTTGACCGAGCGCGCCGTCGATATCGAGCTCCGCATAGCGCAGCAGCAGTACGTCGAGCGTGTTGCGTCGTTCGACGGGATTCGTGATTGAACGCGCAGCGGCGATCATCGTAGCGAGCTGGTCGCGGTCAGCGTGCTTGGCTGACTCATAGATCGATTCGCGATGCGAGAATTCGGAGGGCTGTGAGCTCTCGCGTTCCGCTTTGCTGGAGCTGGACGCTTGCGACGGCGACAGGTAATTCGCACGTTCTTCGTGCCGCTGCGTGAACGGCGAGCGGATCGGCTCGGTTATCGTCGGCAGCGTCGTTGCAGTGGTAGGCTCGACGTCGACCCCGTGCTCGCGATTCCACAGCCAGCCGCCCGCGATGCCGGCAGCAATGCCGGTCATGACCCAGATGAGCGAGGAGCGTGTCACCATCGGCGGGACTTCCGTGAACGAGTCTGCACCCTAACGGGGCGTAGGACAACCGCCCGGAAGCGCCGCAATCCAGTCGCGGATCAGCGAAACACCCTCGATATGGACCAGCGCTCGGCCGAGCTCGGGCATCGCGACGTCCGCTTCTGTGGAAAGCATCCTGTGCAACAGAATCGACTCGTCCGGAGTTCCCGGAACGATGTCGAACAATGCGTCGCCGGAGCCGCGGCCGGTCGCAATCGGAATCTTGCACTCGCCGAGATGGACGCGCTCGCTCTCCTGCGCGTGCAGCAGCAGGCCCGAGGTGCTCGCGGCGCCACGCGGCCGGTGGCAGTGCCCGCAATTTACATCCAGGTAAGCACGCGCACGGGCCTCGAGATCGCCGTCCGCGGGATCGTCCCAACGGGCATTGCGCGGCGCTTGTGCCGGATCGGGTGCGCCGGTCAGCAACCCGACCTTCTGCCAATGCGCGAGCTGGTTCTCGGTCGTCTCGCCGTAGCGGAACGTCTTGTTCAGGTGACGCGCGCGGATGCCGATCGGCTCGATCTTCTGCGAGTGATGTTCGAGCGCATGACAACCGGCGCATTGATTCGTGTCGGGGACCAGGTAGGCGAACGGCTGGTGACCTTCGTCGCTGACCAGTTCCAGCGACAACGAATCGCCTGCGAGCGCGAGCGTCGCTTCGGTTTGCTCGGCGTTCCACACGTACGGAATCGCGACCCAGCCGGAAGCTGTGTTGATGAGCAAACGCGTTTCGAGCAGACGCACTCGATGCAGATCGAGCGATGCAGGCGTGCTTTGCGTGGGATCTTTGCGAACGCCGATGCGTCCTTGCGCAGCCGCATCGGCACGCGGGTAGTAGAACGTCTTCGAGATCACAGTGCCGACTGGGAACTCGAACGCATCCTCCCCGTAGTGAATGCTCGTGCCCGACGGCAGGATGACAGTTCGCAGCTTGTGCGCGTAGTCGCTGAAGAGCGTCGAGTTCAGATCGTACGGCGTCACGCCATCATTCAGCACGACCTTGCCGTCGCGCTGTTCGAGCAGATGCCACTCGCTCAGCTGCTCGGGAAAATCGCCGGGGAAATCGAGTCCGGTGCGCGGAGCCTTGTGACACGCGCTCGCAGCGAGCAGCGACAGTGCCCAGATGAGAGACGCGGGACGCAAAGTCACCTCGTCAGCTGGACGGCGCTGAGGATTCGAGACCCGGCCAGCTCACCGGCTGCAACCTCGGCAGCTCGCAGTCGTGCGGCTTCAGATCGGTGCTGAACTTCGCGAGCTTGCCGGCGTAGTCGATGTTGGCGAAATCCGCGTCGCCATTACCGCGGATGCAGATCTGCGTCCTGGCGACGTCGAGATCCTTGGCCACGGCGCCGTCCCAGAGGATGTCCGGCAGATTTCCGGTGAGTCCGAACTTGGCGACCTTCATCGCCTTGAGCTCGAGCTGATCGGGACTGTCGCCGCCGCCCGCGAACTGGTTGTCGTGGATGTAGATCTGCTGCGGGTACGGATCGAACGCCGCGTCGTTCGCCGGCTTGCCCGTCGTGTCGAACGACAGGATCAGCGCGTTTGCCGTGCGATTGTTCTCGACGCGATTGTCGAAGAACTCCACCTCGTCGTTCGCCAGCACCATGAAGCCGGTGCCGGTCGGCACGGTCGCGACGATGTTGCCCTTGGGCGCGAAGTTGTCCGTGTTGTTGTCGTGGATGTGATTCGAGTAAACGCGCGTCTTGCGGCCATCCTTCACGGGCAGGCCCGGCAGATTGAACACGAGGATGCCGCCGGTGTTGTTGGTGGCGGTGTTGTTGTAGACGTCCGCGTACGTGCTGTTCTCGATCTCGATGCCCGCGACGTTCATCTCAGCGCGGTTGTCGCGCAGGACGATCTGCGTCGACTGACCGACGTAGATGCCGGCGTCGGACGCGCCGATCGCCGCGGATTTCTCGATCAGCACGCGCTCGCATTGCACCGGATACAAGCCGTAGGCGCCGTTCTTCTCGTCCGGCCCGCCGGTCCACTCGACGCGCACGTTGCGGATCGTGAGGTCCTTGCAGCCGTTCGCTTTCAGGCCGTCGCCCTTGGTGTCCTCGATCGCGAGGTTCTCGATCGTGACGTGCTCCGCGGCGTTGATGAGCAAGCCTTCGGCGCCCTGCACCTGCCCTTTGAACGACAGGATCGTCTTGTCCGGTCCCGCACCGCGAATCGTGACGTTCGACTTGTTGAGGCTGAGCGAGCGATCGAAAGTCCACTTGCCGGCGGGCAGCTCGATCACGTCGCCGGCCTTCGCCTGGATCAGCTGCAGCTGCAGCTTCTTGTGGAATTCAGCGTCGGATTGACTGACGTGCGCCGGCTTCTTGCCGCAGCCCACCAGCACGAACGCGAGCGCGAACGCCGCGCAGAGTGCAAACCGCATGATCGTTTCCCCTTTATCTTTACTCGGCGATCGAGGACTGCGTCCGTCGGATGAAATCTTCCCACACCGGGAAGTCGCTGCCGCGCCAGATCGACGCACGGAATTCCTCGGCGCGGGTGCGCGACCAGCCGAGGTGCTTCATTGCATACAGCGAATAGAACGCGGTCGCGCGGAAGTTGGCCGCACAGTGGACCAGCGTCTTGCCCTCGCCCGCGGACTGCATCGCCTGCTCGAACGCCGCGAAATCGGCCTCGCTGGGCTGGTCCCACGGCACCGGAATGTGGCGGTACTTCATGCCGAGCGCCGAAACCGACGCTCCTTCGTCTTGCAAGGAGTAGCGCGGATCGATCGTGGCAAGGTTGATGATGGTCTCGAAGCCCTCTGCGGCAGCAGCTTTCAGCTGTTCTTCCGTGGGCTGGCCGGCGGTCGCGTAGTGCTCGTCGACTTTTCTGTAGTTATAGATCGTCGGTGTGCCCATTTCCTGCGCCATGCTGACGCCTGCGAAGGTGCACAGAATCGTCAGCGCAATAATTCGCATAGTCATGGGGCGTTCGTCACTAGTCACTAATGCTTAGATCCAGCTTAGATCCAGCTCAGATCCAGCGCCGCACGCGGCTTGGATGAACCAGACGAAAACCGCAATCGGCACCATTGCACTGGCGGTGCCGAGCAACTCGAACGGCGCTGCGGCGTGCCGGCGCGAGTGCAGGCCGATCATCGCCAGCAGCGCCAACAGCATGTACACGGGCGGAATGATTTTGCGTTGTTGTGGCACGGCGCCTTCCCCTTAGGCGAGCACCGGGGGAGTATAGCCCCCTCCGCGCGGGGCCGGAGTAGAATGCCCCGCCATGACACACGCCGCCATTACCGGCTGGGGCAAATGCATGCCGCCGGCCGTGCTCGACAACGCCGGGCTCGCCAGTTTCATGGATACGAGCGACGAGTGGATCACCTCCCGCACCGGCATCAGGGAGCGGCGGGTATCGCACGTGCCGATGACCGTGCTGTCGCACGTCGCCGCGATGCGCGCGCTGGCGTGCGCGGGGATGGATCCCAAAGACATCGACCTGGTCGTGCTGGGCACGTGCTCGGCGGATGAGACCGTTCCGAACACGGCGTCGGCGATACAGCTACTGATCGGCGCGACGAAGGCCGCGGCGATGGACATCAACACGGCGTGCACCAGCTTCCTGTACGGGTTGTCGACGGCGACCGCGATGATTCGCACGGGCGTCGTGCGCAACGCGTTGGTGGTCGGCGTGGAAGGCATCACGCCTTATATGGATTGGAGCAATCGCAACGTCGCGGTGTTGTTCGGCGACGGAGCTGCAGCGGTCGTCGTGCAGGCGACCGATAAGGAAGAAGGCGTGATCGCGGAGAAGCTCGGCTGCTACGCCGATGCGCGTGCGACTCTGCGCGTGCGCGGCATGGGCACGATCTACGGCAACGTTGGCGTGCAACTCGGCGATACGACGTGGGACTTCGACGGGCAGGAGATTTTCAAGCGCGCAGTGCACGGCATGGCGAAAGCGTCGCAGAGTGCGCTGGAGCGCGCGGGCATTTCGACGGATCAGGTCAGTCTGGTCATCCCGCATCAGGCGAACCTGCGCATCATCGAGTCCGTCGCGAAGCATTGCGGGATCTCGATGGATCGCGTGTACGTGACCGTGCAGAAGTACGGCAACATGTCGTCGGCGACCGTGCCGGTCGCGCTGGTCGAAGCACTGGAAGACGGCCGCGTGAAACCCGGATCGATTCTGTTGACGCCGGCGTTCGGCGGCGGACTCACGTGGTGCTCGCACGTGATCCGCTGGGGCGATCGCGTGACGCCGCTCGGCACCACGGACATCGATCTGCCACCGTGCACGCAGACAGCGGTCGAGATCGTGAAAGACATCATCGCGAGAAAGACCAGCAGCCAGGCGCTGCTGCAGAAGATCGCGCTGCCGGCGGGCTAACGGTTTACTTCTCGTCCTTGTAGATCGCGATCAGCACCGGCTGATCCTTCGACATCCGCGCGCGATACATCCCTGACGTGTTGAAGCTCCACGCCATCTGACCATCCGGCGCGACGGCAATGATTCCGCCGTCGCCGCCGATCGCAGTGAGCTGCTTCTGAATCACTTCGTCCGCAGCCGCTTGCAGCTTCATTCCCTTGTGCTCGACCAACGAGCAGATTTCGTGCGCGACAGTGAGTCGAATGAAGTACTCGCCCGTGCCGGTCCCGGACACAGCGCATGATTTGTTCGATGCGTACGTCCCCGCGCCGATGATGGGCGAGTCGCCGACGCGGCCCCAGCGCTTGCCAGTCGTGCCACCTGTCGACGTCCCGGCCGCGAGGTTGCCGTTCATGTCGAGCGCGACGACGCCGACCGTTCCTTTCTTGCCTTCATCATGCGCGAGCTTCTGCGCAGTACCGCCGCCGTGCGCGCCCGCCGGCTTGGGCGGAATCGGCAGGTTCTTCTCTTTCAAAAACTGTTCGAGCGCGCGCCAGCGCCGCTCGGTATAGAACCAGGCCGGCTCGACCTGCTCCAACCCCTGCTCTTTCGAAAACGTATCCGCGCCCGCGGAGATGAGCATTACGTGCGGCGACTTCTCCATCACGCGCCGCGCGAGGGAAATCGGATAACGCGTGCGCGTGACGCCAGCGACGGCGCCCGCGGCGAGCGTCTTGCCATCCATGATCGCCGCGTCCAGCTCGTTGCGACCTTCGGCGGTGAACACGCCACCGCGGCCGCAGTTGAACAGCGGATCGTCTTCCATCAACCGGGTCGTCGCTTCGATCGCATCGAGCGCCGAACCGCCTTTGCTGAGCACGGCGCCGCCCGCCTGGATCGCGCGATTCATCGACGCGCGATATGCGGTCTCCTGTTCAGCGCTGAGGTCTTTGCGTTCGATGACGCCGGCGCCGCCGTGCACGACGATCGCCCAATTCACGAGTCGGCTCCAAGACGCAGAAACGCAGTCTTCATGCCCTGGACTCTGTTCAGATAAGCGCGCGCATCGTGATCGCCGCAGCGCTGATGCGCAATCAGACGCAGCCCGCGCCGCGCATACCGATCACCCGCACCGGCGCCGCACAGATGAATCAGCGCGGCGAGATCCTCCTTCTGCCGCAGCGTTGCGCGCTTGATCCCCGCGTTCGCGAGCGTCTGCGCAACCTTCACGTCGAGATAGGCGGACGTCATCTCCACCGAGTCAGAGGCGATGACGCGCGTATACAGACCGTTGAACCAGCACGAGTGAATGTCGTGCCACGGACCGTCCTCGACTACGACGTGATCGTGGATGCAGTAGTGCCGAGCCTCCGCGAACGTGCCATCGGTGAGCTGATACATGCCGACCGCGCTGGATGCTGGCCGGTAGAGATCGAACGGACTCTCGGTCAGCGACCAGCGCCAGTACGTGCGTGCGATCGGATTGCCGGATGCTTCGATCTGCGCCAGCGCGGCGAGAAATGCCGGCGAGATCGTGCTCGTGGAGTGCTTGCGAAACACAGATTCGTAGGTGTCCCAGGTTTCTGCCGGCACCTTGTAGAGCACGCCGCTGACTGGAAAGAACAGCTCGGACGGCTTGCGCACGACCTGGTAGATCCAGTTGAGCCCGAACCACAGGACGACAAGGACGGCACCGAGGACGGCGAACTGCAGAGTCGCCGGCGTGTTGCTGAACGCACGCATCCAGCGCTTGCGTACGGCGACGCTCGGCCACCATTGCCGCAGCCACTTGAACGAGGAAGTACGGCGGCGCGCGCCCGCGCGCTTACGCCTGGCCATCAGTCGCCCGGCGCGGGTTGAGGCGCACGCGAGCACTGACCCGAGGCAGCCTGCGCCAGTCGCGCGAAGCCGTGCTGCGGATCGGCGGCGTAGCAGCGATTCGGACCGACCTCGCCGGCGCACGTCACCGTGATGTCATTGGGCTTCAGCACGCCTTCGGGAATGCAGCGGACGACGTACTTGGTGATGCCCGAGCCCGCGTCGCGCGCCTCGTCACGCAGATACCAGGTTTCGCCGGCCATGCGCGCCGTACGCTGTACCCGGGCGCGACAATCCGCGTCGATGCGCTCGCGGCAGTAGCGCTGCTCGCACGCGGCAAGTGAACCCTCTTCGCATTCCTGTTCGTTCTTGCGCTCGGTGTCGCGCAACATCTCGGGACCGCCTCCCATGGTCCACGCCGTACACGCCTTCATGTCGCCCGCGTCGCACGCAGTCGTAAGCAGCTCGAGCTCCTCCGGAGAGCGGCGCGTCTTCACAGGTTTGACGGAGGTGGCTTTCGGCGGCGGACGTTTCGCCTTGGCGTAGTCCTGCTTCACCAGCTCCGCATCGGGACCGCAGCGTTTGTCCGAGAACACGCGGGAGCCGTCCTTAGCTTTGCAGGTATAGATCTGCGCCTCACTGCTGGCGCTGACCAGCAGCGCCGCTGCGAGCAGGATCCAGGCAGGCGCGTGCACGCGCCAAGGATATCAGACCAGTTTGAAGCCGGACGCGCTGAGCGGCAGTCGACGAATGCGCGTTCCAGTCGCGGCGAAGATTGCGTTGGCCACCGCCGGTGCGACGGGCGGGACCGGCGGCTCGCCGACACCGCCGACAGCTTCGGTGGGACTTTCGAGAATCTCCACTTCGATCCGCGGCGCCTGCGCCATGCGCACGACCGGGTAGTCGTGGAAGTTCGACTGCTGTACGCGTCCGTTGGCGAGGGTGATCTCGCCCATCGCGGCGGCGCTCAATCCGAAAATAACGCCGCCTTCGAACTGCGCCCGGACCGAACTGGGATTGACGGCCGTGCCGCAATCGACGGCACAGCACACGCGATGCACGCGCAATGCCTTGCCGGAACCGACGGAGACTTCGGCGACCTGCGCTGCCAACGAACCGTAGCCACGCAGGAACGCGATGCCGCGGCCGTGTCCCTTCGGCAACTTCTCGTCCCAGCGTGCGAGCTTCGCTGCTGCGTCGAGTACGCGCAGCGCGCGGGCGTTGTCGCGAAGCAGATTGCGGCGGAAGGCGAGCGGCTCTTGCCGCAGCTCCTGCGCCAGCTCGTCGATGAAGCTTTCGAAGAAGAACAGGTTCTGCGAAGCATCGACCGAACGCCACGCACCGAGCGGCACACCAGGATTCCAACCGGCGTAGCTGACGCAGATGTTCGGCACCGCGTAGAGCTGGCCGACCATGCCGCCCACCGGCGTTTCGCCATCGAGGCAACCGATCTGCGCCCGAAGTGCGGTGACCGCAGTGCTTTCGTCGAGCGCTGCGCGGAAACGAACGGCCGCGGCGGGTCGATAGAACCCGTGCTGAGTGTCTTCCTCTCGTGTCCAGACCAGCTTGACCGGCACGCCGATCTCGCGCGCGATCAACGCGGCTTGCACGCCGTAGTCGACCTGCAAGCGCCGACCGAAACCGCCGCCAAGCTCGGTCGTGTTGATCGTCACGACGGCCTCGTCGAAGCCGAGCGCCTTCGCGACTTCGGTGCGCAGCTCGGATTGCACTTGCGTCGGCACCCACAGTTCCGCTCGCCCGTCGCGAACGAATGCCGTGCCGTTCATTGGCTCCATCGGCGAGTGCGAGAGCAGCGGCGCTTCGTACGTGCGCTCGACGACCCGTCGGGCCTTCGGGAACTGCGACTCGGACTGCTCGCGGATTTTCGCCTCGTCTTCGCCTTCGTTGACGTAGACCTTGCCGGCCTCGCGCGTGAGTGCGCGCAGACGCTCGGAGATCTCAGCCGAGCTGACGGCGGCCATCGGGCTCTGGCTCCAGACCGGTTTCAGCTCGCCCAACGCCTTCTGCGCCGTCCAGAAGTTCTCGGCGACGACCACGACAGCTTTTTCGAGCTTCAGCACGCGACGCACGCCGCGATGGCGCATTGCCGGCGTCTCGTCGACGCTTGCGAGCGTGCCCTTGAACACGGGCGATTGCGCGATTGCGGCGTACAGCATGCCGGGCCGGCGAACGTCGATGCCATACGTCGCAGTGCCCGTCACCTTCGAGCGCACATCGAGTCGATGCAGCGGCTTGCCGATGAGCTGCCACTCAGTCCGCGGCTTCAGCGGCACATCCTTCGGCACCGGCACGCGCGCGGCGTCGCGAGCGAGCGCGGCGTACGAAGCGCTGCGCGATGACTGCTCGTGTCGCACGTAGCCGCTGCGAGCGACGCATTCCTCGACTCGCACTTGCCAACGGTTGGCAGCAGCCTGGAGCAGCATCGTGCGAGCAGCCGCACCGGCCTGACGCAGCCGATCGAACATGCCGCGGATCGAGCCGCTGCCGCCGGTCTGATAGGTCTCCCACACGCCGTAGTGCTCGCGATCGATCGGTGCGAAGTCGATGCGCACCTGCGACCAGTCGAGCCCCAGTTCCTCAGCAAGGATCTGCGCGAGTCCGGATTGCGCGCCCTGCCCCATCTCGGTGGCATTCATCAGCAACGTGAGGTTGCCGTCGACGTCGATGCGGATCCAACCGGCAATGATCTCGTTGACGTTGCCATCGGCCGCACGCAGTGGCACTCGAATATCGACGAGCAGAATGCCGCCCGCCACGGCGGCGGAGTGCAGAAAGGCGCGGCGAGACAGCTTGGTAGACATAGCGCGCGATCTTCGATCAGTAGCAACCGTAGCGGAAGCCGTATCGACCTCCCTCCGACGCGTACGACGCACGGCTCGCCGCAGGCGGTCAGCCGCCAGGAACCCGCGCGATCAGCTGCACTTCGACAATCCCGTTGGTTCCGAGCAGGCCGGTAGTTCCGACCGCCGTCCATGCGGGATATGGAGACTTCATGTAGTTGCCGGCGACTTCCTCGAACAGCGCGAACTGCTCGCTCTTCGTGCCTTCGAAGTCGGGCCCCTGCCAGACGTGGAAGCTGTTGATCATCACGACGTCCGCGAAACTTGCACCCGCCGATTCGAGCAGCCCCTTGAGGCGCTGAAAGCCGCGGTCGACTTGCAACTTGAAGGCCGCCGCATCCTTGCCCTCGCCTTCGCGCCGGCCGATGACGACGCCGGAGATGTAGAGCATGTTGTCCACGCGGCGAACTGCGGCGTAGCGCATCTCGTCGTGGGCGCGCTTGGCGTTCTCGTTGGGGAGAATGACGCTACCGTGTGGCGCTGGCAGGACCAGCGGCCACTTGTCAGTCTCGGCAGCGTGCGTAACCCCGGCGGCTAGCATGAATGCGGCGCATACAATCGCGGGACGTTGGCCTCTCATTTTCATTCCCCAGATTTTCAAGAGTTTTGTCAGGCGGCTTCAACCAGAATCCTGCCAGCATGCTGCCCGGCGCGCCGCGGTTTGATCACTATTTCTACGTCGTGCCCAAGCGCCGTCAGGAAGTTCATCAAACGCTCGACTGAGAATCCGTCGAGCCGATATCGCAACAGCGCGGAGACCTTCGGCTGGTTGATGCTCAGGACTTCGGCTGCTCGCGCTTGCGACCAACCCCGCGCAGTGATCTCACGCTTGATCGCGACGGCGAGCTGAACCTTTGTCTGCAGCTCCTCGGCATCTGGAATGCCGAGATCAGCAAATACGTTGCCAGACCCTACTTCCATCGCTGTGCGTCGCCTTCTACTTTGCGCCTTTCCCATACCGCTCCTCGTAGTCGCCCCGCGCAGCCCGCAAACGCTTCTCGATCAACTCAATGTCGTGCTTTGCAGTACGAACGCCGCTCGGCGACTTCTTCTGAAAGCAATGCAGGACATAGATAGCTCGTCTGAACCGCACTGTGCAGACGGCACGGTATGTTGAGCGATCGAAGTCCTCTGCGATCTCGAGTACCCCCGCACCGAGCCCCTTCCAGATCTTCGCGGCAGAAGGAGTGTCGCCAAATTGCGCGGCGCTCAAGGTCGCCCCGACATTTCGCACGACTGCCGCTGGAAAACTGAGCAGGTCTCGCTTGGACGAGCCAACCCAGATTACGAGCTTCTCGCCCGCCGCCGGATGATCTCGCACGGCGAGTATCCTATTTCTGGGATGTATAGGTCAAACTCAAAAACGATCGCTCACCCTCGACCTGCCGCCGCAGATGTATTTCCTCGCGGTCGACCATGATCTCGCGCGGCGCCTCGACGCCGATTTCGACGCGACTCGGCGTGATAGCGAGCACGGTGACGCGAACTGCGCCGCCGATGACGATGGACTGGTTGAGACGCCTGGAGAGAACCAGCATGCGTGAGCTCCTTGTGCTTCCATTCTGGGAGCAGCGGCCGTAGTGTACGCATGCTCCGATAATGGGAGCAAGAGCAAGTTCGCTTATACATGCGCTCCCGGAATCGGAGCGCGCCATGAAGGCATTGCGCAGTCGCGAACATCGTATGCTGTGTACCGTTCTTGCGGAGGCGAGAATGCAGGCCGGACTGACGCAGCGAGGCCTGGCGGAGCGACTGAAGCGCCCGCATTCGTACGTCGCGAAGATCGAAGGCGGCGAGCGCCGCATCGACGTCATCGAGTTCGCCGAACTGGCGCGTGCGCTGCGCCTCGATCCGTGTAAGCTGCTCGGCGAAGTGCTGGGGAAATAACAAAGCATTGAGCAACAGGCACTGGCGATTGGGGAGTCGAGAGTGACCATCTTCGTTCTGATCCTCGCGGTCATCGCGGTGTGGATCGTGTTCGCGTACAACCGGCTCGTGCGGCTGCGGAATCAAGTGCGCACAGCATGGGCAGACATCGACGTGCAACTCACGCGACGTCACGACCTCGTACCGCAGCTCGTATCTGCTGTGCGCGGCTATGCGAGCCACGAGCAGACGGTGTTGCAGGCAGTTACCGATCTCCGCTCGCAGGCGCTGTCGCTGCAGAGTCCCACGAAGCTGGGTGAAGTCGAGACGGCGCTGGAGCAGGCACTGACGCGCGTGCTGGCGCTGAAGGAAGCGTATCCAGACCTCAAGGCGAGCGAGAATTTCAGCCAGCTGCAGCGCGACCTGGTCAAGGTGGAGGAGACGCTGCAGTACGCGCGCCGCTTCTACAACGGCGCAGTGCGCGACCTCAACGACGGCGTGCAGCGCATACCCGATGTCGTGATCGCCAACGCATTCGGATTTTCGGCGGCAGAGTTCTACCAGGCACGCGACGACGAGCGTCAGTCAGTACAGGTGAAGCTGCAATGATCACGCGCATCGTCGTCGCACTGTTCGCGGTGCTCGTCTGCAACGTCGCGCTCGCCGACGAGCGCATCCTCGGGTACGACATCGAGGTGCGCATCGACAAAAGCGGCGCGCTCGACGTGACCGAGCGCATCACGGTGCGCGCCGAAGGCAGCAACATCCGTCGCGGTATCTATCGCGACTTCCCGACGCGCTACCGCGATCGCTACGGCAATCGCGTCGTCGTCGATCTGAAAGTGATCAGCCTGCTGCGCAACGACGAGCCCGAGCCGTGGTTCACCGAAGAGCGCGACAACGGCGTGCGGATCAACTTCGGCGACGACAACTTCCTGCCGGTGCCGGCGAACTACACGTACTCGCTGCATTACAAGACGACGCGTCAGTTGGGCTTCTTCAAGGATCACGACGAACTCTACTGGAATGCGATCGGGACCGGTTGGGCGTTCCCAATCGATCGCGGCGCGGTCGATGTGTATCTGCCCGCGCCGGTCGAGATGGGGCAGATGAGCGCGGAAGGCTACACGGGCTATCAGGGATCGCAGGAACACGCTTATCGCGCCGAGATCGTCGAACCCGGTCACGCACACTGGGAGCTCACGCGTGCGCTGGCGCCGCGCGAAGGCTTCACGATCGTGCTCAGCTTTCCGAAAGGCTTGATTCCCGCGCCCAGCGGCGCACAGCGAGGCTGGTGGCTGCTGAAAGACAATAGCGGCATTCTCGTCGCGCTGCTCGGCCTGATCCTGCTGATCGTGTATTGCGTGCGCGAGTGGGCTAGCGTGGGGCGAGATCCGCGCAAGGGCGTCATCATCGCGCGCTACGAGCCGCCGGCGGGGCAAACTCCGGCGAGCCTGCGTTACCTGATGCAGATGGGCTACGACATGCGCTGCTTCTCGGCGGATGTGCTCGCGCTCGCCGTCGCCGGCTGCCTGCGCATCGTGCGCGACAAGGGATTCTTCAAAGACGAGTGGCGACTGGAGCGCGCCAGCGTGCCTCCCGAAGGCTCACCCGCTGTCGAGCGGGCGCTCTTTGCACGGCTATTCAAAGACGGCTCGCCGACGCTCGTACTCAAGAACACCAATGCATCGACTGTCTCCGGTGCGCAGAGCGCGCATTCGAGCGCGATCAGCGATGCCATGGTGCCGAGCTACTTCAAGCGGAACACCGGTTCGATCTTCAAAGCGTTCCTGGTCGGCGCGATCCCTGCGCTGCTGGCGTTCTGGCTCGCGGGGGAGTTCGGCAAGGCGCTGGTCGTGGTCATCGCCGTTCTGATGGTGATCACGCTGGTCATCTTCGGCCGACTCGTCAAAGCGCCGACGCCCGAGGGGCGCAGGCTCATGGACGAAGTCGAAGGACTGAAGCTGTATCTGAGCGTCGCAGAGCGCGACGAGCTCGCGCGCATGCAAGGACCGGACGCGCCGCCCACGCTCGACGACAAACGCTATGAAATGCTGCTGCCGTTCGCAGTCGCACTCGAAGTCGAAGAAGCCTGGACCGACAAGTTCACCGCGGCCGTCGGCGCCGCAGCCGCTGCTGAAGCTACGCGCAGAATCGGCTGGTACCACGGCGGCGACGTCAGCGACCTCGGCAGCCTCAGCCGCGCCATCGGCAGCAGCCTCACTTCGCAGATCTCATCGGCCTCCTCCCCACCCGGCAGCTCGTCGGGCTCCGGCGGCGGTGGATCATCCGGCGGTGGCGGTGGTGGTGGCGGTGGCGGCGGCCGCTAGGACGGTGCCGGGGGAACAAATCGGCTCACAACTGAGCGGCGCAGCACGGCCTTACCGCGTTCTGTAGCAGGGATGAGCCTGGCATCGCTGCCGATGCTGCAGTGCTGACTTATGGGCCGCTTTCTTCCCCCGGCACCGTCCGAGCAGACGGCACCGTCCGAGCAGACGCTAAGCGGCGATCGGAGTCGGCGCGGCGATCTGTACGCAGTTACGGCCGCAGCGTTTAGCGGCGTAGACCGCTTCGTCGGCGCGGGCGATCAGATGCTCGCCCCAGACGCCGAGCATGTCGCTCGTCGCGATGCCGATGCTGCAAGTCAGATGAATCGGTGCACCGAAGCCCGGCACGCTGCTGTCCGCGACGCGTTGACGGATGCGCTCGGCGATCGGCTGCGCGGCCGCGGCGTCGGCGCTGCTGAGAATGACGACGAACTCCTCGCCACCGTAGCGCCCGATCACATCCGACTGTCGCAGCTCCGCCTGGATCGGGCCGATGATCGCCTTCAGGCACGCATCGCCCGCCGGGTGTCCGTGCGAATCGTTGATCTGCTTGAAGTGGTCGAGATCGATGAACAGCAGCGCAATCGGCAACCCGCGCGCCCGCGCACGCAAGCACGCGCTATCCAGACGCTCGAGCAGCGAGCGGCGATTGAGCACACCTGTCAGCGCATCGGATTGCGCGCGACGTTCCGCATCAGTGAGTGCGAGACGCTGATCGCGCAGGCGATCGGCCACGCCCAGCGCGATGAGCACCGCAGCCGCGACCATCGACGCCGGCAACCCGTAGTACAACAGCGTCGCCGACTCGCCGTCATCGCGCGAGAACAGCAAATGCACAGCCGTCACGAACGTCAACGCTTCGAGCAATCCCCACGCGACCAGGAACCACCCCGCGGCGCGGTTGTTACGACGCCAGGCGAGGAACGCAACGACCAGCGTCGTCACCGCGGAAACCGCGAACACGATGTTGCCGATCGCCGCGACGATACCGCCCAGCCCGACGACGTCCGCAAAGTTCGCGAACGCCAACACGACGAACGTCAGCGCAAACCACCCGAACAGCGCATACACGCGCGGCGAGAATCGCTGCAGCTCCGCGATCTCACGCACGAACAGGCACGCCACCGCACCGCTGAACGCGGCCGCGATGTTCCAGGTGTAACCGATCGCGGGCAGCGCCAGCGACAACACCGGCCACTCGAACCCCTGTCCCGACAAGTACGCGACGTACAACGCCTGCAACGCGAACAACGTCGCATACAGCAGCAGCAACCGATCCGACAGCACGAACCAGATCAACAACGCCGCAACCGACATCGCCATCAGCGCGCCGAACGACAGCGCAATCATGCGCGCGTGATCGGCCGACACAGTCATAGTCTCCGGCAGCGTCGATGTCACAAAGCGCATGCCGGTCGGACCCGGCGAGTTCGCCGTCGCATGCACGTATACAGGCTGCCCCGCGTGCAACCCCGCCGGCAGAATGTAGATCGCATCCTGCGCTCCGACGAATCCCGGAACGTGCATCGCGAACCGCAACGCCACTGGCTGTCCGTGATCGACGACGAACATCTCGACGTTCATATTGCGGCCCTTGCGCACGTTCACAGTCGGCACGTCGCGCGGCTGGAACGCTTCGGGCAGGGTGATCCGCAACCAGTAATCGCTCGCGCGCGGCCAGGTACTCATGGCATCGCGCGGCAGAAAGCGAGCGTCGAGGGCACCGCTGGTAATCTCCGGGGCGCTGGCCTGAGACAGTTCGGGATCGAGACGCTTGACGTCGAACGCGGCTCCATCAGCGCTCGCAGCCGTGGACAGCAGAGCGAGCAGACAGATGGCGAGGAGCTGGCGCATGAGCGCAATCGTAATCAGCCATTCCGGCTCAAAGCAACGAACGAGTCGCAGAGTTTTGAGATTCTGTAATGTTGCAGGATGGCTAAACTGCCGCCACCTCGGGGAGAGATAAGAATGAATCGCACCGCCGCGGCGAGCCTGGCGCTCGCAGGACTCATGCTGGCCGCCACCGCTTTCGCCCAGACGTGCCCGCCCAGGGGCATGTCGCGCGAGCAGCTGCTCGAGCTGAAATCGCAGGAGTTCAAGCTGTCCGACACCACTCGACGACAGGCGCTGGCGCTGGATCTGGTCGCCTGCCTCGGCAGCCCCGATCCGACTCTGCGCGACGGCGTTGCGTTCGAGGCGCTGGCGGCCTGGATGCGGGACCAGCAGCTCTCGCCAGCGACGGTCGGCACGATCCGCGACCAGCTGGTAGCGCAGCTCGCTCCGAACTCGCCCGATCCGACCGGTGTGAAGAAACCATTTGCGGCCCTGACGCTCGCCGAGGTCGCACGCGTCGATCGCGTCGAGCAATTCATGACAGCTCAGCAGCTCCAGCAACTGGTCGACGCGGGAACGCGTTATTTACAATCGGTGCGCGATTACCGCGGCTTCGACGCACGCGAAGGCTGGCGCCACGGCGTCGCTCACTCCTCCGACCTGATGCTGCAGCTCGCGGTGAACCCGCGGACGACGAAGGCGCAGCTCGATCAGATGCTGGCCGCCATCGCCTCGCAGATCGCGCCGGCGGGCGAACACTCCTACATCTACGGCGAGGGCGACCGCCTGGCGCAGGCGGTGTTCTACATCGCCAAGCGCAAGCTGCACACGGCCGACGAATGGCGCAAATGGTTCGAGCAGGTCGCTGCGCCGGCGCCGCTGGCGAACTGGCGCGATGCGTGGACGTCGCAGAGCGGGATCGCCAAGCACCACAACACGATGCAGTTCCTCACCACGCTGTATCTGTACGTGCGCGAGAGCGGCACCGAGTTTCAGGACCTGGTGGTGCCTGCGATCGTTGCTGCGATCAAACCCTTGCTGTGACGCCGCGCCCGGAGCTGCGCAGGCCTCAGGGCCGCGAGACGTGCGTGTAGATCACCTGCCATTTGCCGTTGCGCTTCGCCCAGATGTCGGCGAAGCGCAGCTTCACGGCGAACGGCTTGCCGCCATCCACGCCGCGTAGATCCACGATGCCGCCCATCACTGCGCCGTCGCTCCATGCTTTTTCGATCGGCTGCTGGATCTCGAAAGGCTCGATCTTGTAGCCCGGCGCCGTGTAGTCGGCGATCAGCGCCGCCTTGCTCTGAATGCGGCCGGAGCTGTTCACGAGCGTGTAGTCGTCGGCGACGAGTCGCTGCAACGCCGCCTTGTCGGCATGAATCTGGGCTTCGTCGTACTCTTTAACCGCCTTGGCAAGATCGGCCGGCAAGTCCGCAGCATTGGCCAACGATCCGATCATCAGCGCCGCTGTCAGCAACGCCGCACGCAACTTGAACATGATGCCCCCGCTTGGAAAACGCAGGCGTCAAATATAGCGCGTGAGCCAATTCGGTCGCTCGCGCTTCTTGCGGTAATACCACGCGCACGGTCCGATCATGACAATGAGCAGCAACAGCCAGATCCCGTAAGTCTCGGCGAGACTGAACTTGGTGCGCAGGATCGCGGCCGCGATGCCCAGCACGTAGAAGTGCACGATGTAGAAGAAGAACGGCACGCGACCGAATACGGCGAACGGCCGCAACACCGCCGGCGTGCCATGGCGCATGATCGTCGAGAGCGCGATGAGCGTGACGAAGATGCAGGCGAACGACCACGCGAGGAACGGCAGGTCGGGCGGATACTTCGAGAACTCCCAGAACTGCACGCTGGCGACGCTGCTGTACGGGTACGCGTTGCCGTAGCCGCCATACAGACGCACGGCGAGGAAGAACGCGAAACTGATCGCGGCGAGCGCGGCCCAGAATTTCGCGGGACGCTCTCGCTGCAGCGAATCGCGGCCGACGACGAATCCCAGCAGCAGGACGCCGATCCACGGGATGACTGGATACAGCGAACGGAACGCGCCTTCACGCACCGGCTCGTAGAGTATCGCGCGCAGCGGCAGCGGCAACCACGAGACGTCGAGCAGCGGATGAAGCAGCAGAATGCCGAGCGCAACCGGCACGAGGACCCGGCTCGAAACATCGCGTAGCAGGGCGGTCACGATGATCGCGACGCCGATGCACGCGAGCACCATGAACGAATAGAAGCCCATCAACGCGCGCGGCAATCCCATCACCAGCGTGTCGACGGCGATCAGCACGAAGCCGCGAATCAGCAGTCGCCGAGTCACCTCTGCATGCGTCACGCCGCGGTTCTCGCGAGCCAGGCTCGTCAGCGCGACCATGAAGCCCGCCATGAACAGGAACCCGGGCGCGACCGGCACGCCCAGGAAGCGCGTGAGGAACTGGAAGATATTGCCGAATTGCGGCGCGGGCCCGGCCGCCAGCTCTTCGGCCGCCCGACCGGCGTTGAACATGAGCGAAACGTGATCGAGCCCCATGTGCGCGATCAGCAAACCGCGGAAGACGTCGACGTAGGCCTGGCGCGCGCCGGGCGCGCTCACGGCTGCGGCGGCCTGGGCACGCGCGGCGGCGGACGGGTTGTTGGTCATGGCCCTATGGTCCGCCGGCCGCACCGCGGCCGGACATTGCGTCCGGCCTGGATCAAACCCTGACCAAGGACAGGGATGCGAAGCGTTACTTGCCCGTCGCGTAGCGTTTTACGAGTCGATACAGAAAATCTTGCGCATCGTAAAACTGCGCTACACCGACACGCTCGTCGCGACCGTGTGCGCGCACGTCGGCGATGTCGCCGAACAGCCCTGACACGCCGTACATCGGAATGCCCTTCGCGCGCAGATAAGCGCTGTCGGTCGCGCCGGTGCCCATGATCGGGATTACCGTCACGCCCTTCCACATCTTGCCGGTGAGCTCTTCGATCGGCTTGATCACGATCGGGTTGAGCGGCGAAACCGGCGCAGCCGGCGCGCCGGCGGTACTGCGCAACGTCACCTTGATTCCGTCGTCGGCGAACACACGCACGAGCGTGCGTTGCACGTCCTGCACCGATTCCTGCGGCAGGATGCGGCAGTTCACGTTCGCCGTCGCCTTCTGCGGCAGAGCGTTGCGAGCATGACCTGCCTGCAACATCGTCGCCACGCACGTCGTGCGGAGCATCGAGTTGTACGCAGGAGTTTGCGCCAGCGTCGCCACGGCCTTCTCATCCGCGCCGTTCGACTGCACGACTGCCTGCATCGCCGCGCCGAGATCGCCACCTTCGAGCGCCGCAGTACGCTCGAAGAACGCATGCGTGACTTCATTGAGATTGATCGGGAAATCGAACTTGCCCAGCCGATCGAGCGCCGCCGACAGCCGATAGATCGCATTGTCGCGCACCGGCACCGAGCTGTGACCACCCTTGTTGGTAATCTCCAGATCGAAGTCACGATACAGCTTCTCGGTGGCCTGCACGGCATTGAACAGCTTCTTGCCGTCGCGCTCGCGTCCGCCGCCACCTTCGTTCAGGCCGAACTGCGCATCGATGAGATCGCGATGATTGTCGGCGAGCCACGAAACGCCGTTGTAGTCGCCACCCTCCTCGTCCGAGGTGAGCGCCAGGATGATGTCGCGCTTCGGCTTGAGGCCCTCCTGCTGGTAGCGAATCAGGTTGGCGACGAAGATCGCGGCCATTGCCTTGTCGTCGCCAGTACCGCGCCCGTAGTAGAAACCATCGCGCTCGATCAACTTGAACGGATCGAGATCTGCCGACCAGTCTTCTTTGTGCGCCTCCACGACATCGAGATGCGCGACCAGCAACACCGGCTTCTCCTTGCCGTTGCCGCGCAAGCGCGCGACGACGTTGCCCTTCTTCGCATTGCCCGGATGCACGAGCACCTGCACGTCTGCCTGCGGAAATCCTGCGGCGATGAGTCGCGTTGCTACTGCACGCGCTGCTTGCGTGTTGTCGCCGACGGAATCCGTCGTGTTGATCTCGACCAGTTCTTTGTAGATGTCGTACAGCGCGCGCTGCTCAGGCTTGAGCTCGGCCGCGCCGGCGGCGCTCACAGCAGCGAACGCAGTCAGGAGTGCGAGGATTGTTCCAGCAAACGTTCTTTTCATGACAGACCGCCAGTGATTTGCCATCCGGCATGATAGAGGAAATCACAGCTCGACTGTCTGCCGACGCTCCAGGCCTTTGGCCACAGCCTCCGCGCGCGTGCGCGCGCCGAGCTTGCGAAACAGCGATTCGATGTGGAACTTGACCGTGTGCAAGGAAATGCCAAGGTCGCGCGCGATCGCTTTATTGCTAGATCCCGCGCCAATCGCCGCGAGCACGTCGAGCTCGCGCGGCGTCAGCAACACGCCGGCTGCGCGCTCAGCCAACTCTTCGAAGCCGCGCGGACGTTGCTCGATGGCGGGCTCAGGCACACCGCGTGGCGATGAACCGCCGGCTACTGCATGCAACGCCGCTTCGATCTGCTGCGACGTCGTCGAGCCATCGACCAACACGACATCTGCAGAGCTGGTATCGACGATGGCGTGACCCGCATGCGCGACGACCTGCGCCAGCTCCTCGCGGCGCGCCGGGTCGCGCGTCACGATCGCTACGCTGAGAACGTTTGCTGGTTTCTGCTTCGCCACCCGAAGACTCATGGGACTCCTGTCGTCACTGGCGCGGACGGGCCGTGATCACCACGTTCGACGTCAGCACCTCGCCACCTCTGATCAAGCGCAGCGCCAGACTCTTGCCGACGCTCTCATCGTCGAGCTGCGCGATGACTCGGCGCAGGCCGCGCATCGATGCGCCGTCGATGGTGAGCAGGATGTCTCCGGCCTTCACGCCGGCGACTTCGCCGGGACCGCCCGCGGCGATCGACATCACCATCATCCCCATCGCTTCGCCTGCCGCCTCGCGCAGCGGCTCTGGCACGGCGACCGGTTGCAGCCCGAGACCGAGCCAGCCACGCGGCACCTGGCCATCGCTCAGTAACTGCGGCACGACGCGCTCGAGGGTCGCGACCGGGATGACGAGCACCACTCCCGGCGGTCCGAGCGTCGACATGCCCAACAGGGCACCCGCCGTATCAAGGACCGGTCCTCCTTCTTCGGTGCGGCGCAGGCGGATATCAAGGGCGATCCGTTGCTCCAGGCGTCCGCCCGCGCGGCTGTACCACTGCGGGCCGACGGAACTGACCAGGCCGAGGCGCGCAGTCGTGGCGCCGGCAGCATCCGCGCCGAGCGCCAGAGTCAGGCTGCCGACCCGGGCCGTCCCGCGCGGCACGGTTGTCGCTGCGAGAGGCGCATCGGTTCGCATGACCAGCAGGTTGGTCCCAGGATCGCGGCCCGCGATTCGCGCGGTGGCCGTCGCACCGGCGGCAGTCACGACTTCGTATTCGTCGCGATTGCCGACGGCCTGCTCGGAAGTGACGACGACATCGGGCTGCCAGAGCAGCGCGCTGATGTGCCGGTGAGACGCATTGCGAACCGCGACGGCGAGGCCGCGCGCCGCGGCTACTTCGGTCTCGAGGGCCTGCGAAAGATCGCTGAGGGGATTGATTGCGTTCATGGCGCAAACGATGCGCGCCGGCCCGCTGATTACCCATCGGGCGATTGACCGGGGCCCGGCTTGCCAGGCCCGCAATGGACAAGGTCCCGGCTGAACGGCCGGGTGGATTCGTCGACCCGCAGCGCGAAGATCGCTCGCATGCTCCAGCCATCACCCGTCGAGCCGGTCGCGCTCGACCCCTATTCCGAAGTCGTTTCCCAAGCTTTCGAACTCGTCAGCCCGGCCGTCGTCAGCATCTCGGTGCGCTCGCGCCGCGGACCCTCCGGCGTCGGCTCGGGCGTGCTCTACACACCCGACGGCTATCTGCTCACGAACAGTCACGTCGCCAACGGTGCGACCGAGTTGCGCGCGGCGCTGACCGACGGCCGCGAAGTTCCAGCCACGCTCGTCGGCGATGATCCCGAGACCGACATCGCAGTGCTGCGCCTCGCCGGCAGCGGCTTCCCGTACGCAACGTTCGGCAGCTCGTCGTCGTTGCGCGTCGGGCAACTCGTCATCGCGATCGGCAATCCGTTCGGCTATCAAGCGACGGTGACTGCCGGCATCGTCAGCGCACTCGGCCGCAGCCTGCGCACGCGCTCGGGACGACTCGTGGAAAGCGTGATTCAAACCGACGCGCCGCTGAATCCCGGCAACTCGGGCGGCCCGCTCGTCGACGGCGCGGGACGCATCGTCGGCATCAATACAGCAATCGCTGGCGGCGCACAGGGAATCTGCTTCGCGATCGGGATCGACATCGCGTCGAACGTCGCTGCGACGTTGATGCGCGAAGGGCGTGTGCGTCGCAGCCGCCTGCGATTCGCGGGACAGACGATCATGCTCGATCGCCGCATCGTGCGCGGCCTCGGACGCTCGGCGTCGAGCGCGATACTCGTGCTGGAAGTGTTAGCGGATGGGCCAGCGCAGCGCGCGGGGCTCGAGAAAGGAGACGTGTTGTTGGAGTTCGATGGCGCGGCGATCGAGAGTCTGGATCATCTGCATCGATTGTTGACGGTGGAGCTCGCGCAGCGGGAGGTTCCGCTGCGCGTGTTAAGGAGAGGGAAGGTGCTCGAACTGGCCGTGCAGCCAGTCACGCAGTAAGCGGCAAGAACTCTCGCCAAGCCGCCAAGACGCGAAGGAGGAGAAGTTCCGAACAGTAAAAATGTCGGAAATTGAATCTCTGGTTCTGCTTGGCGATCTTGGCGAGAGTTCTTCTGGGATGACCTATGCCCCCCTACTCTGTCCCTTTTGCCGCTACAGGGAATGCGCGTGCCACGCGGCCCAGCCACACTCGAATCGCTCCGGTGCGCAAATCTTTTTCCGGTGTGAAGCCGAGGCGCACGATGATCAGGTCCTTCGACGGCACGACCAGCGTGAACTGGCCTTCGAAACCTTCGGCGCTGAACGCGTCGCGCTGTTGGCCGGTATCGATGTGCGATTTGTAGGGCTTGCCATCGCCTTGCGCCGGCGACACCCACCAGCCCGCACCGTAAATGTCAGCGTTCTCGCTCTTGCCGGGCGTGCGTGCGAAATCGACCCAGCCCTCGGGCAGCACGCGCTGGCCATCCCACATGCCATCGCGTAGATACAGCAGACCGAACTTCGCGAAGTCGCGCGCTGTCGCGTAGATCAGCGCGCTGCCGTAGTACAGCCCGGCAGCATCGAACTCCGGCTGCGGCTTGATGCCGATCACGTCGAACAGACTTTCGTGCATCCACTTCAACATCGCCTCGCGACGCGCCTGCGGCGATTCTGGATTCGGCACGATCGCGCGCGTCAGCGCGTCGGCAGTGAGCACGATGCCGCACGAGTTGTAATTCCAATGCGTGCCTGGCTCGTGAATGTACGGCAGGCCGGAGCAGTAGTTCGCAACGTCCAGTCGCCCCGGGCCGAACAGCTTGCGTGACGCGTCACTGTCCGCGATCGTCTTCGCTTCGATTTCCAGATAGCGCATGCCATCCGTCATGTTCAGCCACGTGCGCCAGGGAATCTGCGCTTGCTTGTCGGTCGCGGCCCAATGCGGATTGCCCATCGGCGCATCGACGTTCACTTTGCCTTGCTTCGAGGCGATGCCGACCAGTGCCTGCGTGATCGACTTCGCCATCGACCACGACACCAGCTTCATGTCGGCGTTGTAGCCGGCGCCGTACTGCTCGTGCACCAGCTTGCCGCCGGAGATGATCACGACTTCGCGGGTCTCACCGAGACCCGGCGCCTGCTGGCCGAACGCATCGGCCATCGCTGCGTCGAGCGCAGCGCGATCGACACCTTCGGGCAACGGGCCGGTCGGCCACTCGGCCGTCGGCCACGGAACATCGGCAGGCTGCGGCGGCAACGGCGCGAGCTCCGCGCGTGCAGAGGCGACACAGCAGGAAGCAGCAACAGCAGCAGAGATCGCAAGACGCGAGAATGCGCTCATGGTGTGTCTCCTCAATTGATGGGATGGCAGCCGAAGCCCGGCTCGAACTTCGACTGCGCGGAGACCAGGCCCGCGAGCGCAGACACTTTGACGCCGCTATCGCCCTTCTCGACCGTCAGCGGCTTGAGCGCCTCCGGATCGTAATCCGTGCGACACGACTCCAGCGGCCGCCCGGCGACGAACAGGCACGAGCAGGTTTGCTTCGCCACGTACACCGTGCCGATCTTTGCAGTCGCCCAGGTATCGCGACCTGCGAACAGCGCGACGGCGACGACCACCACCACGATCAACCCTCCGACGATCAGCCCCTTGCGCATGTCTGCGTTCCTCCCCTCTGGTTATTCGTCTCGTGTTGTACGTTTTGCCAATCATAGCGCGCGGCGCGACTGAACTTTCAGCGTCGGTCTGATTCCAGCACCTGTAGGCGCGGCCGATACTCTCGCCCGAAGACTCGAACGAGCCAGGAGGGTTGCGCGATGTACCGCTATCCGAGTGAGCAGTTGATGACGGTGGAAGAAGCCGAGCGTCTCTCCGAACTGCACACCGGGCGCACGCGGCGCAAGCAGCAACCTCGCCAACCGAGTCTCTGGGCGTGGCAGTCCGTGTCCGGTGCACTGGAACAGACAGTGACCGAAGCCCAGGTCGACGATCTTAAAAGCGGGTGCCCCCGCCTGCTTCCAAGGTAATCCTTTACGCAGGCCTTGCCGCCAGCACACCGGGGTGCTGGCGGTTCTCTTTTGCTAATCCGCGAACCGTTCCTGACCGGCGAACCCGACGCGCTGCATGCCGCTGCGCTGGGCCAGCGCCAGCACCTTCGCGACCCTGTCGTAGTTGACGCGTTTGTCGGGCAGCACGTGCAGCTCCGGCTGGTTCGCCTTGCCGGCTTCCACTACGAAGTAGCGCTCGAGCTGAGCGAGGTCTTGCACGACCGTGCCGTTCCAGACGATCGTGCCGTCGAAGTCGATCATGAGGTTGATCGCCTCGGGAACCGTCTCGTTCGCGGGGCCTTTGCCGATGTGCAGATTCGTGCTGTGAGTCAGCACCGGCAGCGTGATGATGAACAGAATCAGCAGGACCAGCATGACGTCGACCAGCGGCGTCGTATTCATGTCGGCGATGGGAGCGGAATCGTCAGTCGCACCGATGCTCATGGCCATGAGGCTTCTCCTTGTTGCGAGGACTCCTCAGGATCTGACTGGCCAGAGCAGCGTCAGTTCCGGGCGCGCTTGCGCTTGCGCCATTCCCACGGCTCCACATGGTCCTTCGGTGGCAGCGCCCAGAGCCCGCGTTTCGCGTCGCGAGCTTCCTGTTCGACGTAATACAGCACCTCGGTGCGAGCGTACTTCGGGTAGAACCACGCGGCGCCGCGCTTGACCATCTCGGCGTTGAGGTACGAATCGCCGTTCCAGATGTGCGCGACAGTGCGCCCATACCCGTCGGTGTCGACCGGCACGATCACGAGCTGCTGCCCCTGCGCGAGCGATTTGAGATCGCGCTTCGCCTGCTCACCGTACGGTTGGTCCAGCTCCGGCGCATCGATCTCGGCGAGGCGGAAATCCATCGCCACGCCCTGCACTTTCACGACCAGCGAATCGCCGTCCTTGACCCGGACCAGCGGACCGTAAAAGACACCTTCATCGCCCGGACGTGGCGGCGGCTGCGCGGCGCCGAGCGTGAGCAGCAGCAGCGCAATCACCGCGACTGTCCGCGACCTCTTTGTATGCATGTCCGCATCCTACTGGACGCGCCGCACGAACCTAAGCTAGCGTCCGCACTCTTTTCCTTCGAAGAGAGTCGTTCGTCATGCGCAAGCTCCTTGCTCTCACGCTGTTGTCCGCGGTCTCCGCATCGGTTCTGGCGACGCCGCCCGATGCGCCAAACCGGCTGTTCCAGGGACGCGATCTGTTTGCGTTGCAGCTCGCGAGCGATCCGCAGATCCGGCCGGACGGCCGCGAGATTGCTTACACACGCATCTCGTTCGACATCATGACCGACCGTGGCCGCCAGTCGATCTGGCTGATCGACTCGGAGACTGGCGACCAGCGGCCGCTGGTCACTGCCGCAGGCTCGCATTCGCAGCCGCGCTGGTCGCCGACGGCCGATCGCATCGCGTACGTCTCGACAGCGGACGGCGGTCGCCCGCAGTTGTTCGTGCGCTGGGTGCAGAGCAATCAGACGGCGAAGATCGCCGATCTCACCGATGCGCCGGGCAACCTCAACTGGTCGCCGGACGGCAAGTGGATTGCGTTCACGATGTTCGCGCCCGACGAGAAGCCGCAACTCGGCTCTGCGCCGCCGAAGCCCGAAGGCGCCGAGTGGGCGCCGCCGCTCGAGCTGATCACGGACATGATTTACCGCACCGACGAAGGTGGTTATCTGAAGCCAGGCTTCACACATATATATGTCGTTTCGGCGGACGGCGGTGCACCGCGGCAACTGACGTTCGGCGCGTACAACGAAGACGGTCCGATCTCGTGGACACCGGATGGCCAGAGCGTGCTCGTCACCGGCAATCGCCGCGAGAACTGGCAGCGCGAGCCGGTGAACACCGAGGTCTATCGCGTATCGCTCGCGGACGGCGCAGTGCAGGAGCTGACGAAGCGTAACGGCCCGGATCGTGGCGCGGTCGTGTCGCCTGACGGCAAGTCGGTCGCGTATCTCAGCTTCGAAGATCAGTACCTCGGCTATCAGAATGCCGAGCTCAATCTGATGGGCCTCGACGGCAGCAATCCGCATTCGCTGACGGCGTCGCTCGATCGCACGATCGACGATGCGGTGTGGGCGCGTGATGGGCGCAGCCTGTACGTGCAGTACGACGACAAGTCCGTGACCAAGGTCGGGCGCCTGTCGTTGAACGGGAAAATCGAGACTGTCGTGGAAGGAGTCAGCGGCGGCTCGCTCGATCGTCCGTACACGGGCGGTCAGTTCACGGTTGCGAACAATGGCGCGATTGCGTTCACGAGCGGCGGGGCGCAACGGCCCACGGACATTTCCATCGCGCGCGGCGGCAAGGTGCACCAGCTCACGCATCTCAACGATGGGCTGTTGAGCGGCAAGACGCTCGGCGACGTGAAGCCGCTGAAGGTCAAGTCATCGGCCGATCAGCGCGACATTTCCGCGTGGCTCGTCACGCCACCGAATTTCGATCGCAGCAAGAAGTATCCGCTGATTCTCGAGATTCACGGCGGACCGTTCGCGGCGTATGGGCCGCGCTTCTCGACCGACTATCAGCTGTACGCCGCGGCAGGCTACGCCGTGCTGTACACGAATCCTCGCGGGTCGACGGGGTATGGCCTCGAGTTCGCGAATCTCATTCATCACAAGTATCCCGGGCAGGACTACGACGACCTGATGAGCGCGGTCGATGCAGCGATCGCGGAAGGCTACGTCGACGCGGACAACCTGTTCGTCACTGGTGGCTCGGGCGGCGGCATCCTGACGGCGTGGATCGTCGGCAAGACGACGCGCTTCAAGGCGGCCGTGTCGCAGAAGCCGGTGATCAACTGGGCGAGCACCGTGCTGACCACGGACATCGCGCCGTTCATGCCGAAGTACTGGTTCGGCAAGCTGCCGTGGGAAGACCCGAATGCGTACTGGCAGCGCTCGCCGCTGTCGCTGGTTGGTAACGTGAAGACGCCGACGCTCGTGCTGGTGGGTGATCACGATTTCCGCACGCCGCTCAGCGACTCCGAGCAGTACTACCAGGCGCTGCAGCTTGCCGGTGTGCCGACGGGTCTCGTCAAAGTGCCCGGTGCGTCGCACGGCGGTCTGACCTCGCGACCTTCGCAGTCCGCCGCGAAAGCCAGCGCGATTCTCGCGTGGTTCGATCGCTATCGTGGCAAGTCGGGTGCGGCACCGGCCGCGACGAGCACCTCAGCCGCCCGCAACTGAGGACGAGTCCGCACGCTTGGCGACGGCCCAGTGCAGCAGGGCTGGGACGATCGCCAGCAGGCCCGCGCCTTCGTGCACGAGGGCGTTGACGCCGCGCGCTGCGTCCCAGGTCAGGTAGTAATTGCCAAGGCCGGTCAGCGCCAGAACGGCGAGCAGGACGATCAGCGACACGCCGCTGATCCGTTGCAAACCGCGCCGCCAGTTGAAGCCAACGTGCGAGCCTGCAATCCAGCCGAACAGGAAAGTGGCTACGAGCGCGAGCACGCCGTGAATAAGCAGGATTCCGGGCTGCCACGGATGAGGCGCGGGACCGAACTCCGTCTGACGCGCAAAGAACCAGTGCAGGATCAGCCACACGATCCCGCTGAGCCACAGGAAGCCCAGACTGGAATACAGAGCTCGGCGTAACCAGGTCGGCATGATCAACCGGTGCCTGCAGATCCGGAGGGGACTGCGCCGACAACTGCTGTCTGTCGGATCGCGAGGATGCGGCGCACGCCGGCGGTGACGTGCTCGCTGGAAAGCGTCGCGCCGGCGATGTTCTTGATATCCGTGCCGAAGCGCAGTTGTTGCACGTTCGAGCGCCCGGCGAACTGCGCGAGCCAGCGCGGATTGCGAATCTCGCCGCCATGACTCTCGCGATACTCGAGCACGCGCACCGGCAGGAGCTGACCGTCGGCGCGAATGCCAACGGCGTAGGTGATAAAATCCTCGCGTCCGATCACTTCGTCGACGAACACGTGACCGAGCACAGTCGCGCCCTGCTTCGCCGCCCAGACGCTCAGTGCGCCATGTCCGGCTTGCGGTCCGCCGAGTCGCGCGACCTCCTGAAGTTGCGCCGGCGACAGGCTCAGTGGCACGACTTCGAAAGAGCTCGCATCGGGAAACAGCTCGCGCTGCGCCTGCTCGGCGGTTGCATAGACGGCCGCGCTCGCGCTGTGCAACGGCACAGCAGCCAGCACGCAGATGACGACTGCGTCAGAACGCATAGCCCAGGCCGAGATCGATGCGATCGGCGGACGAGTTCAGATCGAACATCTGGTAGTCGAGCTTGAACACGACGCCCGAGGCGATGTTCAGGTTGATGCCCACCGTCGTGACCTCTTCGGCTTCGAGCGCGGCAGGCGTGAGTCCGGCGCCGATGAATGCGTAGCTGGCGCCCGTGTTCACTCGTTCGAAGCGCGCGAAGGGAGCGAGGGTCCAGGAATTCGGCAACGTCGCGACATACGCGGCCTGCGCATACCAACCGTAGAAGCTCTCGGGAATCAGCACAGGATTGCCGACCAGCGTCAGGTTGATCGCAGCCGTGTCCGAGATCTCGCCGCGCGCATAGAGCGCGCTCAGATCCCACGCGCCGGGCGTCCAGCGCGCATGGCCTTCCCACAGCAGCAGCTTGTTGCTGTCGAAGCCGGGCTGACCCTGCGAGATGTCGCCGTACACGACGGAGCCGCCGACGCGCAGACCGGGAATGCCGGTGTAGTTGAGCGCGCCGAAGCTGCTCAAGTCGCCGGCGCGCGCGAGTTGTCCTTCCTGGTGAATCGAGCCGAGCGGCGACTCGAGCCCCTCCTCCGAAGTCGCGTCCCACGCCGACAGGTCGTGCCCGGTCGTGATGCCGACGTCCCAGCGCCAGCCCGCCTCGGTGTTGCCTTCGAGCGCTGCACCGATCTCGCGCCAGGTCGTGGGAATGATCTGGGTCTCGACGAAGTTGCGGAACACGCCGTAGTAGCGCGTCGGCTCGTGCGACTCGTTGAGCAGCCCCGCCGGGATCAGGAACAGGCCGAACTTCGCGTAGATCGTGTCGCTCAGCTCGCGCTCGATCCACGCCTGCTCGACTTCGACTTCGCCGGCGTCGTCAGCCGAGGCGATCGCGTGCTCGACTTCCAGCTCGCTGATGAAGCGGGTTTTCTCGTCGAAACGATAGCTCGCGCCGAGCACGAAGCGGCCGACGTCCGCCGTGGTGCCCGAGGAATCCTCGGTGGGACGCGAATAATTGATCTCGCCATAGCCGAACCAGTTGACGCCCTGGTTATCCGGCTCGGACCTGCCGGTCGCTGCCATCGCGGCCGGTGCAGCCGACGTCGCGATCGCGGCCGGTACACTCGCGGGCTGCTGTTGCGACTTCAGGGCCGCGAGTTCGCGCTGCACTTCCTGCAGTTGCTCTGCGAGCGCTGCCACCTTGGCTTCGAGATCTGCTTGTGTGGCAGCGCGCGCTGGCGACGCGACCGCAAGCGTGCAAGCAAGCGCTGCAGCGATGCACAGCGAGCGAGACATGGTGACGAGTCCGTTGACAGTCATTGTTCGATTCTCATTGAGTGAAGCCATCGGTCAGGGTTTGCAGGAACGCGACCACGTCCTGGATCTCCGGCTCGCTGAGCGCCGGCAGGTCGCCGGGGCTGCGATCGTACGGAGGCTCAGTCGTGTTCACGTTCGCGGCGAACTCGGGCGGCAGATCGTCGAACTTGCGCGGCAGGCCGGTTGCGGGATCGAGCGGATACCACTCGTCGGGATTCGTGTCCCGGCGCACGTAGAAGCGCACGACTTCGAGCAACGTGGCGAACTTGCCGTTGTGAAAGTAAGGCGCGCTCACCGCGACGTTGCGCAACGTCGGCACCTTGAAGGCGCCGCACAGCTCACGCATGTCGGCGATGTCGGTGCGGTCGGGGCCGCACAATCCGAGATCGAGGTAGGCCGCGTCGTCGTTGGCAGGAATATCCGCGTTGCGCGGCACGCCGAGGTTGTCATACGTGAAGTCGGTGAACAGCGGCGGCGCGCCGTTCGCACCGCGCGCGCTCGGATGACACGCGGCGCAATTGCCCTTCTGCGGATTGTTGAACAGCGCCAGGCCGCGCAACTCTGCGTCGCTGAGTTGTGCGCGGCCGGCCAGGAATGCGTCGTACTTGCTCGTGTACGGCGCAAATTCCGCGAGATCTTCCTGCTGATACTTTTGCAGCGCGAACAGCGCGCGCTCGAAGGCTGCATCGGGCGTCGAGAAGATCTGCTCGCCGAACGCGGCGCGAAACTCGGCGGCGTAGGCTGCGCGCCTCAGCTGGTCGACGACGTCAGCCGCCGAAGCGTTCGCCATCTCGTGCGCCGCCAGGAACGGTCGGCGCGCCTGTTCCATCAACGAGTCGGCGCGGCCGTCGCGATTGAAGCCGCCGGTCGGCGTGCCTTCGTCGTCGAAGAAGAACGCGGAGTTCTGCGTGAGGTACTTGAGCGACGGAGCGTTGCGGAAGCCCGGCACGTCGACTCCGCTGCCACCCATCGGCACGACCAGGCCATCGGCGAACGCGTGATCGCCTGCGTGACAAGTCGCGCATGCGACCCGCCCGCTGGCCGAAAGCGACGGGTCGTCGAAGATTTTCTCGCCCAACGCGGCGGCCGCGGAAAGACTCGCCGTCGCAGGCGGGGGCGCCGAACTCTCACCATCGCCGCTGCCGGAGGTACAGGCGGCGAGCCCAGCCAGGGCGAGAAGGGCAAGCCAGCAGCGCGGACCAGGGACCATGTTCTTGTCGACTCCCGATGCGAGCGCAAATGATAACGAATTGCATTTGTGTTACCAGGGGTATCGCGCGAAACTCGGCTGATGGAGCGCGTGACCGTCGGACTCGGGACGTTCCTGGGCATCCAGGCGCAGGGCGTGACCGACGCCGCCGCCCAGGGGCAGGCGCTCGACCGGGTGTGCGAGATTTTTCAGACAGTCGAGCGGGTGATGCACCCAACCGCAGCCGACAGCGACCTGGTGCGCATTGCCACGGCACCCGCCGGAGCACTGGTGGCGGTCCATCCGTGGACGTTCGCGGTGCTGTCGCTGTCGGCGCAACTGTGGCGAGCGAGCGGCGGACATTTCGATCCCTGCATTCCGGCCAGTCCCGCCAGCGTCGGCGATCTGCAGCTCATCGAGTCCACATCGGTCCGTGTCCCGCTGCGCCCTGCCCTGCTGGACTTCGGCGGGATCGCCAAGGGATTCGCGATCGACCGCGCAGTCGACGCGCTCATCGAGGACGGCTGCACCTCGGGCCTGGTGAATGCCGGCGGCGACATGCGCGCCTTCGGCCCGCAGGCATATGAAATCGAGCTGCGGCTTGCGGAATCATCGCGCCGTCTGCAACTCACGGCGACCGCGCTCGCAGTCAGTGCGCCGAAAACTGCGCGCTCGCCGAGCGGGCATCTAGGTTTTTATTCGCGTGTCACCGGCGGCGAGTTGCCAGGTCACGCAGTTGGCGTGTTCGCACCTGACGCCGCGACCGCGGACGCACTCACGAAGTGTGCACTGACTTGTACAGCCGACGTTCTGCGCGAGCTGCTCGATGGATGCGGAGCGTCGCTGCTGACGCCTGACTAGCGTCAACCTTCGACGAGACCGTCGTTCTTCGGCGGGTCGGCGAGCGGTGCGCCGAGCGGCGCTTCCTGGGCGAGCGTCAGCTCGGTATCCGCGCCCGATTGCTCGAGCAGGAAGCCGATCACTGCGTAGAGCTCTTCGACTTCCATGTCGTCGATGGGGAAGCCCATGACTCGCAGCGCGCGGCCGCGCTCGACATAGCGTTCTTTGAAGTCGCGATTCATGGCGTTTCAACGCTCCCCGCGTCGTGCGGTTCCGGATTTGCGCGCCGTGCGGAAGGTGATCGAGTAACGCTGTTCCTTGGTCGGCGGGATGCTGTGCTGCCAGCCCCAGCGCGCCTCGTCGCGAAGGATATACGCCGAGCGCGGCTCCAGCTCAAGCGCGAAAACTTCCTTGCGCCGTTCTGGTTTCCACGGATACGGACGGAAGCGGATGCGTGCGGTGCCGCCCAGCGAGATGCCGACGATCAGCTCGAAATCCGGCACGTCGCGGTGCCAACCGAGCGGCGTACCCGGCACGTACTCCGCCATCAGCGCCTGCACGAAATCATCCGCGGCGACACCGGCCAACTCCGCAGCACGCGCGCGCAACGGCGCGAGAAATTCCGGAATCGGCGGCGCAGGGTTCGCCTTCTGCTGCGTGAAGTCGTACGCGAACCCGTAGTTCACCGTGCGACGACGCGCGGTGTACTGCCGGTACTGCGCTTCACGCAGCGGCGACGCGCGAACGTGTTCGAGCAGCACGCGCTCTTCATCGCGATCGATGAAGTCGGTGCGATACGCCATTCCCTGCGGAACGAGCGGCGGAAACAAATTCGTTTGTGCACCTGACATATTCCAGAGTGTACGGCGATAGTGTGCGACCGGTCGCACTCGCTCCGCAGTTCACCTTCGGCGCCTCGGGCACCGTGCAGATCGTCGACTTCGCGAATTACTTCTACGGCATCCGGCTGTACGGCGACAGCAAGGACAAGTAACGAGATAACGAGGTCCAAACGAAAAGGCCGGGCGGCTTGCGCTGCCCGGCCTTTTCTTTCGACTCTGCTGCCGTTTAGCGGGCGCGGCCGCGACGGAACAGGTTGACGATTGCCAGCAGGATGATGGCACCCACCAGCGACACCAGGAACGTCGCTACCGAGATGCCCTGGTTGATCGTGCCGATGCCCAGTAGCGGCGACACGACGAAACCCGCGAGCAACGCGCCGACGATACCGACCACGACGTTGAGCAGAATGCCTTGCTGCGCATCAGTGCGCATCACGATGCTCGCAAGCCAACCCACCACACCACCTACGATCAACCAGACCAGAATACCCATATGCCCTCCTGCGGGGTCGCCACGAAAACACTCGACCACAGAATGAGAGGCGGATGATCTTGGTTCCGAAGCCGGTTTCGGTATACGTAGGAAGTCCGCTGTCAATCGATGAAGCGGGACACCAGTTTGGCGATGACAGCGCGGCTGGGACGCTCGGGCAGATACTTGACGCGCACCACGGTGCCGACTGCAGGCAGCGAGGCCGTCGACTCGCCGATGCGGCGATCGACATGACACGTCTGGACGGACGCGGGCGCGTCCACGGGATGGAATTCGAAGTAAACGCGTGTGAAAGCACCGAGCAGCGGCGGCCGCCAGATGCGCAGGATGCGGCCTTGTGCGATCGCACCGCGCTTGAGGATTTCCTGCTGCAACTGCCCACCGAGGGTGACCGAGAGCGAGGAGGCGACCAGGGCGACGAGCGCGCCGAAGAGGAATGCGAGGGCCGGAACGTATTGTGCAGGCATGGGCGGAGCTGAGAATTTAGGGGTCGTAGCCAGCATGCGCGCGCTGCGCGGGCCGGGACGATGAAGTGGCTCGCACTTCTTACACGACTTGCAGGCTATTTTCTATCGAGCCAAGTGCCCAATCCCTGAGCGTTCAACTCGATATCGATTGCGAGAATGTCCCGTAGAAACTTTTCCGACTGCATCGAACCGGAGCGACGCAGCTCGCCGAGGTAGATGTCGCCGAAGGCGCGCTTCAACTGCTCGTGCCGGCCCGGAGCGCCGGCGAGCGAGCGCGCCGCTGCGGCCATGGCATCCACTTGAGCGAGGAACTGCACGGCTCGCCGTTCGGGGTCGCGCACTGCGCCGTAATGAGTGAGATACATGAAGTCCGGTCGCCGCGCGAGCATGCGCTCTACCGACTCGTGCAGAGCCTGCGGATCGAAATCGACGGGCGCAGTCGCGGGCACGATGTACGGTTGCAGCTCGGGATAGACGATGCCGAACGTATCGCCGGTGAACCAGCCGCGACTCGCTTCATCCCAGATGCAGTGATGATGACGCGCATGGCCTGGCGTGTGAGCGAAGAACAACGGGCGGCCAGCCAGCTCGATCACCATCGCGTCCGTCGTCGCGATCACGCGATCTGCCGGGACTGGCACGAGTTCGCCATAGTCGCGTGCCGTCTCCTCTATGCCGAACACCGCACGCGCGCCGCGCATCAGCCCTGACGGGTCGATCATGTGACGCGCGCCGCGCGGATGAACCAGCAGCTTCGCGCCCGGCAGCTCCTGCATCAGCAAGCCGACGCCGCCCGCGTGATCGAGATGCACATGCGTCGGAATCACGTAGTCGACCGCATCGCGTCCCAAGCCGAGCGCTGCGAGCGTGGCGAGCAAGCGCGGCACGGCGCTGTTCGGACCTGCTTCGACGAACGCGGCGCGGCCGTTTTCGACGATCAGGAAACTCGCATCGAAACCCGGGCGAACGAAACCGGTATCGACCACCGTGATGCCGTGGTCCAGGCGCTGGTAGAAGTGCTCTGCTTTCATCGGGAGTCGGTCAACGGAATCCTTCGAGCACCAGCTTGCCGATCGTGCGGCCGCGCTCGAGCAGCTGGTGGGCGCGACGCAGATTCGCCGCATTGATGGGGCCGAGACTCTCGGCAAGGGTCGTGCGCAACGTGCCGTTGTCGATGAGGCGCGCTGCCTCTTCGAGGATCTCGTGCTGACGCTGCATGTCGGGCGTCTGGAACAGCGAGCGCGTGAACATGAACTCCCAGTGGATCGACACGTTCTTCTGCATCAGCGAAGTGAGCTGCACCGGCTCGGTCATGCTGACGATCAGGCACAGTTTGCCTTGCGGCCGGGTGATCGCTGCAAAGCGCGGGAAGTAAGGCGTCGCATCGGTGAGGCAGAAAACGTAGTCGGCTTCGGGCGTGCCCGCTGCCTGCAGCTGTGCCGCGAGATCGCCGGTGTGATCGACGACGGCGTCGGCGCCGAGCTCTTTGACCCACTGTGCCGATTCAGGTCGCGATGCGGTCGCGACCACACGCAGGCCTGCGAGCTGCTTCGCGAGCTGAATCGCGATCGAGCCCACGCCGCCCGCGCCGCCGATCAGCAGCACGCTCTTGCCGCGGTCGGCGCCGGAGCTGGAAATCCCGAAGCGATCGAACAGCCCTTCCCACGCGGTGAGCGTAGTGAGCGGCAAGGCCGCGGCGGCGGCGAACCCGAGCGACCGCGGTTTGTGGCCGACGATGCGCTCGTCCACGACGTGGAATTCGCTGTTCGCACCCGGCTTCTGGATACTGCCGGCGTAGTAGACCTCGTCGCCTGGCTCGAACAGCTGCGCGCCGGTGCCGACTTCGCGAACGACGCCCGACGCATCCCAGCCGAGTATCCGCGGCTGCGGCGCGTTGGGATCGGGGCGCGCGCGGATCTTGTAGTCGACCGGATTGACGGAGATGGCTTTGACTTCGACCAGCAACTCTCGATCGGACGGCGCCGGTTTCGGGACGTCGAGATCGACGAGCGACTCAGGGTCGTCGATGGGAAGGTTGCGATAGAGACCTACTGCTTTCATTCGAGCTGACCCGGATGAGACTCTCGCCAAGACGCCAAGACGCCAAGTTCCGGAAATTGAATTTTCAGACTTTTCTTCCTTGGCGTCTTGGCGAGAAATCTTCTTACATGTTCCTTCGGTATTGCCCGCCGACCTGATAGAGCGCCCGCGAGATCTGCCCGAGCGAGCAGCACTTCACTGCTGCCATCAGCTGCTCGAACACGTTGCCGCCCGACGCAGCGACCGCCTGCAATTTCTTGAGCGCATCAGCCGACCGATCGGCATTGCGCGCCTGGAACGCGCGCACGGCGGCGACCTGATCCTGCTTCTCCTCTTCAGTCGAGCGGATGAGCTGCGCGCCCTTCAACTCGTCGGAGGAATCGCTGTCCGAGAGGAACGTATTCACGCCGATGATCGGCAGCGAGCCGTCGTGCTTCTTGGTTTCGTAGTACAGCGACTCTTCCTGGATCTTGCTGCGCTGGTACATCGTCTCCATCGCGCCGAGCACGCCGCCGCGCTCGGAGATCGCCTCGAATTCCTTGTAGATCGCTTCCTCGACCAGATCGGTGAGCGCATCGATGATGTACGAGCCCGCCCACGGATTCTGGTTCTTGTTCAGCCCGAGCTCGCGATTGATGATCATCTGGATCGCCACCGCGCGCCGCACGCTCTCTTCCGTCGGCGTCGTGAGCGCCTCGTCGTACGCGTTGGTGTGCAGCGAGTTGCAGTTGTCGAACAGCGCGTACATCGCTTGCAGCGTCGTGCGGATGTCGTTGAACGAAATCTCGCGTGCGTGCAGCGACCGGCCCGACGTCTGGATGTGATACTTCAACATCTGCGACCGCGGTGCAGCGTTGTAGATCTCACGCAGCGCGCGCGCCCAGATGCGCCGCGCAACGCGGCCGATCACCGCGTACTCCGGATCCATGCCGTTGGAGAAGAAGAACGACAGGTTCGGCGCGAAGTCGTCGATCTTCATGCCACGTGCCAGGTAGTACTCGACGATCGTGAAGCCGTTCGCCAGCGTGAACGCGAGTTGCGAGAGCGGATTCGCGCCGGCCTCGGCGATGTGATAGCCGGAGATCGACACGGAGTAGAAATTGCGCACGCCGTGGTCGATGAAGTACTGCTGTACGTCGCCCATCATGCGCATCGCGAACTCGGTCGAGAAAATGCAGGTGTTCTGCGCCTGATCCTCTTTGAGGATGTCGGCCTGCACCGTGCCGCGCACCTGCGACAGCGTTTCCGCTTTGATGCGCGCGTACACCTCGGGCTCGACCAGTTGATCGCCGGTCACGCCGAGGAGCGCCAGGCCCCTGCCATCATGACCTTCGGGCAACTGTCCCTTGTAGCTCGGGAACGCGGCGCCACGCTCGGTGGTTTTCGCCTTCAGCTCGGCGATCCTGCGCTCGGCACTTTCCCAGCGTCCTTCGCTCTTCAGATAGCGCTCGACCCGCTGGTCGACGGCGCTGTTCATGAACATCGCCAGGATCATCGGCGCCGGGCCGTTGATCGTCATCGACACCGAGGTCGTCGGCGCGCACAGGTCGAAGCCGGAATACAGCTTCTTCATGTCGTCGAGCGTCGCGATCGACACGCCCGAGTTGCCGGTGCGGCCGTAGATGTCGGGTCGCGGATCGGGATCCTCGCCGTACAGCGTCGTGGAATCGAATGCAGTCGAGAGACGCGCAGCCGCGTGATCGCCAGCGACATAATGGAAGCGACGATTCGTGCGCTCCGGCGGACCTTCGCCCGCGAACATGCGCGTCGGATCTTCCTGCTCGCGCCGATACGGATACACGGCTGCCGTGTACGGATACGCGCCAGGCAGATTCTCGTTGAACACGAACGCCAGGATCTCGCCCCAATCGACGGCGCGCGGCACGGCGATCTTCGGAATCTGGCTGCCGGACAGCGAGATCGTGTAGTTGTCGCCGGTGACGTCGCGATCGCGCACCTTGTACGAGAACTTCTCCTGCGTGACCGCCTTGAGGCGCTTCGGCCAGGCCTTCAGCTCACCGATCGCGTCGGCGCCCATGGCGTCGAGTTCGGCGTGATAGGCGGCGCGTAGCTCGCGACGAGTCGCATCGGCCGCCGCGTCAGTCAGCGCCGTTTCCGGATACCGATCCAGCGGTGACGGCAGCGCGCCATCCTTCAATGCTTTGAGCGACTCGTAATGCGCATACGCGCGACGTGCGGCTGCAACCTGCTCTTCGATTTGCGCCCGTGACTTGCGGCCCGACTCAGCGATCTCCGCCAGATAGCGCGAGCGCGAGCCCGGAATCAGCGGATCGCGCGACGTCATCACCGTCACGCCCGGATCGCTCACGGTCCACTTCGCAGTGCCGATCTGCTTCTTGTCGAGCTCGGCGCAGATGCTTGCGAACAGGTGGTTTACGCCCGGATCGTTGAAGCGGCTGGCGATCGTCGGGAACACCGGCACGTCTTTGTCCGGGACCTGCATACGGTCGGGATGATTGCGCCGCCACTGCTTGCGCACGTGGCGCAGGCTGTCCTCGGCGCCGCGCTTCTCGAACTTGTTGAGCACGACCATGTCGGCGAAGTCGAGCATGTCGATCTTTTCGAGCTGACTGGCCGCGCCGTACTCGCTGGTCATCACGTACAGCGACAAATCCACCAGGTCGACGATTTCGGTGTCCGATTGGCCGATGCCAGCCGTCTCTACGAAGATCAGGTCGAAACCCGCGAGCTGGTACAGCTCGATCACGTCCTTGAGCACCGCCGAGGTGGCGAGGTGCTGGCGACGCGTTGCCAGCGAGCGCATGAAGATCTGCTCGTTGGCGAGCGAGTTCATGCGAATGCGGTCGCCGAGCAGGGCGCCACCGGAGCGACGTCGCGTCGGATCGATTGCGACCACGGCGATCTGTCGCTCCGGGAAATGGCGAACAAAGCGTGCGAGCAGCTCGTCGCTGAGGCTCGACTTGCCGGCGCCGCCGGTACCCGTGATGCCGACCACGGGGACCTGGTGTTTGGTGCGACCGAGCGCTCGACGGATCTGATTCGACTCCGCACCGCCTTCACTTTCGCTGTCCGCGCCTTCGAGCACGGTGATCGTCGTGGCGATGCGCCGGTGATCGCGAACGTGCAGCGGGCCGAATTCGTAGCGCGGCTTCTGCGCGGCGCGGACGCGCTTGATCACGTCCTCGATCATCGGCAGCAGGCCCATGCGCCGGCCGTCCTCGGGCGTGTAGATCTTCTCGATGCCGTATTTCTCCAGCATCTCGATCT